>CAZLEO010000044.1:373-41198 GCA_964558555.1 uncultured Rickettsiales bacterium | reverse complement strand
CGTGCTGGATCACCTCCTCGCGGCGGGCGTGGGCGATGTCCAGGTCGATGTCCGGCGGCTCGGCCCGCTCCATGGACAGGAAGCGCTCGAACAGCAGCCCCATGCGCACCGGATCCACCGCCGTGATGCCCAGGCAGTAGCACACCGCCGAGTTGGCCGCCGATCCGCGGCCCTGGCACAGGATCTCGTGCTCGCGGCAGAACCGGACGATCTCCACCATCGTCAGGAAGTAGCCGCAGTAGTCCAGCGCGTCGATCAGGTCGAGCTCCTTGTGGATCTGCTCGCGCACCTGCGGCGGCACCCGGCCGTCGTACCGTTCCCGCGCCCCCGCCTCGGTCAGCTCCCGCAGCCACTGCCCCGACGACTTGCCGTCCGGCAGCGCCTCAGACGGGTAGCGGTAGCGCAGCTCGTCGAAGGTGAACGTGCACGTCTCGGCGATGCGGTCGGACCGCGCCAGGGCGTCGGGCAGGTCGTCGAACCGGATCTTCATCGCCGCCGGCGCCCTCAGGTAGTGCTCGCCGTTGGGCTTGAGCAGCCGCCCCGCCGTGTGCAGCGACACCCCGTGGCGGATACACGTGACCACGTCCTGCAGCTGCCGCCGCGCCGGCGTGTGGTAGAGCACCTCCACCGCGGCGACCAGGGGCACGCCGTGATCCGTCGCCCACCGCCGCAGCGCCGCCTCCCGGTCCACCTCCTCGGCTCGCCCGTGCCGCGCCACCAGCGCGAACAACCGATCGCCGAACGCCCCCTTCAGCCCCTCGGCGACCTCCTCGTCAGGCGGATCCCAGAAGTCCGCCCCCACCAGCCCGTACAGCCCCTCGGCGTGCTCGAACACCTCGGCCCAGCTCACCGAGCACTCCCCCTTGGGCGACCGCCGCCGCCCCACCGTCACCAGCCGGCACAGGTTCGCGTACCCCCCGCCATCCCGCACCACCAGCACGATCTCCGACCCGTCGTCCACCGTCACCTGCGAGCCCAGGATCAGGTGCATCCCCAGCTCCCTGGCCTTCACGTGAGCGCGCACCGCCCCCTGGACCCCGTCGCGGTCGGTGATGGTGATGGAGCGGTAGCCGAGCCGGTGCGCCTCCTCCACGAGCTCCTCGGGGTGGCTGGCACCCTCGAGGAAGGAGTAGTTGGACTTGCACCACAGGGGGGTCATCGGCCCGATCCTCCAGGGAGGATCTAAGCACGGGATCGGATACTGAACAAGTGTTTAGTCGAGGGGCGAATTGCGTGTGGCTACTCGTCATCCAGGGACGGGGGATCGCATTGCCCCCAGTCGTAGTTGCCGCAATTGTCCTCGAATGCGCAGGTGTTCTCACAGCCCCAGCAGGTGAGTTCGCCGTCGAAGGTTATGCCGCAGGCGAAATTGTGGCCTACCGCGACCTTCTCGATCTCGATATCGGGTGGCTCCAATTCGCCGCCGATGTCCATTCCCCAGCAGATCACTCGATGATCGTCGCGCACGACGCAAGAGTGGTGATAGTAGGAGTGCGTTTGTAGAATCCTGCCCTCCGGGAGACCGCCACAGTACTCGCCCCAACAGACCATGGCAGAGTCGTTCTGGGAGATGGCCCAGGAGCGCCAGGTGCCCCTACAGTCCACCGCGTCATAAGCGCCCTCCGGCGGCACCTCCTCGCCGTGCTCGGCTACACCCCAGCAGTCGAGTGTCCCTACATCGTGAATGCCACAGGCATATTTGTTGAAATCGCCGCGCCCAACACTCACGTTCACGAAACCAGTGCTCAACGGCACAGGACAGCTGTCGTCGCCCCATGTCACAACGGATCCGTTCGAATCGATCGCGTGGCCACACGACGGGCCAATGTCGAACTCGGAGAATGCCCCTTGAGGAGGACTGTGCAGTCCAAGTTCATCGTTTCCCCAGCAGTCAAGTTGTCCCTCATCAGTGAGGATGCACGCGTTGGAGCCTCCGATTGCGACCGAAGATGCTGAAATGTCCGTGGGTTGTGCAATAGCACCACCGAACTCTGCACCCCAGCATACAAGACTGCCATCTGCGTGCACGGCGCACGCAGTGTCATTCCCTGCATCGATATCCAACCATCGATTCTGAACATCGCCTGGCGTGCACGCAGGAGCACCTCCCAGCAGCAGGATGGTCATCGAGACCGCGGCACCATGGATATTTATGTACATGATTCCCTCACACCGAACGGTGAAGTACGTTACTCGAGTGCTTCGATCTCGACCAGCGCGTGCGTCGGCTGAGCTGTCGCGGCGTGAAGCCCCAATTCTGATGTGCGAAGAGCGATCTGGGGTTTCATCTGGAAATACTCACCGAGTGAGTATTCCTCGTCGATCAGGTAGTTGTTCCCGGTGAGAAGTAGTCTTCTCACCAAGTGGGTATTGGCAGGAGAATCAGCGTAATACTCACCGTAGAGGCCACCGTCGTCATCTTCGTCGATTATCCTGTTTGCGACTACCTCGTTGTGCTCGTCGACGACATATCGCTGAAAAACCACTGTCTGGTCTGCTTCGTCAAACCTCCAGACCGACCGACCAACAAAGATCTCCTGGGTTTGTCGGCTGAAGAACACGAGCCGTCTGGGATTGATGTGTCTTCCGAGTGGGTCCGGGTCTTGAATCACGAGATCAGCGTTTTCGTCGCCGGTGAAGACTTGGTACCTCCTGTCCAGGTTGAACACCTCTGTCTCGAAGAGCGGCGAAGCCAAGATGCGATGGACCTTGATTTGGACCAGAGCGTTGAACACCTCCGGTCGTGGCCGCGGAGTCGGGGCGATGATGTTCTCGTACATGTTCCGGAGGTGGGGATACTGCTTCACGTACACCCACAGGGTTACTCCGAGGTGCCCCCACTCTTCGAATACCCCTTGCATTCGACCAGGGCCGCGGGGCTCGTTGACCGCCACCGGCAGAAGAGTCGTACTGATGACCACCTCTGATTGACCCGCGTCCGAACGGATCAGGTGAAGCTCGCCGACTTCCCCGAGCAACACCAGTTGGTACATGCCGTCGTCAGTTGTAGTCAGCTCGGAAAGGACGTCGAAGTACTGGTAGTCGGGATTCACATGGGCCGTGTCCCCGAAGGGAACGAACCCATCGCCTTGAAACTCTGCAGGCGGGGTGCCCTCGTTCTCCAGTGTGGCCGTAACGGCATCCTCGACCGTCTTGTCGGGATTCTGGAGACGGGTGCGCGCCGGTAGATCGACCAGTCCGACCAGGATTGACGGATCGTTGTCCATCGACGCCGTCCGCATGGCCGCCGCGTCGAGGATGCGTAGCTTCCGGTCGAAGTGGCTCAGCACGTAGATGTAGTCACCGGACTCCGACTGGGTCATGCCGCAGGGCCAGTACCCGACCTGGTTCACGCCGTGGAACGAGTCCAGCAGCGTCAGCCCCAGCGCGTGCTTCAGCACGGGATTGGCTAGATCCGGCAGCTCGGCGTCCTCCTCGGGGATCTGGAGCATCAAGATCTGACAGCCACCCAGGCGGCTGAGCACGAGGAGCCGGTCTGGATACTTGTGCGAGAACAGCATCATGTACGGGGCGGTTCCCACCTGGATCTCAGGGCAGACGAGCCATGGGGCCGTTCCGGAACCTGCGTACGGGGTGAACTCGCCTTCACCCACTGCACCGAGAAGCTGCAGCGGCGGGACGATGGGTGTAAACCCGTCGTCCCCGACCACGGGGATGCCTTCCTCCACGCCCCCCGCGAGCATGAAGTTGGGATCCAGACCGTCTGCCAAGACAGGGTCGACGACTTCAACGGTAGGAGTGCCGCTGCCCAGGGAGTACTGCTGGCTCACGGCGTCGCCACTTTGGTCGACAGAGACGACCTCGGACGCCATCCCCACTCGATCGACGTTGGGGAGCAGCACGAGCATGGCTGCACCCGCGCTGGCCACTACGAACTCGTGCTCGTCTACATCGTACTCGCCGTCGATGGCGACGACGTCCTTGGACTGGATGCCGACGGAGGCCGATGCGTCGTGGCTGGCCGTGTGGGCCACGAGATCGGGCGTGTAGACGTCCGCCCACGACAGGTAGGGCGGGATGGCGTGGCCCGCATGGTCGTACTGGTCGAACTGCTGCTGAGGAACCCTCGCAGGGCAATAGAACCTGTCGTGCAGGACCGCGAGCCTGCCGGTGTGCTTGTTGCAAGCCAATCCCTTGACGTCGGCCAGCTGGGTCAGCTCGGTTCGATATTGCTCGCAGAAGAGAGGGTGCATCAGGGTGTACCCCACCAGATGCCCTGGGACCACTTTGTCCCCAACCTCGTTCTCCACCCAGATCGGATTGGTCGCCACGTGCACGAGCCCGGCCCGGCTCGCCGCGACCTGCGAGGCCACGCCGATCTCCGAGACAGGGGGCAAGATGTGCTCCTCACCGCTGGTCGAGAGCTCCGAGTCGTTCTGGTAGCGGTACAAGACGAGCTTCTGTTCGAGAATGTCGTTCGTGCCGGGCTGCTTGTCGTGAACCAGCAGCACCAGGGCTCCGCCCTCGACCCCTTCCACGCCCGCCTCGTATTGTTCGAGCCAAGCCATGTCGATGATGGATTCCACGGAGTCCACGGTTGGCGGCTCGAAAAGCTCATCGAGCCATGGAAGGTGCTCTTCCAGCCACTCCCGACGCGGATCCGGTTCGACGTGCTTGGTCGCGGCCTCGAAGTCCCCCAGGACGTGGATGCGGTTGTCGTTTTCGAACCTCAAGTGCAGGAGCCTTCGCGAGCTGATCTCGTAGCGGTTGTCCGCCGTGAGCGTCTCGGGTTGGGTCTCCATGGCTGGATCGTACACGACCACCACGAACAGGTCGCCGTTGTCGGGCACGGCCTCGGCCAGGGTGACCGGTCGCTTGATGCCCAGGGCTGGGCGGCTCTGGAAGAACTCCAGGTTGCACAGCTCGGCGAAGGATCCCGATGCGAAGGTGTGCCAGGCCTTGGACGAGGGGACCGTGGTGGCGAAGAGGTCGTCACCGTCCAGGTGGACACACCATAAGGTGCCGTCGCCGTAGCGCAGCTTCTTGGCGTAGTCCTGCTCCGGAACTCCCAATGACCAGGAGCGCCCCACGTGGTTGTGGGCCAGCTCGACCGCGGCGATGTCCTCGGTCAGGCTGCCCGCTGCGTAGACCTCTCGGCGGTCCGCCGCATAGGTGACGCCCACACCCTCGAGCACGTTGCCATACCCGGACGGGGCGTCGAAGACGACCTCGTTGGTGTTGACCTCGAAGACTGTCGCGGCCTGCTCGGACTCCTGCGCCTCGCGGCCGAACTCCGGGGCTCCGTCATCCGGCCCGAGGCGCTGGTCCACTTCGGCGTCCCGGGGATCCGCGTCTTGAGGATCCCACGGCACCCACTGGTCTATGCCGACCGGCACGTCACACCGGCTTGTTGACGATGAACAGCTCCAACACGGCCCACTCGCCCGCGCCGCCACCCACGCCGATGTCGACGTGCAGGTACTCGCTGATCGCTCCGTTGGTGGCCGAATCCGTGTCGCCGATGTACAGCACGGGCTCGGAGTTCACGGTCTGGTTGATCGGCGTGGACTGGCTCGCGGCCATGTTCTGGTCCCCGTCCGGGCTGTGCTTGACCGCCACGGTGACGGTGGTGGTGGCCGTGGTCTTGACCTTGTGGACCTTGAGGTTGAAGACCACGTCCTTGACCTGGCCGAAGCCGCCGATGGGATCGAGGCTGATCTGCCACGAGGCGCCGGTGGTCTCGATGCGGGTCGGTCCGAAGATTCTCTTTGCGGTCATGGGTACTCCCCCAATGCTCGAAGCGCGCGGATCCCCACCATGGGGAGGCGCACTCCGGCGTTCGTCGTGTGGTCACCGAGGTTCTGTGGAAATCCCCCCTCGATGCTGTACGTCTCCGCAGCGTAGACACATGGGGGGGGCGATGTCAAGGGGAAATGGACAGGGAAGCTCGATGGGGGAAGTGGAGGTGGAAGTGGAGGTGGAAATGGAATCCTACTGACGCTCCCAGATCTGCAGCATCTGCAGGTGCCCGCAAAGACCGTCGGCCTGATACCCGGTGACCGTGAGGGTGTCGCCGTCGAGATCGAAGGTCGAGGCGCCCATGGGACCGGCGTTGTCGCCGATCGCGCAGGGCTCGTCCTCGGGGGTGAAGGTGCAGGCGTCGGGGGTGCAGCTGACGATGCCGAGGTTCTCGCCATCGAGGGTGTCGCCTTCGACGGTGAAGGCCGACTCCGAGACCTCGACGCAGCTGGCGCTGGAGTTGGTCAGCAGGAGCTGGCACCCGGCGGGCGTGCCCGAGATCTCCATCACCGTGCTGTCCATGACGTCGAACCAGTCGGGGGTGATGTCGTACGTATCGCAGTGGAACTGGGTGAGGTTCCAGGTGCCGTCGAGGATGCAGTCCCCGGCGGCGTCGTCATCGTCGTCGTCGGCCGTGGCGTCGTCGTCGTCGGCCGCGTCGTCGTCGTCGGCCGTGGCGTCGTCGTCGTCGCCAGCCGTGGCGTCATCGTCGTCCGCGACCGTGTCGTCGTCGTCGCCGCCACCGCAGGCGGACAGGGTGAAGGCCAGGGCGGCGAGGAGAATCAGGTGCCACAGGGAGCGTAGAGGGTTCGTCATGCGCGAACGGTACCACGACCGTCGCACGGTCAGAAGGTGTCGGTGAACACGGACACCATGTCATCGGACTCCACGTAGAGGTGGCCGTTGGCCGACGCGGTGATGCCGCGGGGGCTGTTCACGGGCGTCGGGGCGGCGGAGAGATCCAGGGTCCACGTCTGGCCGGCGCCGGGATCGATGACGGTGACCGAGGGGCCGTCGCGGTCGGCGACGAAGAGGTACGGGCCCATGGAGGCGATGCCGTTGGGGGAGGGGCCGGTGGGGAAGGTGGCGGTGACCTCCTGCACGGCGGGATCGATCTCGACGACGGCGTCGTCCTCGCTGGCGGTGACGTAGACCTTGCCGTTGGTGTGCGCGGCGATGGAGTACAGGTCGTCGCCGATCCCCTCGAGCCGGGTCACCAGGGTGCCGTCGATCTGGTGGACGGACACCGCGTCGTCCGAGCCGTCGAACATGTTGCGGCCGTTGATCAGGTAGATGTGGTCGCCGGCGCCGACCATCTGATCGGGCCCGCTCTCGCCGTCGAAGGTGCCGGCCGGGGCCCAGGTTCCCACCTCGACCCTCTTCACGTAGGGATCGTTGGCGGTGAAGAACGAGGTGTAGAGCATGCCCTGGTACGAGGCCACGCCCCACGGGAACTCGCCCACGTGCACGTCGGCCTCGTGGGTGCCGGTGACCGCGTCGATGACGGTGACCTCGTAGCCGTAGACGTTGGACGCGTACACGCGCGTGTCGTCGCGGACGACGAAGTAGGGCCACTCGTCCGTGGGCACGGTGTTGACCTGCGCCTGGGTCTCGGTGTCGAACACGTACACCCGGTTCTCGGTGTTGGACGGCACGAACAGGTGCCCGCAGCGGTACGTCAGGCTCCTGGCCACGTGGCCGTAGCTCAGCACCACCTGCTGGGGCCCGAGGACCGGCTCGGCGAAGTCGTGGTGCGGCTCGCACGGGACGTCGGCCGTGTCGTCGTCGTCCCCGGCCGTGTCGTCGTCGCCGGCGCCCGAGTCGTCGTCGTCGGATGTGGCGTCGTCGTCGTCGCCGGGTGTGGTGTCGTCGTCGTCGGCCGTGGTGTCGTCGTCACCTCCGGTCGTGTCGTCGTCCGACCCGTCGGGGCAACCCAGGAACAACAGGGCACATAGCAGTAGAGACCAGCGCATGGCATCTCCCCTCGACGCGGATGGATACGATATCCGGGGCCGGCGGGCAACGGTCGGTCAGCCCGGAGGAGTGATCAGCCGGTAGCGCATTCCGTCGCGGGCATAGGCCATGTGGATACGCCCGTCCGGATCGGTGGCCATGGCGCAGTTGTCGCCTTCGGCTACGGCGACGGCCTCGCCCAGCGTGCCGTCCGAGCCCACGTGGACGAGGTGGACCCAGCCGTCGCTGCTCGACCAGCACAGGTAGGCCCCGTCGCCGGGGGCGGGGGTCCACTGGGGGCCGAAGCGGTCGGTGCCGTTGCCGTGGGTGGCGGGGGCGGGGTCGATCACGGGGAGGGCGGCGGTGTCGAAGACCATCTGCTGGCCGTCCCAGACGTTGATCACGACGCCGGGTTCGTACGCCGCGGCCATGTAGGCGACCTCGGGATCGGCGCCGTCGAGGCCCAGGGAGGGGTGGCGCACGTCCTCGCCCTGGATGGGATAGACCGCGTAGTCGGCCCAGATGACGTGCTCGGCCATCTCGGAGTTGCGGTAGGCGCAGTGGGACTCGGTCCAGCCGCCCATCACGCCGTGCCAGACACCCTGTTGGCCGGCGCGCGGGGCGATGAGGAAGCGCAGCTTCTCGCCGGTGGAGCCGAAGTACATCTGCCCCGAGTCGATCACGGCCCCGGCGGTGTCCACGGCCTGCCAGGCCCCGTCGCGGGCCATGACCACGGCCTGGTCCGGCAGGTACGGGTCGATGGACAGGTTCCCGTTGGCCCAGGTGATGTAGATCTTGGTGTGGAAGACCTCGGTGGGGGCGCCGGACATGTCGTCGAGCAGCCACACTCCCTGGCCGCACTCGTCCTCCACGTTGGTGGTGGCGTACCACGACGAGATCCAGGCGCGGTCCAGGTCGTCGATCTCCAGGTGGGGCAGGTAGTTGCGGTCCGAGCCGAAGTTGTCCTGGGCGAACAGCTCCTCGCGCCACGTGCCGCCGAGACGGTGGTAGATGTACAGCACGTCGGTCCAGCCGGGCTCGTCCGCGACGATGTGCGGCTGACCGGCCGCGTCCACGTCGAGGGTGGGTCGTACCCCGTGGAAGCTGCCCGCGACCTCCTCGTCGCCGATGACCAGCTCGCCCGGCGGCGCGGTGTCGTCGTCGCCGACGTCGTCGTCGTCCCCGGCCGAGTCGTCGTCGTCCCCGGCCGCGCTGTCGTCGTCGTCAGGCCCGGGCTCGCCTCCGCCGCATCCCAGCGCCAGCATCAAGGCCAGCGCCCCGATCCCGACCTCCCACCTTCCACTTCCCACATCCACCTCCACCCTCACCTTCAACCTTCAACCTTCAACCTTCAACCCCTTTCACTCCACCCGCCCCTGGACCACCCACCGCTTGCGCAGCTTGTCGTGGTACAGCCACAGCCGCTCGCCCTCCTTGGTCGTGGCGAACCAGTACTCCCGGTGCAGGTCCTTGACCCACCAGCCGCCCTGGATGACGTGGGGGCCGTCCCACTGGACCACGGTGCCCTTGCCCAGGGCGTGGAGCATCCAGCCGCGGGGATCGCGGATCGAGGGCTGGGGGAAGGCGCGGGGGCGGGTGAAGAGGCGGCGGACGAGGGGGCGGTGGCGTGTGGCGCGCGGGGTAGGGAGGGGGAGGGCGAGCTTCTTGACCGGCTCGAAGAGGTAGCCCGCCTCGGGCGTGTGGCCGTCGCGCAGGCGGGCGCGGACCACGGCCTCGGGGCCGAACTCGGCGCGCAGGAAGCCCAGGGCCCGATCGCCGGCGCGCAGGTCGCGCTTGATCTGCTCGCCGATGAGGTGCTCCTGGGCCTGGCTGGCGGGGACCGAGTCGGCGGTGAGGTGGACCTCGAGCACCCCCGAGGGGATCTCCAGGGATTCGAAGCGCAGGCGGGTCAGCAGCAGCAGCTCACCGTCGTCGAGGGTGGGCTCGGCCGGGGTGATGGCGTCGCAGTGGTCGTCGCCGCGCTCCAGCACCAGCCGCAGGTCCATCCGGGTCAGCACCTCGTCCCGGTGGGCCACCTCGCGCAGCAAAGGGTGCATCAGCGCCTTGACGTGGAACAGCAGCTGGGTCGTGTCGAGGATGGGATCGCACAGCAGGCTGCGACAGGTGATCGGCTCGGTGATCGGCCGCGGCTGCAGCGGGGTCCACAGGTCCCCCGCGGCCATGCAGTGCAGCCGCCGGGCGTCCGGGCCGAACCGCTCGCCGATCCCCGCGGCCGGCAGGTCAACCAACCCCCCCACCGAATGCACGCCGAGCTTGGCCAGGGCGTCGCGGAACTTCGGGTCGATGGCCAGCCGCGCCAGGGACACCTCCCGCGCCAGCCGCGTCTCCTGGGGCCGGTCCACCAGCACGGCCGGGCCCTCCGGGTCCTTGGCCATGGCATAGGAGCCGAAGCGGGTGAACCCCACCGAGATCGCGCTGCTGTACCCCACCTCCTCGAGCTCGCTGCGCATCTGGCCCACCCACGTGCGCAGGGACGCATACAGCGCCAGCAGGCCGTCCGCGTTGAGCCAGAACACCCCCGGCTCCTCCACACACGGCTCCACCTCGGGCGAGAAGCGCTGCAGCGCGGCCGTGACCTCCCCCACCGCCGCTTCCACCTCGTGGTCCGGCACCACGTCCGCCCGCAGGTCGCCGTCCAGGGACAGGGCCGCCGCGTACCGCATCCCCGGCAGGATGCCCCGGTCCCACGCCCGCTCGTTCACCCACGTCAGCGGCGCCTGCGGGCGGTCCCGCAACACCACCGCCGCGGGCTGATCCACCCAGTCCGGTCGGCGGTTGATCAGCACCTGCAGCGGCAGCGCCGGGACGTCAACGCAGGCCTGGCGGTCCACAGCAGGGCTCCGCGTGCGTCCACCCCGGCGCCCGGCACTTGTCCTTGGCCGCCCGCAGGATCGCGCTGAAGCGGTCGTCGCCGGTGTGATCCAGGGCCGTCTCCGCGCGCAGGGAGATCAGCGAGCTCAGCGACGGCACGTGGGGCGCCTTCTCGGTCAGGAAGACGATCGCCGTGTCGTGCTTGCGCGCCAGCCCCAGCAGCCGCGACAGCAGCGGCGTCGGCAGGTCGGCCCGCGGCCCCAGGTCCACGACGAGCAGCCCGAACGCGCCGCTGCGCGCCAGGCGGTCGGCGGCCCGCCCCACGGAACGGATGTCCTGGACCCGGACCATCACCAGCGCGTCCAGGTCCACCCCCCACGCGGCCAGATCGGGCGGGAAGAACGTGCTGCTCGTGCGCGCCACCCACGCCGTGGTCTCCCCGCCCGTCTGCGCGTCCAGCAACAGCGACGCGGTCAGCGTCAGCGGCGAGCCATCCTCGGTGCTCGTCAGCTCCACCAGACGGCCGGCCAGGCCGTCGCGGGTCCATGCGGAGGGCGCCGTGTGCCCGCCCGTGCTCGGGCGGTACGTGGTGGAAGGGAGCAGCGGGGCGAGCTGATCCACGGCGCTGGACATGAGTCCGATCCTCCTGAGGGGATCTTGGCACAGGATGGGGTACTGAACAAGTGTTTAGTGATCGGATTTGTGTGTTGCGTTTTTCTCGTTCCCACGGTCCCCCGTCCGCGTGCGGCCCAGGGAACGTCTTCTTGGGCGCTTTGCGCCCTCCCCCCCCAAAAAAAATGCAATACCCCCCACCCCCCGCGACGACCACCCCATGAAACCCTGGAGGAACCATCATGAGAATCATCAAGTTTGCACTCTTCGGAACCCTCGGCCTCATCGGCGCCGCCGCCCTCGCCGCCATCCTCGGCGCGGTGGTCATGCTGCTGTGGAACGCCCTGCTTCCCGCCCTGTTCGGCATCACGGCGGTGACCTTCTGGCAAGCCGTCGGCATCGTCGTACTGGCCAAGATCTTCGGCGGCCTGCTGTTCGGCCATCGCCGACACCGGATGCACCCCCCGCACCCCCGCCACTGGCGCAAGCACCGCCCCTTCCCGCCGTTCGGCTGTGGTAAACCCGCAGAGTCGTCGAGCTGACCCCATCTCCGCCGACGCACCACCATGTCCACCACCCCGACACCCAGCATCGCCGCCATCTTTGCCGAGTACGGCGATCAGCTCGCGGCGCGCGCGCGCCGGGTGCTGGGGTCGGAGGCGGACGCGGACGACGCGGTGCAGGAGGTGATGCTGACGCTGCTGGACGCGCCGCACGTGCTGGCGTCGGTGGACCGGCTGGGGGGGTGGCTGCTGACGATGGTGCGGCGGCGGTCCATCGACCTGGTGCGGTCGGAGTCGCGGCGGTCGGCGCGGGAGTCGGGGGTGGAGGAGCTGTTCGCGGGGGTGGCGGATCCCGAGGCGTGGATGGAACGCGACGAGGTGGCGCACGCGGTGGCGAGCGCCCTGGAGGAGCTGCCTGCGGCCCAGCGGGAGGCCTTCGTGGCGTCCGCGCTGGAGGGCAGGACGTTCAAGGAGATGGCGCAGGAGACGGGCGTGCCGATGGGCACGCTGATGGCGCGCAAGAAGAGGGCCGTGGATCACATCCGCGCGCGCCTCGACAGGAGAGGGCTGCTCCCTCGCGACTGAGCGAGCGAGCCCGGAGGAGAACGACATGAGGGCATTCAAGATCATGGGCTGGATCGCCATGGGCCTGGCGGGCGTGACCGCCATCGGCTTCGTGCTGGGGCTGGTGGTGATGATGCTGTGGAACTGGCTGATGCCGGCGCTGTTCGGGGTGCCCGAGGTCACCTACTGGCAGGCCGTGGGCCTGTTCGTGCTGTGCCACCTGCTGTTCAAGGGGCACGGCGGTGGCGGGCACCGGCGCGGCCCGGGCAGGCCGCACGATCCGCGCGGTCGCTTCGCGCGCAAGGTCAAGGCGATGATGGGGGATGGGGGGGGGTGCTCGGGCCGCGAAGGGGCGGGGCGCCGAGCGCCCCAGGAAGAACGTTCCGACGGCGACCGTCGGAACGAGGAGCAGTAGGAAGCGAGTCCACCGTCCGTGTAACCCTGGAAGCCTCCACCCGTTCCAGGTGTCAGACCCATCACAACCTCCAGCAAGGGGAGAACCATGCCCACCCTCCGCGCCCTGACGGTGATCGCAGTCCTGACCTCGCTCTGGCCGGCCACGGCCCTGGCCGGCGCCGACTTCCGCAAGCAGGCCAACGAGCAGATGCGCCTGTCCTTCGACCTCGACGAGGTGGAGGGCATGCTCATGGAGGCGAGCCAGCAGGCGCCGTACGCCTCGACCCAGTCGGCGCTGCCGCTGGAGCCCAACTCGGACGTGGCCGAGGTGACGGTGTTCCGCGACCGGGCGCTGGTTACGCGCGTGCTGACCCAGAAGGTGGGGACGGGATCGGGGGCGGTGACCTTCGAGGGGCTGCCGCTGAGCATCGCCACGGAGAGCCTGCACGCGTTCGTGCTGCAGGGTGACGCGCGCATCATCGGCGTGGAGCTGGAGTCGGGCCGCGGCGAGGTGGAGGAGACCGACCACACCGAGGAGCTGCGTGTCGAGATGCTGCGCATCACCGAGGAGCTGGGCCAGGTGCGGGACCGCATCGAGTCGCTGCTGGCGCAGCGGTCGTACCTGCGCGAGACGCTGCTGAGCGGTCCGCGGGAGGGGGCGCAGCCGGACCTGAGCGAGATCCGCGGCACGCTGGAGTACGTGGGCGTGGCCGAGCAGGACATCGCCGCGCAGCTGCGGGCGGAGCAGGACCGGGCGCGGGAGCTCGACGAGGAGCTGGCGCCGCGGATGATCAAGCTCAACAACCCCCTGGCCACGGGCATGAAGGTGCGCGTGGACGTGGACGCGGACCGCGCCGGCTCCGTGGAGGTGGGGCTGCGTTACCAGCTCTTCGGGGCCCAGTGGCGGCCCGCCTACAACGCGCGGCTGGACGACGGCGCGTCGCGCGTGACGCTGGAGTACTACGGCATCGTCGCGCAGTCCACGGGGGAGGACTGGGCCGACGTGAACCTGATGCTGTCCACGGCCGATCCGTCCGTGTCCGGCGCGCTGCCCGAGCTGACGTCCTGGTATCTGGGCCGGGACAGCTACGGCTACGACTACAACGTCGAGGGCAACCTGATGGCCGGCCGCGGCTACTACGAGGACGGCCACAACCCGATGCAGGCGGTCCAGCAGACCGCCGACGTGGGCGGCATGGTGGACAGCCAGATGAACGCCTCGGTGCAGGGCACCGGAGCGGTGGTCTTCGCCATCCCCGGCGAGCGCACCATCGCCGGCGACGGCAGCGAGCAGCGCCTGCCGGTGGGCAACCAGACCTTCGACGTGACCATGGAGCGGTCCACGGTGCCCAAGCTGGTGCCCGAGGTGTACCGCCAGGCGCGGCTCCGCTACGCGGGCGAGGCGCCGCTGCTGCCCGGCACGGTGTCCACCTTCGTGGGGGCGGACTACGTGGGATCCGGCCAGCAGAAGACGGTGGTCCCCGGCGAGGAGTTCCTGCTCCCCTTCGGCACCGACGACCGCATGCGGGTGGAGCGGCAGCTGGTGTCGCGGCAGCAGGACTACATGGGTGTGGGCAAGAAGACCGTGCGCTGGACCTTCCACTTCCGCATCAAGGTCAGCAACTTCAGCGACGAGGCCCGCGTGCTGCGCATGGTGGACCAGCTGCCCGTGGCCGAGCTCGATCGCGTGAGCGTGAAGCTGCTGGATTCGACGCCGGCCCTCGATCCGGCCCCCGACGACGGCCCCGGCATCATGAAGTGGAAGCTGACCCTACCGCCCGGGGGGGAGCAGACCGTAGACTTGCGGTTCAGCGTCACCGCGCCCGCGGACGTGTACCTCGGGAGCCTGGCGTTCTGACGGAGGAGTCATGGGCGACGTTCAGGAGATCCGGGCCGGGCTGCCGGGCTTCGATTGCGGGCGGTGCGGGTACAGCTGCGACGAGCTCGCCGGGCGCATCACGGCCGGGGACGCGCAGGCGTCGGACTGCGAGGCGCTGGCCGACGACTCGGTGGAGCTGATCATCAACGGCGAGGTGGTCCCGCTGACCGAGTTCCCGCGCGGATTCCTCACCGGCACGGTGCTGGGGGGCGTGTCCGCCCTCAAGGGCGTGGACGAGGTGCGCTCGCTGCAGCTGCGCATCGTCCGGACGCCCGGGGAGTGAGGCCGTGAGCGAGTCCCGCGGCGCCCCCTGGGGGTGCATCCTGGTGGTGGGGGCCGTGGCCCTCGTCGTCACCGCCTTCGTGTGCAGCGGCGCCGGCTGGATGGTCGGTACCCGCATGATGCCCGATGAGCCCGTCCAGACGGTCAAGTCCTTCGATCCCGGCCGCGACTTCCACAGCCTCTCCGTCAAGGAGCTGTACCCCGATCCGTGGTCCGGCGGGGTGGCCCTGGAGCTGCAGGCCCCGGACGGCCGCGTGCTGCCCATGATCATCGGCACCGCCGAGGCGGACGCCATCGACCGCGTCCTGCAGGGTATCGAGGTGCCGCGGCCGATGACCCACGACCTGTTCGGGCAGGTGCTCGACGGTGTGGACGCGCAGCTCGTCGCCGTGACCATCCGCAAGCTCCAGGACAGCGCATTCCACGCGGCGCTGTACATCGAACGCTCCGACGGCTCGATGGTGCAGGTGGACAGCCGCTCCAGCGACGCCATCGCCCTGGCCCTGCGCGAGACCGCGCCCATCTATGCCCACGAGGACGTGCTGGAGGCTGCGGCGCGGTACTAGGCGAGGGGACAGAGGGGGAGGTCGTCCTCGTCGAGGACGCCCAGGATCGACAGGAAGTCCTCGGACAGCCAGCCCCAGACGCGGTCGGCTTCGCCCGCGGGCGCGTCCGGCGCGAGGCGGATGTGCCCGCCCGCGGTCATGCCGTGGCCGCCGGCCGAGCCGCCGAAGCGCCGCACGAGCCGCACGGCCACGCTGCCGGCGCGGCCGTCGGGGTCCTCGGTGCGCAGGGAGAACCGCAGCGAGTCGCGGTATACGCCGGCGCACAGGCACCAGTCCGTGCCGCGCCGCCGCACCAGCCAGTCCGCGATCTCGGCCACCAGATCGGGGTAGGGGAGGGAGGGCAGCCAGGTGACCACGGCCGCCCCCCGGATGCGCGCCGTCTCCAGCGCGCCGTGGGCCAGCTCGTAGTGGTTGGGCTCCAGCTGTGGATTGACGATCTGCCCCAGGGCGTGCATGTCGGCTCGCGCCATGGCGTGGGCGTAGATCCTCAGGTCCCCCTCGTCGGCCCCGCGCGTGAAGTCCCGGGTGTCGGTCTTGAGCGCGTACATGACGGCGGTGGCGAGCAGCGGGTCCAGCTGCAGACCCCGCTCGAGCATGTAGCCCACCACGATGGTGGTGCTCGTCTCGCCGTCCGGCCGCACGTCCAGCCAGGGCACCTTGGCCCCCCCGGCCCGCGCGCGAGGGTGGTGATCCACGCACCCCAACACCCGCAGACCCGCCGGCGCCGAGTGGTTGCTCGCCCCGGGCTGCGTGTCCACGAGGAACACGCCGTCGTAGTCCTCGGGATCCAGCCTCTGGATACGCCGCAGACGGATACCCAGCTCGCGGACCATGGCTCGGTTCTCGGCCCGGCCGATGATCCCGGCGAAGCCGATGGTCACCGCAGCCCCCAGCTCGTGCTCCAGCAGACGCTGCATGGCCCAGGCCGCGGCAAGCGCGTCCGGATCCGGATCGTCGTGGGGGCACACCAGCACGCGGCTCGCGCCGCGGACGGCGTCCAGAGCCCGGTCGAGGTCGAAGGCGGCCGCGTCGGCAGTCATGGGGTCAACTTCGTTCGCGCACGCCGCCACGTCAAGGCCGGCGTCCGCGCGAAAGGTTGAAACGAATTGCACATCTGGAGGCTCTGTGTCGGTGAAGCCCCGCTCGGAGGAGTCCCATGGAGCTGCTGTGGATGTTGCTGTTCGTGATCGGCTGGATCGCCCTGCAGGCCTGGATCCTGCCCGCTGCCGGGGTCCCCACCTGAATGTCCGGCGGTTGTCGCGTGCCGACACCCCCTGATGAGGAAGAAGGGTCGACGGTCGACGGTCGACGGTCGACCGCCCCTAGACCTTCGCCTTGAACCTGGACGATCTCAGCGCGTTCTTCTCATAGGTCATGGCGACCGCCTCGCGTCGCGTGCGCGCTTGACGGCGATCGTGGAGCTCGTGTCCCTCGGCCGGGCTGGCCTCGCGTTGCGGCTCCTCCCGCACCACCTCCTGCACCTCCTGCACCGGCTCCTCCGGTTCCGAGGGCGCGGCCACGCGGGCGCGCTCACGGACGGCGGGCAGGGGGCGGGGGCCCACGGGGCGGATGGCGTTCATCGATCTACCTGATTGAATTGTCGCCGGCTGGATCGGGGATCGTCAACGGGATTTACGGCTCGGCCACCCCAGGCAGGACGATCAGGTACAGCACGGCGGGGTCGTGGCTCTGCATGTCCACGCGTTGCGCGGGTTCGGGCCAACCCGGAGGATGGTGGTCCAGCATCCACGCGGTGCGCGGTCTCGGTGCGGTGTCCTGCGCCATGCGCGGCAGGGCCAGGACCTGATCGTCGGGCACCACCCAGGCCAGGTCCTGGTCGCAGTGGCGCATGAGCAACCAGCCGAGGCCGAAGTGCCGTGCCGGCGACCCGCTGAGGGCCATCCGACCGCCGTCCTCCTGCACGCCACATGCCGACCGCGCCACCTGGTGCAGCTCGTCGAACGGGGCACAGCGCTCGCCGCGGACCAGGCTCCAGCCGCGATCCTGCACGCTGGGTCGCGGTCCGATATGCGGCCCGAGGGGGAGACCCCCGCCCACGTGGAGCAGCTGTAGCGCGCCGGCGACCACCACCAGGGCCAGCGCGGCGGTCCGCGCCGGTGAGGCGGTGGCGCGCCCCCAGGCCGCCGCGATCCCGGCGGCGACCAGCGGCAGCGTGGGCAGCAGGAAACGCTCGTCGACCACGTCCACGCGCAGCGCGAGCCACAGGATGGGGGGGAGCCCGAGCCCGGCGACCAGCGCCAGGGCCGGCCAGCCGCGGCGGCCCACCACGGCGCAGCCGAGCAGCGCCAGGGCCATGAGCGGTCCCACCGATGAGCGGGCGAGCCCGGCGGCGTAGAACTCCACCCGCCGGGCCAGGTCGCGCCATCCATCGAAGGATCCCAGATCCACGGGCTTGATGTCGGAGCTGGTGCGCAGCGTCGAGTCGAAGCTGTTGCCGTGGCTGACCCGCGGCACCGACCAGATTGAGCTCAGGGCCTCGGGGATCGGTCCCAGCGCGCCGCGCACCGTGCTGGAGGACCGCAGGCACGGCCAGCACAACACCAGCACGAGGACACCGGCCACGGCGAGCCGGAGCAGCCCGTTGAGGCGCGGCGGTCGGCGCAGCGCCACCACGGCCGCCATGATCCACATGGGCGCGAGGTAGAACCCCGCGGTCCACTTCGTCAGCAGCGCCGCGCCGCTCCCCAACACGGCGGCCGGCAGCCACCAGGTGGATCGGCGGACGCCGAGCAGGCCGGCGAAGGCCAGGGCGCACCAGGCCGTCATCGGGAGGTCGTAGTAGTAGCGCCGCGCCGTGCCGAAGACCGCGGGCAGCAGCAGCACGGTCACGGCGGCCAGCACGGCGATCCATTGCCGCGCCTCACCGGACTCCGGTCCCGCGGTGAGGGTGGTGAGGTTCCTCGCTGCGGCGGCCGAGGCCGCGGCGAGCAGCACCAAAAAAACGAGGTTCAGGTGGACCGCGGCGGGGATCCCGTCACCCGCAAGCCGGGCCCAGAGCACCGCCGTGAGGTGCAGCAGGGGTGGGTACCCCTCGTCGAGGTCGGTGAGATGCCGGGTGAACTTCAGCAGCAGCACCGCGGTGGGCTCGTTGTCCACCAGGCGGACGCAGTTGTCCCTCACCTCGTGTTCGAGGTATTCGGCGCCGTTGGTGCCGTAGACGGGCAGGGGACAGCGGGCCATCGCGAGGAAGTGCGCCGTCACCACAGTCGTGGCCACGAGGACGAGCAGCAGCCAAGGCGCGTGGCGCCGGAGGGGATGGGTGTCGCTGATCAGGGGCTGATTCAACGGCCCCAGTATAGCGCGAGGGATCAGCCGTCCGCGGGCGGCGTGAACACGCGCGCGCCCAGCTCCTTGTCGAGGAAGAGCATGCCGGCGCCGTCACCGTCGATCAGCTTGAGCTGCTGGATGATGGCGTCTGCCGTGGCCTCCTCCTCCACCTGCTCGTCCACGTACCACTGCAGGAAGCTGCGCGAGGCGTGATCGTGCACCTCGATGGCGAGGTTCATCAGCTCGTTGATCAGGCCCGTGACCATCCGCTCGTGCCCCAGGGCGGCCTCGAAGGCCGACACGGCGGAGTCCCAGTCACCCGGAGGGGCGTTGATGGCGCCCAGGCGCACGCGGGCGCCGCGCTCGGTGACGTAGTCGTAGAACTTCAGCGCGTGGTAGACCTCCTCCTGGTACTGCACCCGGAACCAGCTGGCGAACCCCGGCATGTTGATCGAGTCGAAGTAGGACGACATCGACAGGTACATGTAGGCGGAGTACATCTCGGCCTGGATCTGGTCGTTGTAGGCTTTTTCCATCTGGGTGGTGAGCATCGGGATTCCCCTCTCCTGGCGAGGTATTGCGGGATACGCGCGGTCTTCTTTCGAACCGCGGCACAACGTAGTCACGGCTCGAAGGGTGGTCAACCCCTCGCCTTGCGCCCGCGAGGTCGATGGCCCACGATGGTCCGACACCGGGGCGGAGCGGCGCAAGGCAACGGGAGGGTCGATGAAGTCGAGGATCGTCGTGGCCGGCGTGGGCGAGACCGGCGGTGATCTGGCCCGCAGACTCTGCAGCAACTGGGCCGTGGTGTGCATCGACAACGACCCCGCGGCGCTCCAGGGCCTGCGCGAGGCGTGCGAGGACCTCACCAACCTGACCTTCCACACCGGCGACGCCACGTCCGCGCTGGTCCTGCGCAAGGCCGAGCTCGAGCGGGTCCACGCCGTGGTCGCCTGCACCGGCTCGGACGAGGTCAACGCCGAGGTGCTGCGCGTGGCGAGGGACTCCTTCCACGTGGAGAACCTCGTGGCGCTGATGCACACGCTGGACTGGGAGGAGCACTACCGCAAGGAGGGCTTCGTCGTGGTCAGCCAGGACCGCGCGTGCGCCGCCCTGCTGGAGTCCCGCGTGGAGCGGGGCCAGAAGGTGGCCACGGGCGTCGGCCTGGGCCACGGCGAGATCGTCGAGGTCACGGTGCTGCCCAACTCCTCGGTGGTGGGCCACTCCCTGGCGGAGCTCGGCCCACGGCGCTGGCTGGTGGGTGCGGTGTACCGCCGCGGCGAGCTCATCGTGCCCCACGGGGACACGGTCATCGAGCCGGGCGACCACGTGGTCATCATCGGCGACCCCGACGTCTTGCCATCCATCGCCACCCTGATCCGGTCGGGCGAGTCGGAGTTCCCGATGCAGTTCGGCACCCACGTGGTGTCCATCTGCTCCGAGCGGGTCAACTCGGTGGTCGACGAGGTCAAGTACCTGCTCTCCACCACCCGGGCGGACCGGTTCGAGGTGGTCTCGTGCGACGCGGAGGAGGGGAGGCTGCGCTCCCTGGCCCGGCGCTGCGAGGAGGCGGACATCCCCTTCGAGTTCTCCTGCTCGGCCGGGGACACCACCCGGAGCCTCGCCGAGGAGGCGGCCCGGCGCGACGTGGGCGTGCTGATCCTGCCGCCGGAGCCGCTCAAGTTCCTGTCCCGCATCGGCCTGGGGCGGTCGAAGACGGCGGAGATCATCGACCAATCCACCTCTCCGGTGCTGATCTCGCGCGACACCTTCCCCTACGAGCGCGTCTTGCTGGTGCTGGCGGAGCTGCCCTTCAGCCCGGCGGCGGCGCAGGCCGCCATCGACGTGGTGCGCATGGTCGGCGGCGAGCTGTTCCTCGGCGTGGTCCACCAGCCCGAGCTCGTGGCCGGCGCGGATCTGCGCGTGGAGGTGGAGCGGCGTCGTCAGGAGATCGAGGCCATCGCCGGCATGTACCACGTGGACATCCGCACCGTGGTGTTCGAGGGCAACCCCATCGTCGAGCTGGAGAAGGCCAGCGCCGACTACGACCTGATGGTCCTGCCCTTCAAGCGGGGGCACAAGGCGTTCCTCACGCGACCCGACGTGCCGCTGAACCTGCTGCACCGGGTGCGCTGCTCGGTCCTGGTCATGCCCCGCTGACGCCATGCACGCCCACGACGCCGTCTCGCTGCTGATCTTCGCCCTGGGGGCCTTCTCCATCCCCCTGATCTCCGGGCGCATCGGCATCCCCGCGGCCGTGGGCGAGATCCTCTTCGGCATCGTCGTGGGGCCCCACCTGCTGGGCTGGATCCAGCCCCAGGAGTTCACCACGTTCCTCGCCGAGTTCGGCTTCGCGTTCCTGATGTTCCTGGTGGGGTTGGAGCTCGACTTCAGCCGCATCGAGCGCGAGGGGATCCGCGGGCTCGTCACTGCCGGCGGCGTCGCGACGCTGATCTTCGTGGTCTCCCTCGGGGTGACCCTGGCGCTGCACCTGCCCCCGTTCCTGTTCCTCGCCTTCGGCGCCATGAGCGTGGGCCTGCTGCTGGTCACGCTGGCCGAGTCGGGCCTCAGCCGCACCCCGGCCGGGCAGACCATGATCTTCGTGGGCTCCCTGGGCGAGTTCCTCACCATCGTCCTGGTCACGGCCTTCGGCCTGTACTACGAGCACGGCCTGGGGCTGTATCTGGCGCAGGAGATGGGCAAGCTGGCGGCCATCCTCACCGCGGCCTACGTGGTGCTGGTGATCCTGCGGACGCTGATCTGGTGGCGCCCCGACGCCTTCGCGCGGATCGTGGCCGCGCGGGATCCCTCCGAGATCGGCGTGCGCGCGGGCATGGCCACCATGCTGGTGTTCGTCGCCTTCGCCGCGTTGATGGGCATCGAGGCCATCCTCGGCGCGTTCGTCGCGGGCGCGCTGTTCAGCTTCGTGTTCCGCGAGAAGGGCATCCTCGAGACGAAGATGACCTCCATCGGCTTCGGCTTCTTCGTGCCCATCTTCTTCATCTGGGTCGGCACCGAGTTCGACCTCGACGCGGTCATGAGCACCGAGATCCTCGGCACCCTGGCGCTGTTCCTCGGCGCCAGCCTGGTGGTCAAGGCGCTCGGCACCGCCCCGCTGGCCCTGCGCGGCATCGGCCTGCGGGCGACCACGGGCGCAGCGCTGCTGTTCTCGGCGCCGTTGACCCTGCTGGTGGTCATCTCCCGCATCGGCCTCGAGGTGGGCGTGATCGACGACCGCACCGCCGCCGCCCTGGTGCTGCTGGCCCTGGTCACCGGCGTGCTGTGCCCCTGGGCCTTCCGCCTGCTGATGCGGCCGGCTACAGTACCTCCGTCGCGATGAAGATCCGCTCGCTGCCACTGATCGCGCTCCTCCTCGCCGCGCCCCCTGCCGCGGCCCAGGACGTGGAGCACGCATTCATCATCGTCATCGACGGCCTGCGGGCCAGCGAGGGCTTCGACGACCCCCAGCACGAGTTCGTCGGCGCCCTGGCGGACGAGCTGGCCCCCGTCGGCAGCGTGATGACCTACATGGAGGTGCGCGCCCAGACCCTGACGCTGCCCGCCCACCAGGTGGCCGTCACCGGCAACTACGCCGACTACGCCAACCTCGGCGCGTACGAGGGGCGAGAGAACTTCACGCCCCGCACGCCCACGCTGTTCGACGCCTATCGCCGCCACACGGGGGCCCCTGCGGACAGCTGTTGGGTGGTTTCCAACACCTACCTCGTGGGCGAGGACGCCGACCACTCGCTCATGCCCGGGTACGGGCCGGACAGCGGCGCGCAGGTGGTCACGGACTACTCGTACACCCTCACCGACGCCTGGGTCTGGGACCAGGTGGCCGCGGCCATGGACGACAGCGAGGTCGCCCTGATGCTGGTCAACCTGCACGAGGTGGACCGGGACGGGCACACCGAGGACTGGGACGCATACACCGCCAGCGCCTCGGAGGCGTCCAACGCCATCGTGGCCTTCTGGGAGGAGCTGCAGGCCGATCCCGTCTACCAGGACAACACCGTGCTGATGGTCACCACCGACCACGGCCGTCACCTCGACGGGGTGGAGGTGGGGTGGCGCAGCCACGGCTGCCAGTGCCAGGGCTGCCGGCAGGTGTTCCTGCTCGCCGTGGGGCCGGGGATACGACAGGGGTTCTCCAGCGACGTGTCCTGCTCGTTCGCAGACATCGCCCCCACCGTGGCTCACCTGATGGGCGTGCCGTTCCCGTACCACCGGGCGCGAGTCCTCACGGAGATCCTCGAGGATGGCGACCAGGTGGATCCCGGCCCGGGCGGCTCCTTCAAGCCGCGGCTGTGGGGCTCGTCCGATCTCCTGATCCGCACCTCGGAGCGGCAGGACACCTCCCTGAGCGACGAGGAAGGCGCGCACCGGGTGGCGGTGGAGCTCTCCACCGACCAGGGGGCTACCTGGGACGCCACCGTGGTGGAGGGTGGTGGCGCCGTGCAGCACACTCCCGTGGCGTGGACGGATGGCGAGGTCGTGCTGGCGGGATGGCTCGAGGTCCTCGCCAGGGGTGACTACTGGTACACGCGGCTACGCCGGCTCGGGGAGGGGGCCACCGAGTGGGAGGAGGTCTTCTACCACCCGATGATCGGAGCCTCGACACCCGTGGGCAACCTCGCGGTGGCCGACGAGCCCGGGACCGAGTCGCTGTGGCTGATCGAGAACAACGCCCTCAACGAGCGCCTCCGCCTGTGGACCAGCGACGACCTCGGCGTCAGCTGGTCCGAAGAGTTCGACATGTGGGAGAACCCGCGGTACTTCCCGCGGGACCTGTCCCAGGCCCGGATCAACGGCGCGTGGCTCGCGGTGTTCTCCGCCCACTCGGTGGGTCCGCCCGGGATGCTCGAGCCCAACGACAACACCGAGATCTACTGGATACGCTCCGACGACGGCGGGGAGACGTGGTCCGAGGAGGCGGCCGTCACGACGGACCACGCGCCCTCGATCCAGCCCGCGATGGCGGTGGGCACCGACGGCGTGGTCCACCTGGTCTGGTCGGACATGGCGGACGGCGCGTTCCAGATCCAGTACGCCCGATCCACCGACGACGGCGACACCTTCTCGGTCCCGGTGGCCCTCACCGCGGGATCGCTGGGCGCCTGGGAGCCCGCCGTGGCCGTGGACGGCGAGCGCGCCTACGTGGCGTGGTCCCAGTTCGACGCCGCGGCCGTGGCCACCGTCCGTATCGCCGCGCTGGAGGACGACTCCCTCGTGGAGGAGCGTGTGCTCTCCTCCGTCGACCGCGTGGCCCGGACGCCCCACGTCCTGCCCCTGGGCGACTGCACGTCGCTGGTCACGTGGTCCGAGAGCGACCTGCTCGGGCCGTGGGAGCTGGCTTCGGAGCGGGTGGCCACCGCCGGCGTGCCCGCCACACAGGCCCTGGGGACGGTGGACCCGATCGAGATCGCACCCGGTGAATCCGCGGAGCTGGCGGTGACCCTGGAGATCGAGCTGGGCGACGGGGATCGTGGCTTCGACCGCGTGCACGTCGTCGCCCCCGACCTGCTGTACCTGGCCGGCGACGCCTCCCTCGAGGTGGACGGCGACCTGGTCGAGGGCGAGGCCGTCGGCGAGGGCGCCGAGCTGTGGTTCGAGGCGGACGAGGTCGTGGCCGCGGTCGCGTCCTCGGCGGTGCTGCGTCTCGGGGTCACGACCGACCCCGCCGCCGCGGGCCCCGGGGCGCTGACCATCGAACTGCACCTGGCCACCGAGCCCTGCTCCACCGCGGTGGACGGCGACCTGACGGTCACGGTGACGGAGTCCGGCGACGACACGGGCCCGGACGACGACGACGACGACGACGCGAGCGGGTCGACTCCGGACCCCGGCACGTGTGAGTGCTCGGCGGCACCGGGCGGGGCAGGGGGGCTCGTCGTCCTGGCCCTGGCGTGGAGGATCGCGCGCCGCCGTGGACAGGAGCCCCCCACTTCCGGCTAAATGATCGACTCGAACGTCGCGCGACTGCGCGCGCCACGGAGATCCAAGAATGTTCTCGCCCCCCATCGACCCCGAGCTGGAGCTCGACACCGGCATCTACGACCTGGGCCCATGCACGGTACCCTCGCCGCTGAAGTACCGCCGCTTCGTGTCGGACGACGAGCACGTGCTCTACGACCTCGATCCAGACCGGATCGAGGAGCGGATCGTGTCCGGCCGCGACGTGGTCTCCTTCGAGCGCGCAGGCCCGCGCGAGCAGGTGTTCTTCGATCCGGCAAACGTCAAGGCGGCGGTCGTCACCTGCGGCGGCCTGTGCCCGGGCCTCAACGACGTGCTCCGCTCCATGGTCCACGAGCTGACGTTCATGTACGGCGTCAAGCGGATCAAGGGCGTGCGCAACGGCTACGCCGGCCTGAACCCGGCCAACGGCCTGTCCATGGTCGACCTCACCCCCCAGACCGTGCGGCACATCCACGAGGACGGCGGTACGTTCCTCGGCTCCTCGCGCGGGCCCCAGCCCGTGGGGGCCATGGTGGACACCCTGGTGCGCGAGGACATCCGCGTGCTGTTCACCATCGGCGGCGACGGCACGCTGCGCGGCGCGCGCTCCATCTGCAAGGAGATCTACGAGCGGGACCTGCGCATCGCCGTGGTCGGCGTGCCCAAGACCATCGACAACGACATCAACCTGGTGTCGCGGTCGTTCGGCTTCGACACGGCCGTGTCCGCGGCCCAGCAGAGCCTGCGCTGCGCCCACACCGAGGCGCGCGGCGCCATCAACGGCATCGGCATCGTCAAGCTGATGGGGCGTCACTCCGGGTTCGTGGCGGCCAGTGCGTCGCTGGCCCAGGCCGACGCCAACTTCGTGCTGGTGCCCGAGGTGCCCTTCGAACTCGAAGGGACTCGGGGCCTGCTCGCGGCTCTGGACCGGCGCCTCGACGAGCGGGGCCACGCCGTGATCGTGGTCGCCGAGGGCGCGGGCCAGCACCTGGTCGAGGTCAAGGACCGGGGCGAGGACGCGTCGGGCAACAAGAAGCTCGGCGACATCGGTCTGCTGCTCAAGCGGCGCATCTCCGAGCACCACGCCGCCAAGGGCCACCCGTTCACGGTCAAGTACATCGACCCCAGCTACATCATCCGATCCGTGGCCGCGTGCGCGAACGACAACGTGTTCTGCGTCTTCCTGGGGCAGAACGCGGTCCACGCGGGCATGGCGGGCAAGACCGGGGTGCTGCTGAGCAGCTGGAACAACCAGTTCGTGCACATCCCCATCGAGGCGGCGGTGCGAGGCCGTAAGCAGATCAGCCCGGACGGCCCGCTGTGGCTCAGTGTCCTGGAGGCGACGGGGCAGCCGGAGCGGATGGTGAACGGTTGACAAATGACCTGACTACCCATACAAGGATCGGTCGTAGGGCGAGGTCTCTTCGAGATTCCAACCATTGCTTGAGGGATAGAACCCAGTGACAGAAGACTCTCGTGGCGCAGGCTCCACTCGGACTCTCTTCAGCGCCAAGGTGAAGAGCACCGAGGACCCCAACGGCCTGGGGAGGGTACAGGTCGAACTCCAGGGTTTCGCCACCCCCCCCCAGCTACCCTGGATCCGGCTGTCCCAGCCCATGGCGTCCGACGGCTGCGGTTCCATGTTCCTGCCCGAAAAGGAAGACGAGGTCATGGTGCTCAAGGGCGCCGGCAACGACTTCGACTCCATGCTGATCGTCGGCTCGGTTTACAACGGGAACCGCAAGCCCAACGAGGACAACGGCGACGGCGAGAACAACAGCAAGCAGTTCCGCACTCGTTCCGGCCACGAGCTGACGTTCTCGGACAAGGGCGGCGAGGAGAGCATCACCCTGCAGACGCCGGACGGCAAGCTGTCCATCGTGATGGATCACGCCGGCGTCGAGATCAAGATCGACAGCGAGGACAAGATCACGGTCACGTCGACCAACTCCATCGACGTGGAGTCCCAGGAGGTCACGGTCAAGGGCTCGAACCAGGTCACCATCGACGGCGCCAGCAAGGTGGACATCACCTCCAGCGCGGAGGTGAGCGTCTCCGCCGCGAACGTCAGCGTCTCCGGCAACGCCACCATCTCACTCTCGGCCCCTTCGGTGAGTATTGGTTGATGGCCGAGAGTCTCTTCCAGTCGCCCATGCGACGGTCTCACGACCGCGCGGCCCGTTTCCACCGGCACGCGCTGGGATCCCACCTACACAGCGACCTGCTCCACGGCGAGCGGGACTTCCAGTGGCCCCTGATGGCCCTGCGCACCACGCAGGACCTGGGCGACTGCAGACACGCACTTTCACAGATGGTCGTGGCGGGTACGATGAGCGTGCACCCGCCCGTCCATGTTTCGGCGAACCCAACCACGAACAACGATGCATCGTCACAAGGAGAGGGAGAGTAACGGATGCCAGATTATCGTACCCCTGGAGTGTACATCGAGGAGATCTCCGTCGGGACGCGGCCCGTCCAGGCCTCGGCTACCACGGAGACCGGCTTCGTCGGGATCATCACCCTGCCGCCCCAGTTCCTGACGGGCGCGGGCGGTGCTTCCGGCCTGCTGCTGCCCAACCAGGAGGAGGAGACCCAGCTGAGCTGGTCCCGCGCCGTGGCCTTCCGCAAGCTGCTCGGCGCCCCCGCCGAGGAGGAGGCCAAGCCGGGCAAGGACGACAAGAAGGGCAAGAAGGCCGCTCCGAAGAAGCCCGAGGCCCCGCAGTCGGACAACCGCCTCAAGAACCTGGTCAACGAGTTCCTGTCGGATGACTGGAACGTCGAGCCCCCGGTCGCGGGCGACAACAACCTGACCATGACCTCGGCCAAGGGCGACAAGCTGCGGTTCCCCGTGCGCCGCACCCTGCTGTCGGTCAAGAGCGACGAGAAGGGCGCCATGGAGTGGGACCTGTCCTGGGGCGCTGACGAGCAGCAGTTCCTGGAGCTGGTCGCCTCCCACGCCATCCCGCAGGGCGTCGCGCATGCCGGCAGCCTCAACTGCGTCGACCCCAAGAAGGCCCCGGCCAAGGTGGACCCGGCCAACCTCCAGGACCGGATGCAGAAGCCGGCCGCCGCGATCCAGAGCCTGGACGCGTACGAGGTGTGGCGGCTCGAGTTCGGTGAGGAGCTCTTCAAGGAGCTGCTCATGGAGTCCAACTCCAAGTGCACCCCTGCCAACGCGGACCTGGAGTGGCGCTCCCTGTCGCCGCAGGCCAAGGCTGCCTGGGACAAGTGGATCCGGAGCCACCCGGGCGTCCAGCGCCTCGAGCTCGGCCTCAGCGGCTTCTTCCAGAACGGCGGAAAGACCGCGTTCCTGGCCCTGGGTGTGCAGGCCCACGGCGCCGCCGGCCCCGACAAGCGCAAGTTCCTGCAGGACTCCTTCGACGGGATCACCAACGTGGCCATGCTGGCCGCCCCCGGCCTGGAGTTCGCCTGGCAGCAGGCGCTGCTCGAGTACGCCGGCCCCCGCGGCCGCGGCGACCTGTTCGCCGTGCTCGAGACCCCGCGCTACCTGCTGACCAAGAACCCGCGCGGCATCGACGTGGACGACTTCCGCTGGGCCAAGGGGGATTCCCCCTACGAGATCGGCGTCCTGCAGACCGCCGACTCGCCCAAGGCCACCGAGCTGCGCTTCTCCGGCTACTCGTCGGACGAGGTGCTCGACCGCTCCGTGCCGCGGGACGACGGCGGCTACGGCGCTGCCTACGGCCCCTGGCTCGTGGTGGACAACCCCCTGTCGGTCGGCCCCCATGACCGTTACGTGATCGCGCCTCCGGCGGGTCACGTCGCCGGCGTCATCGCCTCGACCGACCTCAAGGCGGGCGGCGGCGTGCACAAGGCCCCGGCCAACGAGCAGGTGGTGGGCTGCACCGAGCTGACCACGTCCATCTCCGACGTCGAGCAGGAAGCGCTCAACGTCAAGGGCATCAACATCATCCGCCACCGCCCGGGCGCCGGCATCCGCATCTGGGGTGCCCGCACCGTGGCCGCGGACCCGCTGTGGACCTACGTCAACGTGCGGCGCCTCTTCCTGTTCGTCGAGCGCTCCATCCGCGACGCCATCCAGTGGGCCGTGTTCCTGCCCAACAGCGACCAGACCCGCTCGGACCTCCGGTCCACCATCGCGGCGTTCCTGTATCGCCTGTACATGCAGGGGATGTTCGACGGCCGCACCTGGCAGGAGGCCTTCTCCGTCCGGTGTGACCGCGACAACAACCCCGACGAGGACGTCCGCTCCGGTCTCCTGACCGTGGACGTCGAGATGCGTCCGGTCTTCCCGGCCGAGTTCATCCGCATCCGCTTCGCCCAGTCCCCGATGCAGTCCGAGGTCACCGAGGGCTAAAAAATCGGGACACGCGCGCTTTTGGTGCAACGCAACAAGAGCGCGCGTGTACACTACTCCCCACATCACATCGCGTAATCAACCCTAGGAGAGGAAGACATGCCTGGCGCTACCCCAACCAACAACTACATCGGTTCCTTTCACTTCCGGGTCAAGGTAGACGGGATCAACGATCCCCTCGACGGCTTCATCAAGGTGTCGTCCATCACCTCCACCACCGAGAACGTCGAGTTCAAGCACGGCATGGACCGCGCCGTGCGTAAGAACCCCGGTCGGACCACCTTCGAGGACGTGACCCTCGAGCGCGTGTACTCCGGTCTGGACGAGTTCTCCCAGTGGCGGCAGCGGATCGTCGACGGCGAGATCGACCGTCGCACGGTCTCCATCGAGTACCTCAAGCCGGACGGAGCCACCGTGGTCCGCCGCTACGAGCTGTACAACGCCTACCCCAGCAAGTGGGAGCTGCCCGAGATGGACGCGGGCGGGTCCAACGCCGCCATGGAGCGGATCACGCTCTCTGTCGAGCGCGTCGTCCAGCTCCAGTAGTTCGGAGTAGGACCGAGCTGAGCGGGTAGAGCGTCATCGCGACCGACCCGCGGTCGCCGGTTCGATCCGGCGGCCGCGGGCGCGGCGCGATGGGCTTCCCGCAGGTTTACTCGTACCGCGGTGCCCCGTCCACGGGGTAGTCCGCGGTGTGTGAGGAGTTGACCTTGAGCAATTCGATGTCCACGTCCCATCGCGAGAGGGTCGAGTTGCCCGTGGGGTACGAGGACCCGGCATCGGGCGAGGTGTACAAGGAGGCGGAGGTCCGCCCCGTGACCGGGGGAGACGAGCTGTTCATCGGCATGTCCCCGGAGTACACGAAGTACCCCAACGACCTGATCTACAAGACGCTGTTGCTGTCGCGCACGGTGGTCAAGCTCGGTCCACGGACCCTGATCACCATCGACGACATCAGCCGCTTGCACGCTCAGGACATCCGGGCGCTCGAGTACGCGGTCTACCGGATCACGTACGGAGAGGAGATCAATCCGGGGGGTGAAGGCCCCTCGGGGTGACGGTGGCCTACCCACTCGACCAGGTCCGCAGCGAGGTGGCCTTCATCGCCTACCACCTGCACTGGGGCCTGGAGGAGATTCTGTCTCTCCCCCACCAGGAGAGGGTGGAGTGGGTAGGTCAGGTGAGCAGTATCAACCGGCGGATCCTGGATTCGGAGGGCTAGATGGCCTTGGCGCAAACCGCTGGTGACCCGCAGCAGAGGGGCGTGTCGGTACGGATCGGCCACGCTCAACCATCCGCATCTTCGCGCGCAAACCACGGCCTGAGCATCGTCGCCCTGTGTCGTAGCGATTACCCCTGGCTGGCGGACCATCTCCCTCACGCCATCGTCAGGGAAACGCGCTACCGATCCGAGACGGGGGCCGTGGAACACGTTCGGCTGCGTTCCCGAGACGATCTGGCGGTCTTGCCCGGTTTGACCGATAGAACACCCTCGCGTGTGCGCGATGCGGTGCTCATGGCCCTGGCCACGGGTATCCACGAGGTGGACGTGATCCTGGCCCGCGGAGTCGGCATCGATCCGTGGGACCTGGGTCGCCGGGAGGTACGGGAACTCATCGACCCGTTCCTCACGGAGTTGCCGGGAGGCGTCGTGGTCTTCCCGGACATCTCGGGCCCCGTGGACGTGGGGCCGGGGACCGGGGTCTCCCCGGCGGATCGCGTGCGCAACATCCTCGCTGCGGTGCGCCCGCTGGCGCCCGGGCTCACCGAGCGCTACCAGATCGGCCTCATCGACGCCATCGAGGTGGAGCCGATGGAAGAGCTGGAGCTGCTGCGGGGCCTCGCGGGGGCGGATCTCGCGATGTGTCGGTGGTCGGGCGCGCCCGACCGCATGCGCACTCACGGGTGGCGGTCTGCGGCCGCCGCCGTGGGAGGGCTCCTGGCTGCCGACGGCGAGGACGTGGGACGCGGCATCATGGGCCGCACCGTCCAGCTCCCCGCAGGTCGGGTGTCCGGCGCGAGCCGGCGTCCCGAGCTGCTTCTCGAGGACGAGGTGGCCCCTCAGGCACGCATCGACGACACCGTGGTCGAGCTTCAGATGCACGAGCGCCGTGAGACCGCCCGCGTGATGAGCGAGCCCACCTTCCGCGCACCCCAGGGGGAATGGAACCTGCCCGCCCTGCGGGCGGTCAAGATCATCCACCATCGCCTCATCCGCGCGGCGTCCACCTACGTGTTCCGCCACGCGAACGAGGGCGAGGCCGCCGCCCTGTCGGCGTCCTTGCAGCAAGCCCTGCGTCCCTACACCGCCCGCGGCCTGATCGTGGGCGAACGCGGCGAGGGGCTGCCCAAGATCACCGGCGGCGTGGACGCCATCCCCGGTGAGCCGGGCCTGCACGCCGTGGTCACTGCCCAGCTCCGTCCCTGGAGCCAGCAGGTGATCGTGCGCGTGGCCGTGCGGCCCGACAGCCCACCGGTTCTGGAGGTCAAATGAGTTACGTACCCGACGGCATCGCATCGGTCACCCTGACCGACATCGCGTTCCTGTTCCACGTGTTGCTGGGCGGGTTGCCCCTGGGTGACTTCCAGGCAGTGGAGGGCCTCCAGCGCAAGATCGAGCCCTATGAGTACAAGGAGGGCGGCCGCAACTGGTCGCCCCACCACCTCGTGGGCCAGCACAGTTACGGCGAGGTGACCCTCAAGTGGGGCCTCATGGAGCGTCCCTTCCTCTACGACTGGATGGACGCCGTCGAGGTGGGGGAGAGCTTCCGGCAGTCGGTGATCATCACCCAGCTGACCCGCAAGTACTTCCCCCGCCGCATGTACATGCTGGAGCGCTGCTGGCCCGTGGGCTGGGAGGGCGCCCAGCTCCAGTGCGAGGACAACAAGCTCCCCGTGGAGTCGCTCACCCTGCGGTTCGACCACCTGACCACCGTGGTCAACCCCATCCCGGAGTTCTAGGCCATGTTTGAGCCCACCGAACCGACCAAGGCAGAGCTCTACAGCCTCGACAAGAGCGAGTCCATCGAGTTCCAGTTCAACCCCACGAGCTTCAGGTTCCAGCGCAAGGTGACCTGGGCGTCGGGCAAGAACGCAGGTCAGCCCTGGACCAACCTGTCGTTCTCCTTCGGCGGCAACGACACCATGGACGTGTCGCTGCTCCTGGACGAGACCGAGCCCGACGAGTACGAGCTGACCAACGACCGCTCCGTGCTCGACAACATCATCAACTTCCACAAGCTGACCATGCCGCTGAAGATCACCGACGGCGCGGACGAGATCATCCGCCCCCCCGTGGTGGCCTTCCTCTGGGAGCAGTTCCAGTTCCAGGGTGTGGTGACGGGCTTCGATGTGGAGTTGCTGCTGTTCGATTCCACCGGCCGGCCCAAGCGGGCCAAGGTCACGCTGCAGCTCATGGGCAAGGCCATGGCCAGCGCGTCCTCGGCCAAGGACTTCTTCTCCCTGGATCACGAATTCCCCACCGCGGACGCATCGGAGGGCTCCGCCCCTAGCGGTGACGACCGGCTGGACATCATCAGCGAGATGAAGTGATGACTGACCAAGTCCAGAAAGGAGCGGCGCGGTTCGGCCTGACGCTCGGTAGCACCGAGCTGGACAACACGCAGCTGCGCCACATCAACAGCATCAGCTTCACCGAGTCCATGGACAAGCTCGACGCCCTGTCCGTGGTGTTCGCCGTACCCACGGTGGACCAGGACAAGGTCTTCGACCTGATCGATCTCGGGAACACCTTCGAGGTGGAGCTGGGGTATCCCGGGGCGGGCACCACGCGCATGGGATACGGCGACATCATGGAGGTCAGCCACTCCATCTCGCCGTCCTCGCCGTGGAGCATCACCCTCACCGGGCTCGACGGCCTGCACCGGCTCAAGGGCAAGGCCGAGACCAAGATGTGGGAGGAGGAACACGGCTCCATCATCGAATCGATCGCCAGCACCCACTCCCTCGGGATCACCAACGTCTCCGCCGTGGATGGTTCCGACGAGGAGACGTTCCAGGACAACCAGACCGACGCCGTGTTCCTGCGCCGGCTCGCCACGGAGCACCACTACTACGTGCGCGTGGTCAAGGACGAGCTGCACTTCGGACGCCTCGGCGTGGAAGAGGTGACCGAGACCATCAAGGTCGACTGGAACAAGGAGGTGGAGAGCCTCTCGCTGCGCGGCTCCCTCAACGGCCTCATCAGCTCGGCCAAGGCCACGGGGCGCGACTACAAGGCCTCCTCCACCCAGGAGGTGATCGGGAGCTTCGACTCCACCGACATCCAGGCCACGGCCGAGGGCGGGCAACTCGGGGTGGACATCTGGAACGAGAAGTTCGGGACGCGCGAGGTCGAGGTCGACAACTCGCGCCGCAACCAGTCCTCCGCCGCCAACGAGCGCGCGCGTCGCGAGGTGGAGGATCGCGCCGACAAGTTCCTGTCCGGCAGCATGACCATCCTGGGCAAGCCCGAGGCCCAGAGCGGCGAGAAGATCGAGATCGACGGCCTCAAGTGGCCCTTCACCGGTCCCTTCCTCATCACCCAGACGACCCACACGCTGGATCCGGGCGTCGGCTACCGCACGAAGATCGACTTCCGGGCCAACTGCTGGCCGCCCAAGACCTGAGCACGACCCCCCTCGAGATACCCCGCCTTGCTCGAGCGCATGCGTGCGCCCCACGTACGCACGCATGCGCGTATAAATGGTCCGCGCCCGGTGGCAGGACACGAGCGCATAAGATAGACTTCCGGTCGCACGGAGGCATGTGACCTCGAGAGGGGCGGATGAGCAAAGCCATGTTGCACCCCGCGCTCTTCCTGGGAGAGCGCCGGCCCTACCTTTCTGCTGAAGAGGCCCTCGCGGCCAAGATCCGCATGGTCCTGGAGACCCGGCCTGGGCAGGTACCCTGGCGTCCGGATTTCGGCTGCGATCTCGCCTCCCTCGTGGGTCAGCCGGCCACCGCACAACGCCTCAACGAGGCGCGATGGCGGATCGAGGAAGCGATGCGCCGGTGGATTCCCGACGCCGAGGTGCTGCGCTGCCACGTGCGCGCCTCCTCGGACGCGGTGCCCTTGGGCCAGCGGAGGCCCCGAGACGTGCCCCTGGCCGAGTCGGCGTTGATGAGCCTGGGCAAGCAGGCCGTGCTGGAAATCGAACTGGACGTCAAGACGGACCTGGGACCCGTGGCCGTGCAGGCCGTGGTCGAACCCTGAGGAGTGGTGTTCTGTGCGCGTTCCTCCCCCCGGATTGTTGAAGCTCGATCGCGAAGCGCTCCTGCGCGACGTGCGCGAAAGATTGAAGGACAGGCTCCCCACCTACGGTGAGGGGGAGCTGGATCTGACCGACCCCGGGTGGCTGCTCCTGGAGCAGACCGCCTGGATGGCCGAGATCCTGTCCGGTCAGCTCGACCGATACCCGTTCTCCGTGGTGCAGCACTTCGTCCACATGATGGGCGGGCACCTGCGCCCGGCCCAGCCGGCGCTGGGCACGGTGGTGGTGGAGGCGGCGGTCACGGGCACCCTGGAGCTCCAGCCCGACCGGCCGAGCCCCTGGCGGCTGTTCACCGCCCGCAGCGAGACCACGGATCTGGTGGAGTTCGTGCCGGTGGAGAGCGGCGTGCCCATCGTCAAGGGCGGCGTGGAGTCCATCTCCCGCATCGACGACGGGGAGCTGTGGTTGACCCACAAGCGGGGCGGCGGCGCCGACATCGAGGCGCTCACCGGCTGGCAGGGGGACGGCGAACGCTGCGGGATCTTCGATCAGGAGGAGATCGAGTTCGTCCTGACCACGGCGAACACCAAGAAGCTGGTCGAGACCCTGACCAAGGCCATCGGCAAGATCGACGAGCGGAACATCGGCTGGCTGGAGCTGGCCGTGGCCAAGGAGACCAAGGGGCAGGTTGTGCTCGCGGCCAAGGTCGACCCGGCCCACGCGTTCGCCCCCTCGGTGGAGGACGGCTTCTGGGGCGGCGGGGATCTCGAAGGCGGCTGGGGTTCTCTGGACGACACGAACTGGACCCCCCCGGTGACCATCTCCCAGCACCCGCTGTTGCCGCTGCGGGTGCGCGGCTCGAGGCCGCTGCCCGGCTCCAAGGAGGGGACGATCCTCATCCCGGGCGTGCCGGCCAACTTCCCCGTGGACCAGCTCCTGGTGCGCGGCGCGACGCCCATGCCCGACACGGTGGTGGAAGCCGTCTGGAAGACCCTGATCCACCAGGACAAGGCCCTCAAGCCCTTCGAGCCCGTCATCCGCCGCAGCTACCCTGCCACGGGTGAAGGGGAGGGGGAGCTGGCCTGGGTGCTCCAGGCGCTGGACAGCGGCGTGTGGAACCAGGTCGCCCTGGAGGTGCGAGGCACCATCGCCCACGTCCGGCTCGCTCCACGATCCAAGCACGACGGCAAGGTGCGCGTCGGCGTGATCTACGAAGGAACGCGGCGGCCCGCCTCCGCAGAGATTCGTATCTTCGGCGAGCACAAGGAGGGGCACGTGCCCTCCGATCCGCTGGAGTTCGAGACCGCCTGGACCCTGACGGCGCCGATGCCCGGCTCGGGGCGGGGGATGGCCCAGGTGGTGGCGGTCGACATCTCCCTGGAGAAGACCCACACCGGCGTGATCATCGCCGCAGACGGGCCGGTCGCCGGGGCGCTGCTCAACCCGGTCCTGGTCGCGAACATGCCTGCGGTGCGGGACGGCCGCGCGGTCCCGGTCAAGCGCAACGTCCCCGAAGGCGTGAGCCTGCTCTACAAGGACCTGGTGACGCCGGACGTGCTGGACCAGCTCCTCGAGGAGCCCATCCCAGACGACGCCATGGCCCTGCTGCGCAAGCTGCGGCTCGCCCACTTCTCCGTCATCGACGGTGAGGACGTGGAGGACTGGCAGGGCGTGGCCGTGGATCCCAGCGACGGGACCATGACCCTCAACGCCCCCGATCGCGAGGGTGTGACGCACCCCCTCTCTCCCGGCGAGACCGTCAAGCTCGACTGGTATCGGCGCACCGACGGGGCTCGCGGCGACGTGGGCCCGCGGACCATCCAGCTCGTCGAGCAGTCGGCGGGCGTCAAGCCCAGCCTGGTCAACGCCCTCAACCCCGTGGGCACCTTCTTCGGCGCCGCCCGCGAGGCCCCGGAGGCCGCGGTGGACCGGCTGTTCGCCCCCGAGGGCGGCACGCCCGTGCTGCCGGCGGACTTCGAGCGCGCGGTCCGACAGGCCCTCGGCTCCCGCGGCCGCGGGTGGATGGTGCGGTGCTGGTCCTTCTCGGAGCGGTCCCTGGTCTCGTCGGCGCTGTGGCCGCCACCGGAGCTGGCCGAGAAGGGGGACGAGGAGACCCACGTGCTGGAGAAGGCGCTGGTCGACGCAGGACCGGACTGCCTCCTGGTGGCCGTGGGGCCCCGGGACGAGGTGCTGTCCGACGAGGACCTCGAGTGGGCCAAGCTGGTGATCAACCAGCGTATCCGGCGCTTCGGCCAGCGACTGCCGACCGTCCGGCGCGCCCTGGTCACGCGACTGTGGCCCCTGACCCTGCGGACCACGGACGACCCCGAGGACCTGCACCTGCCCAGCCATGACCTCGGGCGGTGCACCGGCGAGCTCGTCGATCCGCGGGGCAAGAGCGCCGCGCCGCCGCGCTCCACCCTCCTCCTCAACGCCGTCGTGGTGGACGTGGACGTGGTGGAGGAGGGCGAATGACCACCCGACTCGCGGCCCGCGAACCCGCTCTGGAGTGGTCCAGGCGCAGCGCCGCCGGCGAGGCGGACGACCTCGGCTGGGTGGACGCGGATCTGGACACCGAGCGCCCGACGTTCATCCAGCGCGAGGATCCCGGCGAGGAGAGGCACTTCCGCCACCTGCCCTACACGGTGTTCTTGCCGCCCCCGGTGGCGGAGGCAGCCGTGGATGCGCAGCGTCGCGGGCAGCCGACCCTGCACGAGGCGCTGGCCCTCGTGTTCGCCCGGGTCGAGTGGTTGAACGTCTCGCGGCGCTACTTCTGGTCGCCCTTGTCGCCCGTACCCACCCTCCTGGCTCACCTGGCCGAGGCCTACGGCGTGGGCGCCGAGCTCCACCGCCATCGCGGCGACGCCCTGGCCCGGCTCGCGGCCATCCTTCACCGGTGGCACCCACGCCGCGGCACGGTGGACAAGGCCCTCGAGGCCGTCGAGGCCCTCGAGGGTGAGGAGGGGGAACCCGTCCTCATGGCCCACGTGGACGACGACGGCCCTGCGCCCGATCTGCCCGATCTGCGGGACGAGGTGTTCCGGCTCCGCGACGCTGCCTGGTGGGGACGCCGCAAGCAGGACGACGCCGCACCGCACCTGCGGGTGGAGGAGGGGATGCTCCGCTTCCAGCCGCGCGAGGGCCCCGTCTACGAGCTGCAGCGCGAGGACGTGCTGCTCGACTGGGATGGCGAGAACCCACTACCCAAGCACCTGATGCGTCTACTGCCGGCCTGGACCGAGATTCGACTGGTCGTGGCGAGGAATTCATGAGCAAGCAGTTTCAAGATGTCTTTCACCCCATCGAGGGTGCCGTCCTGGACCTGGAGAGCCTCAAGGCTGTCTCCGGCGCGTTCGAGCGCCTGCAGTCCGCCAACCTCAGTGTCCAGTGGCCCGGGGTCAGCGGTCTGGTCCTCGACGGGCTCGAGATCGTGGGCGACTGGGCTCACGAGGGGCCGCCGGGCACCAAGCGGCCGGAGCCCAGCTCCAAGTCGGTGGCCGTGTCCCCCGGGCGCGCGCTGGTCACGGGCCGCAACGGCCGCCCGTACCTGATCCACCTGGAGCAGGAGCTCAAGGCCAAGTGGCCCACCTCCGCCGGATCGGCCGTCGAGGGTGTGCTGGTGCTCGTGCCCAAGGTGGAGGCCGAGAGCCTCGAAGGCGACGTGCTCGTGGCGCGGGAGCGGATCTCGACGCTGCTGGGGTTCGTCAAGCCCGCGCAGGCCGAGCAGCCGTTCCTGTTGCCCCTGGCCGCCGCCATCGGCAACGGCCGGGACTGGGCCACCGATCTGCGGCGCATCTGGCAGCCCGAGCACGAGGCGGTGCAGATCCTGCTCAAGAAGTTCGAGAAGCTCGAGCACGCGGTGTGGACCGCCGAGCCGGAGGGCGCGGTCTGGGACCGCCAGGTGCTGGGCCGGAACTGGGTGCGCTACCAGACCGTGGCCGCGTCGGCGCTCCAGTCCTCCCGGATGATCTTCCTGTCGCGGTCCATGACGACCCTGGACCGCGTGCGGTTGCTCGACGGTCTGTACCAGCAGCTCGAGCGCTCCGTGGAGCGCGCCGCCAACGAGCTGCTGCAGCTCCTCGGTCCCAAGGAGCACGAGGGCCCCTACAGTGTGATCGGCCCTGCGGCGGATGACGACAAGAAGAAGAAGAAGAAGACCAAGGCCAAGGCCAAGGCCAAGGCGAAGAAATAGCGCATAGGAGGAGCCGGTGAACAACCCCCTGCAGTTCATGGGTCTCCAGAGGGCCAAGGAGGGCTTGATCGAGTCCATTCTGCCCCTCTTCTCGGCATTCTTCGGATGGATGGTGCTGTACAAGCTGCTCGCAGCTCCAGCGGTCAGTCACCCGCTGACCGTTCTGGAACAGACCATCCTGCTCGGAGCATGCGCCGCCCTCACCGGTTGGGCCGTGTCGCGCCAGCTGTTCATGCTCAAGCAGCGCCGGCCCTGGGTGATCCTCTTCGTGGCGGTGCTGCTGACCGGCATCATCCTCACCATCGTGTCGTCGTCGTCCATGGGCGGCTTCAAGACGTGGTGTGAGGAGGAAGCTGAAGGCGAGGTGGTGGACGCCATGGCGTTCGTCGACGGGGAGGGCACGTCCGTGGCCTGCCGCGTCGGCGGCGTGCCCGGCAACGCCTACCTGCCGGGCGTGGTCTACCGGGCCGCCTGGTCCGGCTGGCCCCGGCCGGGGCTCTGGGTCTTCTCGCTGTTCGTCGCCGCCGTCGCGGCGCTGGCGCTACGCGATCGCAAGATCCTGCCGTCGCGCATGGGCGAGAAGCTGTTCAGTCGGCTGATGCTCGCCCCGTCCGCAGGGGGCGGCTCTGCCGCGGGCAAGCCCAAGCCCAAGGGCGCGAATATCCAGGCCTGCGCCAACGCCACCATGTGGGGAGAGCTCTGCGGCCAGATCTACGCGGCCGAGAAGGAGTTCTACTCCGGCGAGAACTGCGTGCGCTGCTACCAGACCTACCGCCGCGCCGAGCACGAGCTGAACTTCCGTGTCGTGACCCTGTTCTCGTCGAGCATCGACGTGCTCAACGGCCTCGAGCGCCTCGACACCGTGTCCTGGGGGCGCGGCGAGCCCATGCCGCCGGACGCTCGCATCAGCGGCGCCGAGCGCTGGGTGGAGCTGGGCAACCTGCGGGTGCCCGACGTCATCACCGTGGCCCAGGCCCTGGCCCTGGCCCAGGAGTCCATGGACACCTGGGGAACGGACGTGGACGAGCGCAGCAAGGAGGCGATCAAGATCGCCAAGGCCAGCGCCAGCCGCGTGTCCGCCTGGGTCTGGTTCGGCCCCGTGGCCGACCGCCTCACCTACGCCCGGCCCAGCCGCCGGGCCCTGCTGGCCATCGGCCCCACCCGCCTGCGCGACCTCGTGCCCGCCGGCGGCGAGGAGCTGACGTTGCAGCTGGACATCGGCCTGTTCCCCCTGGAGCTGCGCACCGGCTTCCGCAAGACCTTCCTCGAGGAGGGGCGGTCCGCGCAGGCCCAGAACAGCAAGGTGGACATGTGGATCCCCATCAGTCCGCGCAAGCTGCCCAAGGACCAGGCCGGCATGTGGGTGCCCCGGGTCGAGGGCGCGGCCATGCGCGCCTGGCTGGCCACCGAGCGCATGCGTCCCGCCGAGGAGCGGGGGACGTCGGCGCCGCTGCCCTACACAGTCTACAAGTCCGGTGACCCGGACGGGACCGAAGACAAGGTCCCGCGCCCCGGAAGCCTGGACTTCGTCCGCATGCCCCTGGCTCGTCACGGCCAGGAGCCGACGATGATCCGCTCGGTCGGTGCCTCCATCGCCGAATGGGACTGGCTGGAGTGGGAGCAGATCCAGCTCCTTCGCCAGGAGTGCCTCGTGCTCACGGAGTCCGACGGAGGGAGGAAATGATGAACGTCCGAACGAATGGGACGCACGCGCGCGCGTGGTGGTCTCTCCTCCTCCTGCCCGCGCTGCTCTGGGCCCTGCCCGCGGCGGCCACCATCTGCGAGGACGCCGGCTGCGACGACGAGTCCGAAGTCGACTGCCTGGCGGACGGTGATGACTATCTGTACCTGGACTACGACGGCGACGGCGACTTCTCCGTGGCCGGGTGTTGCTGCGAGAGCTACGGCGGCGCGAGCCAGCTGACCCCGGGAGGGGACTGCCTCGATGACGACGAGTTCACGTTCATCGATGCGGCAGAGGCCGAGCTCCCCGGGAGCTGCACCACCGACGCTGACGAGGACGGCTGGGGCGATGATCACGCCCCGCCCGAGGCCGTGGACGGCACCGACTGTGCCGACGACGACGCCGACACCTATCCCGGTGCCGCGCCCAACGACTCCCTGTCCGACTGCATGACCGACGTGGACGGCGACGACTGGGGCGACGACAGCGCGCCCGGCGGCATCGTCGACGGCACCGACTGCAACGACCTGGACGGCTCGACCCATCCTGGCGCGCTGGAGATCTGCGACGGCGCCGACAACGACTGCGTCGACGGTCTCCCGGCGGACGAAGAGGACGACGACGGCGACGGGTACATGGGCTGTGAGGGCGATTGCGACGATGGCGAGGCGCTGCGCAATCCGGGGTACCTGGACGACATCGCCTGTGACGGCCTGGACAACGACTGCGATGGCGCAACCCCGGACGAACCCAACGTGGACGGTGATCCCGTGGGCTTCTGCGACGGCGACTGCGATGACACCG
>CAZLEO010000044.1:0-363 GCA_964558555.1 uncultured Rickettsiales bacterium | reverse complement strand
TCGCCGCCTCCTACCACAACCACGCCGCTCTATCCCCTGTAGAGACCGAGGTCATCTGCGACGGCATCGACAACGACTGTGACGGCGGTACCCCGGACGGACCTGACGTCGACGGGGACGGCGTGGGAGAGTGCGACGGAGACTGCGACGACAACGACGCCCTGCGCTTCCCCGGCAACACCGAGATTCTCTGCAACGGCATCGACGACGACTGTAGTGGCGGCACGCCGGACGACACCAATGTGGACGGTGACCCCGTCACCCACTGCGACGGCGACTGCGACGACAACGACCCGCTGCGCTACCCGGGCAACGCCGAGGTGTGCGACGGCGTGGACAACGACTGCGACGGCGACGTGGACG
>CAZLEO010000043.1:0-41776 GCA_964558555.1 uncultured Rickettsiales bacterium | reverse complement strand
ACCAGGTGGCCGTGGCCGACGTGGTCGGGGACGGGTACGACGACCTGCTGGCCCTGGCGCCGCGGTTCCCGGGCTCCCAGCTCACCGCCGATCCATCCTCCATCGGCCTGGGCCTCGCCGGGATTTACCCCAACGCGGACATCGACCTAAGCGGCGACCCCGTCTTCCGTGACGCGCGCAGCCTCGAGTCCGCCATCATGGGCGGCGGCGCCGGCTCCGTGGGCGGGCTGGACCGCATCATCCCCCTGCTGGACCTGGACGAGGACGGGTTCGGCGAGTTTGCCGTGGTGGACCTGGCCCCCAGCCTCGCCGACGACGAGCAGGCCGGCGTCTACCTCTTCCTCAGCGACGTGGTGAACTTCCCCGGCGTGTTCCACGCGGTGCAGGCCGGCACCAAGATCCGGCCTCAGAGCACCCTGGACCAGCTCGGCGCGAGCCTCGCGGTGGGGGACTTCGACGGCGACGGCCACGGCGATCTCGCCGTGGGCATGCCGGGCTGGGGCGGCGCCGGGGCGGTGGCCATCTTCCCCGGCCCGGCCGACGACTGGCCCGAAGAGATGGTCGCGGCCGACCACGCCATCATCTTCCAGGGCCAGGACCAGGGCGCGGAGCTGGGCTGGACCCTGGCCGCCACCGACCTCAACGGCGACGCCGTGGACGACCTCGTGGTCGGCGCCCCCGCCATGGCCAGCGAGAGCGGCCAGCACAGCCAGCTGTGGCTGGTGCCCGGCGGCGAGTCCATGCACCTCACCCCCGGTTCGGTGTCCCAGCTCGACGACGTGGTCCAGGTGGTCCTCGACGGCGAGGTCCACGACGGCGCCGGGACCGCCGTGTGCCTGCCCGGCGACCTCGACGGGGACGGGCTGCCCGATCTGGCCGTGGGCGCGCCGGACGCCACCCCCGCCATCGGCCTGTCCGAGGCCGGCCGGGTCTTCCTCGTGCTCTCGTCCGCGATCCCCGACGAGGACGGCGACGGGTACACAGCCCTGTTCGATTGCGACGACGCCGACGACACCGTGTACCCCGAGGCCCCGGAGCTGTGCGACGGACTGGACAACGACTGCGACGGCGAGGTGCCCGACGACGAACCCGACGGCGACGAGGACGGCGCGAGTACCTGCGAGGGGGACTGCGACGACACGGACCCCGGCCTCAACATCGCCGATCTGGATGGCGACGGCGTCACCACCTGTGACGATGATTGCGACGACGGCGAGGCTCTGATCTACCCGGGCGCCTACGACGTCTGCGACGACCTGGACAACGACTGCGACGGCAGCGTGGACGAGGACGGCAAGCAGAGCCTGTTCTACGACCAGGATGGCGACGGGTTCGGCGACGTGGATCAGTTCGCCAATACCTGCGAGACCGAGGGGTACGCAGATCTGGCCGGCGACTGCAACGACCGGGACGCGGCCGTCAACCCCGAGGCCGAGGATCTGCCGGGTGACGGCATCGACCAGGACTGCGACGGGACCGACTTCGTCGGCGGCCACATCTGCACCTGCAGGGTACCCACCGGCGGCCGTCCTCCCGTACCCTGGCTGCTGTTCGCCGCGATGGGCTGGCTGCTGATCCGCCGTCGCTGAGCATGGACCCACCCAACGGGGGCCGACCATGAGCAAGATCGACCGCATCGACCTGTACCACGTGGAATCACCGCTGGACGAGCCGTTCTGGCCGTCGTGGATCCCGGGGTATCCCCAGACCCACGTGAAGTTCACCCTCGCCCGGCTGCGCACCGACGACGGGCTCGAAGGCGTGGCCGCGGGGACGGCTTTCTCGCGTGAGCGCGAGGGGCTGGGCGATCTACTGGGCGGGTTCCTCCTCGGCGTGGATGCCGAGGACATCGACACCGTGCGCATGCGGCTGCGCGAGGCGTCCTACCTGGGCTGGCGCAACTGGTGGCTCGAGGCGGCGTTCTGGGACCTCAAGGGCAAGATCGCCGGCAAGCCGGTGTACAAGCTGCTGCAGGAGCAGGAGGAGACGGTGCTCGAGGCGCCCGTCTACGCCTCCAGCGGTGAACGCCGCACCATCGACCGGCGCCAGCCCTGGCTCGACGACATCCGCTCCAAGGGCATCCAGGCGCTCAAGATCCGGGTCAAGGACCCGGACATGCGCAACGACACCCTCATCCTCGAGCAGGTCCGCAAGGAGGTTGGCGATGACTTCGTCATCGGCGTGGACGCCAACCAGGGCTGGCCCGTGTCCCTGGTCGACCCCAACCCCAAGTGGGACCTGGACTACGCCACCGACTTCGGCCTGGCCTGCGACGACCTCGGTCTCGCGTGGATCGAGGAGCCGCTGGACATGCACGACTGGGAGGGCATGGCCGAGCTACGCCGGCGGGTCAAGACCCCCATCGCCGGCGCCGAGTTGCTGGGTGACTGGCACGAGCTGCGGGCCGTGATCGAGCACGAGTGCTTCGACAAGATCCAGCCCGACGCCGTCTTCTCCAGCCTCACCGTGGCCAAGCAGGTGATGCAGGCCTGCCGCGACCGCGACATGCACTACACGCCCCACACCTGGACCTGCGGCATCGGCCTGCTGGTCAACCTGCACGCCTTTGCCGCGTGGGAGCACCGCGACTGGCTCGAGTACCCCTACGATCCCCCCGGCTGGATCCCCCGCTGCCGCGAGGGGGTCATCCCCCCCATCGAGGTCAACCCCAACGGCACCATCGACGTGCCGCAGGAGCCCGGGCTGGGCGTCCACCTGGACCACCGCCTCCTGCGCAAGTACGGCCAGCGGTTCCACACCACCACGCCGCTGCGTCTGGCGATCAAGACGATCCGCGAGAAGGGGCTGAAGACGGCGCTGGAGCTGAAGAAGAAGAAGGAAGGGAAGGCCTAGCCTACAGCCCAAACGCCGCCCGCAGGGGCAGCGCGGCCTCGGGCTTGCCGTCGATCTTGAGCTTGCCCTGCAAGAACGCGCTCTCGACCTTCTTGTCGCCCATGAGGATGGCCGCCCAGGTGCCCGCCGACAGGATCACGGTCAGCTCGGCGGCCGGATCGAGGCCCTCGTCCAGCGTCATCTCGCCGCCATCGAACCGCAGCGTCCACTGCCCGCCGTGCTCCCCCTCCGCGCTCACGCACAGCACGGCCGTCCAGTCCGCGACCGCCTCGCCGTCGAACCGCTCGAGCAACCCCTCGGTGAGCTCGCGGCACTTGGGCGCGTGCCGGTCGTCCGAGCCGAACAGCTTCGACCACCACGGCGGCTTGTGCGGCTGGCGGGCCTTGAGGTCGGCCTTGCGCCGGCGGGCGTACAGCGCGTCGGGACGCGGCGCGTGCATCTCCTCGATGTACACCGGCCGCTCCAGCTGGTGGGACCGTTGTCCGGCCAGGTCGTAGGCCAGGATCTCGAGCCCCTCTTCCCCGGACAGCAGGGGCGGCGCCTCCCCGAGGATCGCATCGACGAAGTTGCGCAGCGCACCGTTGAATCCCTCGGCCCAGTCCCCCTCCACATCGTCGATGGGATGGATGCCGTCGTTGTCGTACACCACCACCGGCGGCAGGTCGGTACGAACGTGGGACGTGCACTGGTTGACCCAGATCAGCCCCCTGGTCCCGACGATCTCGAACCACTCGTCGTTGGAGTAGTACGGCGACGGCATCTTCAGGTCCGGGCACATCACGAACTGCATCGACCCCTGTGCCAGTCCATCTGCGTAGTTCCACTGCAGCGTGGCCGGCGAATCCACCACGGCGTCGATGTGATTGATCCACGCGTGGATCTTGTCGATGCCTCCGCCGAGGAACCACGCCGACGAGTACAGGTGGTGGCCGTGGTCGAAGGTCTGCGGCCCGCCGGCGACCTGAGCTTCCTCGAGCCTCCATTGCCACGCCTCGGCCGCGACGGGCCAGCCCCCCTGGGCCGCGGCGATCATGCGCATGCCCACGTTGAGCACCTTGCCGATGACCCCGTCGTCGATGAGCTGCTTCGCGCGCACCAGCGGGGGGTAGAACACGTAGTTCTCACAGACCTTGAACACCACCGAGGCCGCCTCGCACGCCTCGACCATGGCCCGCGCATCCGCCACGTTCAGCGCCATGGGCTTCTGCACGGACACGTGCTTGCCCGCCGCAGCCGCCTCCAGCGTCATGCGGTGGTGCAAGCTCGTCGGCGTGAGGATCTCCACCGCGTCGATGTCCGGATCGCCCAGCACGTCGGCGAAGTCCGTGTAGACCTTGCCCACCTCCCACTGCTCGGCCCGCGTCCGGGCCGTGTCCTCGTTCAGATCGCACACGGCGGCCAGCTCGACGCGGGGATCGGTGGCATACGCCCCCGCATGGAGATCGGCGATGCGACCCACACCGATCAGGGCGATGCGGACAGCCGGCAATGGCTTCGCGGACATGGCGGCCTCCCCTGCAGCAGACGAGCGAGATCATAGCGGTTTTGTGCAGTCCGGTATGATGGTGCCGCCGAGGGGAATCTCGTCATGAACCAGCTCATCAAGGTCTTCGTGGCCCACCCATTCTCACCCGAGAAGACCCGGTTCTTCGACCAGCTGCTGACCGACGAACTCGTTGCAGGTGCTTCGCTCACGTTCCTACGGCCCGATCGGCTCGCCGTCAGCGGAGACATTCCCACGCAGATCGAGTCCCAGATCAAGAAGGCGGATATCGTCTTGGCCGACATGGACGGCCTGAGGCCCAACGTGATGTACGAGATCGGGGTTGCGCACCACCTGTGCGGAAAGGGACGAACGATCCTCATGATCCCCCGGGCCTCGGCAGAAGTACCGTTCGACCTGCGCAACTTCCGGATGATCGAGTACGGCTCTCACGATGAAGACACGCAAGAAACTCGAACCAGGCTCTGCGAGGCCATGTCGATTCTCGTTGAGGAGATCCTGAACACACCCAAGAGCAACGTACACAGAACCATCGATTTTCGAGAGAAGCGCGAGTACCTCGAGGACGGCGGCACCCGCGTGAGCATCACCCGCGAACTCGAAATCACCGGCGGCCTCTTCTCGTACACCGACAGCTGGACCAAACCTCCGAACCGCACCTTCAAGGAGAACCCGGTCGTCGAGCTCGATCCTCCACTGGTCCCCGACGGACACGACGTGTCCCTCGAGCAAGAGGCGATCAAGCCCAACCTCGCCACCTGGCGCATCGTCTTCGATCCGCCGATCCTGCACTCGGAGAAGCCGATCCGGATCGGCTACAGCTTCATGATCCCCAACTCCTGGACGCGGACCCAGGACGAGCTCCGCGCCTACTGGAGCACGCGTGAGAAAGTGGGAACGGGACGCCACGTCTGGGGCTTCAACTCGGCGGCTCGGGCGGCTCAGGTGTACAATGAACGGTTCGTGTTCGAGCTACTCTTCCCCCGAGGACACGCCATCGAGGAACCACGTTTCGCCGTGATCAACGGCGGGGTGAGGCGAGAGGACGTAGAGGAGCAACTGAACCGCCAGCGCGCCTTCCGCGTCCGCAAACTCGGTGACCGCACCTTGCTGCAGCTCGACTGCAAGCCGCCCATCACCGCCATGTATTACCTGTTGTGGAAGCCGGCAGAGTAGCCGATTGATAAGCTCTTCCTCCGCACCCCGAGGAGGAGCCATGACCGATTCGCGAGAGGCCAGAGCGCAAGCCGTCGCCAACGCGGGTTCACTGGACGCCGCTCTTCTCACCGGCACGGTTCCCGCGCATATCGACACCACCGTGTCCGAGGCCCTGGTGCTGGGCCTGCTGCGCCAGGGGGTGACCCGCTTCGTGACCGTGCTGGGTCACGGGTCCACCGAGGTCGGCGAGGTGCTGCGGATCTACGAGGCCGCCGGCGCGCTGCGCACCTTTGGCGTGCGTAGCGAGATCGAGGCGAGCCACGCGGCCGCGGCGCTTCGCTGGGTCACCGGCGAGAAGGCGGCGGTGGTGACGTCCATCGGCCCCGGCGCGCTGCAGGCGCTGGCCGGCTCCCTGGCCGCGGCGAGCGACGGCCTCGGGGTCTGGTACCTCTTCGGCGACGAGACCACCGAGGACGAGGGCCCGAACATGCAGCAGATCCCCGGTCGCGGGCAGCACGGCTTCCTGCGGCTGTGCTCGGCGCTGGGGGAGAGCTACGCGCTGCACACCCCCGGCGCCCTGGGCACGGCCCTGCGGCGGGGGCTCAACACCGTGGACGCGGCCCACTCGGCGGGCCCGTTCTTCCTGCTCATGCCCATGAACGTGCAGCCCATGGCGCTGGACGGCTTCAACCTCGACGAGCTGCCCTCGGTGCCCCCTCCCCCGGTGGCCCAGGCCGACGACGAGGATCGGTACGACACGGCCGCCGACGCCCTGCTCGGGGCGGGCAAGGTGGTGGTGAAGGTGGGCGCGGGGGCGGCCGGCGCGGGCGACGAGCTGGCGCGCTTCCTCGAGCTCGTGGACGGGGTGGCCGTGCTGAGCCCGCGTCTGACCGGCGCGTTACCCTACGCCCACCCGCGCAACATGCTCGTGGGCGGCTCCAAGGGGTCCATCTGCGGCAACCACGCCATGGAGAACGCCGACCTGCTGGTCGCCATCGGGACGCGCGCGGTGTGCCAGTCCGATTCCTCGCGCACCGGCTACCCGAACGTGCGCAAGGTGGTGTCCATCAACGCGGACCCGGACGCGGCGCTGCACTACGCTCACACCATCCCCCTGGTGGGGGCCGCGGCGAGCACCTTGCGCGAGCTCAACGAGGTGCTCATCGACTCCGGCGCCGGATCAGCCGAGGCCCCGTCGCAGTGGCTGCGAGACTGCACCGCCGCGCGCGAGGAGTGGGAGGCGTTCAAGCGCCAGCGCTACGACCACCCGACCCTGGCGGATCCGGTCTGGGGCCGCGAGGTGATGACCCAGCCCGCGGCCATCAAGATCGCCACGGACTGGGCGCGGGACCACGACGCCGTCGCCTTCTTCGACGCCGGCGACGTCCAGGCCAACGGCTTCCAGGTGGTCGAGGACGACCGCGAGGGCCGGACGTTCACAGAGACCGGCGCCAGCTACATGGGCTTTGCCGCGTCCGCCCTGCTGGCCACCGGCATGAGCTCCCGACCCCTGTACGGCCTCGCGCTGAGCGGCGACGGCTCGTTCATGATGAACCCCCAGGTGCTCATCGACGGCGTGGAGCACGGGGCCACCGGCTGCGTGCTGCTGATGGACAACCGCCGCATGGGCGCCATCACCGGGCTGCAGATGGCCCAGTACGGGGCCGAGCACGCCACCAACGACTCGGTGGAGGTGGACTACGTGGCCCTGGCCGGCGCGGTGAAGGGGGTGCTGGCGCTGCACGGCGGCTACTCGCCCGACGAACTGCGCGTGGCGCTGGACCGGGCGCGGGACCACGAAGGACTGTCGCTGATTCACCTGCCCGTCTACTTCGGACCGGACGAACTCGGCGGGCTGGGCGCCTTCGGGCGATGGAACGTGGGCAACTGGTCGGACGAGGTGCAGCGGCTGCGCCACGAGATCGGGCTGTAGGAGATCACCATGGGCATCCCCAACGACATGTACATCGACGGCGAGTGGGTCGGGGCGTCGGACGGCGGGCGGGTGGACGTGTTCGACCCGGCGACCGAGGAGAAGATCGACTCGGTGCCGGTGGCCACCGAGCAGGATCTGGACGGGGCGCTCGCGGCCGCCGATCGTTCCTGGAGGTCGTGGCGGGAGACCGACGCGTGGACCCGCAGCGGGATCGTGCGCAAGGCCGGCGAGCTGATCCGGGAGCGCAAGGGGGCCATCGCCGAGGTGCTCACCGAGGAGCAGGGCAAGCCCCTGGCCGAGGCCGAGGCCGAGGTCAACGCCACGGCCGACCAGTTCGACTGGTACGCGGACGAGGCGCGGCGGATCTACGGCCGCGTGGTCGACGGCCACAACCGCGGCCAGCGCCTGCTGGTGCTGCGCCAGCCCGTGGGTCCGGTGGCGGCGTTCAGCCCATGGAACTTCCCCGCGCTGCTGTCGGGTCGCAAGATCGCGCCCGCCCTGGCCGCCGGCTGCTCCATCGTGGTCAAGCCCGCCGCCGAGGCGCCGCGCACGACGATGTGCCTGGCCCAGGCCTGCCACGACGCCGGCGTGCCCGCCGGGCTCGTCAACGTGGTCACCGGCCGTTCCTCGATGATCAGCCGCCAGCTGCTGGCGTCGCCGGTGATCCGCAAGGTCAGCCTCACCGGCTCGGTGGAGGTGGGCCAGGAGATCCTCCGCCTCGCCGCGGACGGCATCAAGGTGGTGTCCATGGAGCTGGGCGGGCACTCGCCCGTGCTGGTGTTCGAGGACGCGGACGTGGAGGCCGCCGCCGAGGTGGCCGCCCGCGGCAAGTTCCGCAACAACGGCCAGGTGTGCATCGCCGCGAGCCGCTTCTACGTGCAGGAGTCCGCGGCGCAGCGCTTCACCGACCGCTTCGTGGAGGTGACGCAGTCGCTGCGGCTGGGCGACGGCCGCGACCCGGGCGTGGACATCGGGCCGCTGGCCAACGACCGCCGCCTCGCCGCCACCGAGGCGCTGGTGGCCGACGCCCTGAACCAGGGGGCCCACCTCGCCCACGGCGGACGACGCCCGGACGGCTTCCCCAGGGGCTTCTACTACATGCCCACCGTGCTCACGGACGTGGACACGTCGATGAAGCTGATGACCGAGGAGCCCTTCGCGCCCATCGCCCCCATCACCACGTTCACCGACCTCGACGACGCCCTGGCAAAGGCCAACTCCACCGAGTTCGGGCTGGCCGCCTACGTGTTCACCACGTCCACGAAGACCGCCTTCCTCGCCGCCGAGGGGCTCGACGTGGGCATGGTCGGCGTCAACAGCCTGGTCATCGCCACGGCCGAGGCCCCCTTCGGCGGAATCAAGGTGTCGGGGTTCGGCCGCGAGGGCGGGACCGAGGGTATCGAGGCCTACACCGTGGCCAAGTACGTGAACATCACGCTCTGAGGCGCTCCCATGGGCATCTTCCGCAACCTGACCTCGTACGGGGATGAGGACTTCAGCCGTTACCTGCGGCGGGCCTTCCTCGCGTCCCAGGGATACGACGAAGAGGACCTCGATCGCCCCATTGTGGGCATCGCGGACACGTCGTCGGACTACGTGTCGTGCCACCGGCAGATGCCGGAGATCGTCGAGGCGATCCGCCGCGGCGTGCTCGAGGCCGGCGGCCTGCCGTTTCGGTTCCCCACGTCGTCGTGGCACGAGATCCTCACGTCGCCCACCACCATGCTGTTCCGAAACCTGCTGGCCATGGCCACCGAGGAGGCGATCCGGGCCCAGCCCATGGACGCTGTGGTGCTGGTGGGTGGATGCGACAAGACCGTCCCGGCCCAGCTGATGGCCGCGGCATCGGCGGACGTGCCCGCCCTGTGCGTGGTGACGGGGCCCATGCTCACCGGGCGCTGGCGGGGCGAGCGTCTCGGCGCGTGCACCGACTGCCGGCGCCTGTGGGCGAAGCACCGGGCGGGCGAGCTCGACGGGTGGGAGATCGCCCAGGTGGAGGGGGCCCTGTGCGCGACGGCGGGCACCTGCACGGTGATGGGGACGGCCTCGACCATGGCGTGCATCACCGAGGCCCTGGGCATGATGCTGCCCGGCGGCGCCACGCCCCCCTCCCCCACGGGCGCCCGCCTGCGCCACGCCGTGGCCAGCGGTCGCCGCGCCGTGGACCTCGCCCGCAAGGGGCCGCGGCCCGGCGAGGTGCTGACCCGCGACGCCTTCCACAACGCATTGACCGTGCTGTTCGCGGTGGGCGGGTCCACCAACGCCGTGATCCACCTGACGGCCGTCGCCCACCGCGCCGGCGTGGATCTCACCCTCGACGACGTGCAGGACGCGTCGCGTCGCGCGCCGTTGCTGGTGGACTGCAAGCCCGCCGGCGCGGGCTACATGGAGGACTTCGACGCCGCCGGGGGGGTGCCCGCGCTGATGCGTGTGCTCCGCCCGCACCTGCGCGAGGGGACCGTCGGCGTCACGCGGCGCCCCCTCGAGGATCTGCTGGACGACGCCGCAGGACCGGCGGACGGGCAGACGACCATCCGCACCCTGCGCGCCCCCCTGGGCCCGGCCGGCTCGCTGACCGTGCTGCGGGGCAGCCTCGCCCCGGAGGGAGCCGTCATCAAGGGCGCCGCCGCCACCCCCTCCTTACGCAAGCACATCGGCCCGGCGGTCGTGTTCGAGTCGCCCGAGGACGTGGCCGAGCGCATCGACGACCCCGACCTCGCCATCACCGCCGGCCACGTGCTGGTGATGCGCAACGCCGGGCCCGTGGCCGCCGGCATGCCCGAGGCCGGCGCCCTGCCCATCCCCCGCTACCTCGCCCGGGAGGGCGTCACCGACATGGTCCGCGTCTCCGACGCGCGCATGAGCGGCACGGCCTACGGCACCGTGGTCCTGCACTGCTCGCCCGAGGCCGCCGTGGGCGGACCGCTGGCGCTGGTGCGCGACGGCGACGTCATCGAGCTGGACATGGACGACGGGCGCCTGGAGCTGCTGGTGGACGACGACGAGCTCCGCCGACGCCAGGCCCTGTTCCGACCGCCGCTGCAGCCCGCCCGCGGCTGGCGACGACTGCACGCGCAGCACGTGCAGCAGGCGCACCTTGGAGCGGATCTGGATTTCCTGGTCTGATGGTGTCAGGCACTGTCACTTGTCATTTTGCAAAATGACAAGTGACAGTGCCTGACACCTAGATCACGCCAACTTCCTGCAGGATCCGCCCCAACCCCCAGCTGAACAGGTTGGCCGCGCAGGCCACGACGAACGCACGCGCGAATGTGATCTTCGGCACCAGCGCGAAGAACACCAGCGTCTCGATCACCACCACGGCCAGCTCGCCAGTGAGGATGTACGCGTCGTAGTCCTGGTGAAGGTCGAAGACGCGGATCCACACGAACCACAGCAGGGGGTGGGTCACGCAGGTGCAGGCCGCGCCGGCCAGGGCCAGGTGCCACCAGGCAGCCTTGCGCCAGGCGAGCGCCACGTAGAACGGCACCTCGAGCAGCAGGGTCAGCCCGAATGCGACGGCCCAGGCCTGGATGTAGGCTCCGGTGATCATGGCGCCCTTTCGATCTCCGACCAGGGTGCTACGATTCCGCCGCGGAGGCTACCACCCTTGTCCAGACTCACGTTCCTGTTCCTGTGGAGCATCCTTGCGCTCGTCCTGGCCGCCTGCGACGAGGAGGCGCCGCCGGGCGACGACGATACGTCGGCCGACGATGACGACGATGACGACGACACCGACCTGCCCGGGGACCACGACTTCACGGCCGTGGTCGAGACCGCGGACGGAGAGCCCGGCACGGTGGTGCTGGAGTTCACCCCGGCGTGGTCCGGCGGCACGGTGCGGCGCTTCGAGGCCGAGGTCGGCGCGAACATCACCATCGACGGCCTGGCCCACGGCCCTTACGGGTTGCTGGCCTGGCTGGACGTGGACGGCGACGGCGCCTGGGACGGCGTGTGGGAAGGCGACGGCGAACCCACCGCGCGGCTGGGCCTGGAGATCCCCCGCCAGGACCTGCAGCTGGTGGTGCGCCGCGGCGTGCCCACGCCGGTGCTAAGTGACGATCCCCAGTGGGTGGACCTGTACTTCGCCGCCTGGGAGCTGGCAGAGGACCACGTGGCGGCGGGCACGGCGGCCAACGGCTTCGCCGATCACTACCTCGACGAGGCCTTCTCCGAGCAGATCTTCCAGTGGGACACCTGCTTCATGACCCTGTTCGGCCGGTTCGGTACGGACTCGTTTCCGACCATGGCGTCGCTGGACAACTTCTACGGCACACAGTTCAACGACGGCTACATCTGCCGCGTGGTCAACGAGTCCGACGGCCTGGCCGGCGGCGACGCCTCGGACCCGTCCGAGCCGATGATCAACCCCCCGCTGTTCGCCTGGTCCGAGCTGCTGTACGTGCGCCAGACCGGCGATCTCTCGCGCCTGCCCGACGTGGTGGGGGTGCTCGACGCCTACCACGACTGGATCGACGACAACGTGCGCACCGAGCCGGACCTGTACTACACGTCCATGCTCGGCTCGGGCATGGACAACGCCCCCCGGGACGAGGCGTTCGACGGGTGGGTGGACATCACCGCCCAGCAGGCCCTGGCCCGCGACGCCCAGGCCGACCTCGCCGAGCTCCTGGGCAGCTCCACCATGGCCGAGGACTGTCGGGAAGAACGCGACCGTATCTGCGCGGACGTGCGCGACCAGATGTGGGATGACGACGAGGGGTTCTTCTTCGACCTGGACGAGGACGGCTCGCCGCTGACCCACAAGACCCTGGCCTCGGTGTGGCCGCTGGTGGCCGGCTGCGCCACCGACGATCAGGCCGCCCGGACCGTCGCCCACCTGGCCGATCCCGCCGAGTTCTGGCGGGTGCACGTGTTCCCGTCCACGGCCGCCGACTCCGAGCACTACGACCCGGCGGGGTTCTACTGGCGCGGCGGGGTCTGGGCGCCGACCAACTACGCCACCATGAACGCCCTGGTCAGCGCGGGCCGGCGGGACCTGGCCCGCGACGCCGCCGAGAACCACCTGCAGGCGCTGCACCGCGTCCTCACCGACTTCGTGCCCGCCGAGGGGCAGCTGTCCGAGGAGGCCATCGGCGACGGTACCGGCACCCTGTGGGAGCTGTACGCGCCCGACGCCTTCGCCCCCGGCACCCGCTGGGACGAGACGTACCTGGGGCGCCAGGACTTCGTCGGCTGGTCGGGCCTGGGCCCCATCGCCGGCCTGCTGGAGTGGGTGATCGGGCTCGAGGCGGACGCCGTGGACGACACCCTGACGTGGCACCTGGACCGCACCGACGAGCACGGCGTGCTGGGATACCGCTTCGGCGACCAGCTCGTGGACCTGGTGGCGCAGCCGCGGGACGCGACCGACGCGCCGGTCACCCTGGACGTGGAGACCACCGACGCGTTCACCCTGGTGGTGTGGATGGGCGGTCGCAGCTGGACGCTGGACGTGCCCCGCGGTTCGTCCACCCACGACCTCGACCCGACCGACACGCCCCTGGCCGTGGACACGGTTCCGGCCGGTCCCTTCCCCGGATACGCGGTGCTGGGCAACGGCTCGATCTCCGCGGTGTGGTCCGACGACGACGGCAGCGGCGATCCCCCCGGGATCACCCACCTCTACCGCGGCGACTTCGGCCTGGACCTGGCCGTGGGCGGCCGCACGAGGGTGCTCGAAGGCGGCGAGATCCGGTCCGGCGCGCGGGTGGGGCTGGACCCGTTCTTCGCCACCTATTCCGAGCTGCCGCTGGCCTGCGGGGGCACGCTGCACTGGCGGGCCTTCGTGGGCGAGGACGACGCCGTGGTGGTGCTGGGGTCCCTCGCGGCGGGAGCCGACGCCTGCGACGTGCGTGTCGTCCCCCACGTGACCCTGCGCGAGTCGCCCCACATCGACGGGACCGTCTCCCTCACCTCGGCCGAGGCCGTGGACTCGATCCTGCGGGCCGACTTCACCGATGGCTCCGGCGTCGCCCTGGCCGCGCATCCCCAGCACGCGGCCTGGCAGATCGGCACCGTGGACACGGGCACGCTGGCCGACGGCCTCCCCTCGACGGCCGAGGGCGGCCACGACCTCGCCGTTCAGCTGGACCTGTCCGCGGCGGCCGGCGCGGAGCAGGCCTTCCGCTGGGTCCTGGCCGTGGGCGACGGCGGCGAGGACGCGGCCGAGATCGCCCAGGCTCGCCTCGACGCGACCGATCCCCTCGCCGATGCGGCGGCCCACTGGGACGACTGGTCGCCCCAGGCCCTGTGCGGCGCAGACGACCCCTGCCGGATTGCCGCAGCCAACCTCTACGCGGCGCGCTCGTCCAGCCTCAACGGCAGCGTGCCCGCCGACCTGACCGGGCAGTTCGTCACGAACGACTTCCCCCAGCTGTACCCCCGCGACGCGCTCATGGTGGCGCGCGCCCTGGAGCTCACGGGCCACCCGGACGAGGCGTGGGAGATCGTGCTGGACTGGCTCGACTCGGACCGCGACGGCCCCCAGCCCGGCGAGTGGTACGCCCGCTACGACGCCGTGGGGCGCGCCGTGGACGGCGGCACGGGCGCGGCGTTCGACGTGCCCGAGTGGGACTGCAACGGTTACCTCGCGATGCTGGTGGAGCGACTCGGGCCGCAGATGCTGGACGCCACGCAGCGCGAGACCCTGCTGCTGGCCATGGACACGCTGGTGTCCCTGCAGGACGACGACGGCCTGTTCTTCGAGGGCGGCATCGTCGAGTGGGAGGGGCGGCTGCCGGCCACGGCCATGACCTCGTGGGCCGGCCTGGACGCGGCCGCGCGCCTCGCCGACGCGTGGGGGGAGCCGGACCGGGCCGCGGACTACCGCGACGCCGCGGGCCGCATCCGCGGGGGCCTGTGGCTGCTGTACGACTTCGACCGCATGCTGCTGGCCGACGAGCGGGACGGCGGCCTCGCCTACGACACGTCCATGCTGTTCGGCCCGGCCTGGGGATTCCCCGCCGATCCGCGGCTGGACTCCTCCCTGGACTGGATCCTCGACAACGCCACGGCCCACGGCGGCGGCGTGCGTTACTTCGACGGCATGGGCTACGGCCAGGACCTGTTCTACTTCACCACCTCGGCGACGGCCCAGTACGCCTCGACGCTGGGGGACACCGAGGCTGCCGGCGACCTCATCGACTGGATGCGGTCGTTCTCCAACCGCTACGGCCTGGCGCCGGAGCGAGTGTACACCGACGGATCGGGCGCGGCCGAGGCCTCGCCCCTGTCGTGGTGCGCCGCCGAGGTGGCCGTGGCCGTGCTCGCGCGCCTCGACGCCGAAGGGATCGCGACCCTGCCGGCCGTGGACGGGGTGGTCGATCCGGCCGAGTACCGGCCGTGGGGGGCCAGCGCCGTGGACTCGGACGGCGCGCCCGACGTCGACCACGACGCGGTGGCCCTGTTCGCCGCCCAGGGGGGCACCGACCTCGTGCTGGGGCTGTGGCTCGCCGGGGACCCGGCCGGCCTCGACTCCAGCGCGTCGTACGCCTTCTACCTGTCCGGCGAGGACGGTACCGGCGCCGAGACCGAGACCGAGGAAGGCCAGCGGCTGACCTTCGCCACCCCCGGGGCGGACGTGCCCGGCGCGGCCGCACGGGTGCGGATCACCCCGGCGACCGGGGACTGCGTGGCGGGCGCGGCCGACGGCGGCGGCTACGACGACCAGCCCTGCGCGGCCGCAGCCGTGGGGGAACGAGCCCTGGAGGCGCAGGTGGACCTGTCCGCCCTGGGCATCATCGGCGCGGTCCAGGTCATCGCCGCCGCCGAGGGTTCGGCCGGCGACGCCCTGCTGCCGCCCCACGGCGCCCTCACCACCGCCCCCGCCAACGCGGGCGTCGCCGTCACCTTCGAGGTGGACGCGGCGTCCGTCGCCGGACAGCTCGATCCCGACGCCGGCGTGGTGGTGACCCTGTCGGGGGACCGCGCCGAGCTCGGCGCCTGGGCGGGTCACGCCGTGGGACTGACCGACGACGGGGTCTGGCCCGACCTCGCCGCGGACGACGAGATCTGGACCACCGTGGTCCATTTGAGCGACCGCGGCCACGTGGCCTACAAGTACCTCGTGGGCACCGTGGGCGACCCGTCATGGGACGGCGTCGAGTTCGAGGGAGACGACCGCGGCCTGTGGGTCCAGGACGCCGACGGCAGCGGGCGGGTGCTCGTCGCCGACACCTTCGGCGAACCGTATGGGGCACTGCAGGACCCGTAGTCCTGGCGCGGCTCCTGCTATCCTGAGCGAGCAGAGGGAACGACGAGGACATGGACCACCGCGAGCACGACCGAGCCGTCCATCACGCGCGCCTGGCGCTGACGGCCCTGGTGTGTGCCGCGATCCTGGGATTCGCGGGTTGCCCGGAGGAGACGGGCGACGACGACGACTCCGCCGACGTGCTGGCCCCGCCCCAGATCACCCACGAGCCGGTGGAGGACGGACAGCCCGAGGCCGAACCCGTGGCCGTGTCCTGCACCGTCACCGACGACACCGGGCTGGCCCAGGTGACCCTGTACTACCGCGTCAACGGCGAGGCGGACTGGCAGTACGCACTGCTGTTCGAGGCCGCGACCCCCGGCGAGTACGTGGGGCACGTGCCCCAGGACACCGTCACCGCCGCTGGCGTGGACTACTACATCGAGGCCATCGACACCGACGAGCCGGCCACCGCGGCCACGTCGCCGCGCGGCGCGCCCGACTCCCACCACGCCTTCGGCGTCAAGGCCGTGGGCCAGTCGTTGCCCTTTGTCGAGGACTGGGAGGGGGGCGACCTCGAGGAGCTCGGCTGGTCCCACCACGACGAGGGCGCCGAGGGGTACCCCTGGGAGATCGACGACGCGTTCGCCCACTCGGGCACCTTCGCCGCCTTCCACTCCGACGGCACCTTTGGCGCGGGCAACTTCCAGGACTGGCTGATCTCGCCGCCGCTGGAGTTCGACGGCACCACCGAGGTGGCCATCAGCTGGTCCGAGCTCGGCCTGAACGCGCCGGCCATGGACGCCCACCGCCTGTACCTCTCCATGGGCAGCCCCGATCCCCGTCAGGAGGACTTCGCATTCGTCGCCGAGCTGGAGCCGCCGTTGCTGGAGGCGGACTGGGCGTCGTCGGAGCTGATCGACCTGACCGAGTTCGTCGCCGAGGGGGTGGGGTACGTGGCCTTCTACTACGAGGGCGAGTTCCCCGCGGATCAGTGGGCCATCGACGACGTGTACGTGGGCGAACCCATCGCCCGGTTCGAGCTGGTGGAGATCGGGGTGTACCCCCTGGACTTCGGCCCGGGCGAGGACTTCGAGCTCACGGCCACGATCACCAACATCTCGCTGGTGGACTCCGGCGAGATCACCGCCTCCCTGGTCAGCGCCGATCCGCTGCTGGATCTGTCCGACGCCATCCACGAGATCGGTGCGGTCCCGGCCCAGGGTACGGTCACCCCCACCTTCGACGTCACCATCGACGACGACCACCAGGACAACTCCTACCTGGACATCACCCTGCGGCTCGCCGACGGCGACCACTCCTGGGACATGCCCTTCCAGCTGCTGCTGGGGGATCTGAGCCACGCGGTGGTGGACCACGACGCCGTGGACTCCGGCGCGCTGCAGCTCACCCTGGGCCGCGGCGACGAGGAGGCCCCCGACTACGAGGCAGCCACCGAGGTGGCCGACGCCGCCCAGTGGGTCGTGGACATCACCGACCAGGCCGATCACCTGCCGCCGGACGTGGGGACCAACCGCTGGTGGTTGCGCGCCACCAACGCCGGGGGCGCGGACGCGGCCGTCAGCGACTTCGCCATCGAGTGGGGCGACGAGGTCCACGCCTGCGAGGTCGCGCCGGTCCAGATCGCGCCCGGAGAGACCCGGATCCTGTACATCCCGTCGAGACCCGAGCTGGAGGTGGCCAGCGTGCTCACCGTGCCCAGCCCCGTGACGGCCGGCCAGGCCGGGGTCCAGCTGACCATCATCGTCACCAACATCGGCACCGTGGCCACCGCCGGCGCCATGAACGGCTCGCTGGAGTCGGACCACGAGCACGTCAGCAACGTGTCCGCCGGCGCCGTCTCCTTCAGCGCCGCCGCCGTGGAGCCCGGTGAGTACGCCCTGAACGTGTCGCCGTTCTCGTTCGACGTGGACGCGGAGCACACCGACGGCTCGGATCTGTCGTTCACGCTGTGGCTGGACGACGGACAGGATCTGTTCGAGGTTGCGGTCGCCGTGCCCGTCCCGCTCTAGCCGCGCCGCCGTAGCGCGAGGACCCCACACAGCAGCGCCAGCAGCCCCCACTCGCCCGGGGTGCGTTCGCCGCTGGAGCACTCACAGCCGGTGCCGTCGCTGATGCCGTCGTCGTCGTCGGTGGGGCGGACGGAGGTGTCGTCGTCGTCGGAGCTGACGTCGTCGTCATCGGAACTCACGTCGTCGTCGTCCGAGCTGACGTCGTCGTCGTCGGAGCTGACATCGTCGTCGTCCCCGACCGCGCTGTCGTCGTCGTCCCCGGCCGCGCTGTCGTCGTCGTCCCCGGGCAGCGGATCGTCGTCGTCGAGGGGATCGGTGCCGTCGAGGATCTCGATGCCGTCGGGGATGCCGTCGCCGTCCGAGTCGGGCTCGTCGGTGTGGAGGATGTCCACCTGCTGGTGGAACGGCAGGTCCGAGGGCAGGACCGCTTGCTGCACCGTCTCGCCCGAAGGGAAGCGGATCTCCACGAGCACGGGCACGTCGCCGATGGCGCCGAGGCCGAAGTGGACCAGGGGCGGCTTCTGGGAGCCGTGGCCCTTGCCGCCGTTGACCTCCTGGACCGGCCCCAGCGGGTTGCCCAGGTAGTCGTACAGCCGCACGGTGGCGCCGATGGCGTCGCGGGTCAGGCCGCCGCCGATGTCGTGCAGCGCGCGCACGACCAGGTACTGGTCCGCGCCCAGATCGTTGGCGTCGTTGCGCCACATCTGGTTGACGTCGCTCTGGTTCACCAGCAGGTCCAGGTCGCCGTCGTTGTCGTAGTCGACGAAGACCGCGGCCTCGCCGTTGGAGGTGTCGACGATGCCGCTGTCGTCGCGCGTGAACGCGATGGTGCCGGCCACGCCGTCGTTGAGCCACAGCTGGTCGTCCTCGTGGCAGCTGAAGAACAGGTCCAGATCGCCGTCGTTGTCCACGTCGCCGCAGTCGAGGCCGTCGGCGTTGCAGTCCCCCACGTCGGGCAGGGCCGTGCCGGTGAAGGTGGCCGAGCCGACCCCGTCCTGCTGCCAGATCTGGGTGACGGACGGCGACGTCCAGACCAGGTCGAAGTCACCATCCGCATCGAAGTCGCACAGCAGCACGCCACCCTTGTCGTTGTTGTTGGCCGCGCCGAAGTCCAGGCCGGCGGTGAAGTTGCCGGTGCCGTCGTTGAAGTACATGTCGACCACGCCCGAGGACTTGCGGGCGATCCAGTCCACGTCGCCGTCCACGTCCAGGTCGACCGCGGTGGCGTAGTCGCCGTTGTCCGGGCCGGTGGGCAGGCCGTGGGCGTCGGCGTTGGGCGTGACGTGGGTCATGAAGAACGTGCCGTCGCCGGGGTTGCCGAGGATGTCCACCCCGGCCTCGCCGTTCTCGAACATCAGGTCCAGCCAGCCGTCCCCGTCGTAGTCCACCCAGGCGGCGCCCTCGGGGTTGATGCCCCCGTCGAGCACGTCGAGGTGGAACGTGGGGTCCCCCTGGGCGTCGCCGAAGCAGTACGGCGGGGTCGCCGCCGGGCCGTTGTTGATGAACACCTGCAGGTTGTCGTCGCGGCCGGTGCGGGCGAAGTCCACGTGCCCGTCGTGGTCGATGTCGGCCCACACCACGGATCGGTCCATGATCCCGGCGGACAGGCCCGCCGCGTGGGACGCGGTGACGTCGGTGAACTGGGGATCGGGCAGGTTGCAGTCGCTGCGGTACAGCCGCCCCGAGTCGCCGTCCACGTGCAGGTGGATCAGCACGTCGAGGCAGCCGTCCTCGTCGAAGTCGGCCCAGGCCAGGCCGCCGTACTTGAGCCCCTCGGCCTCCAGCCCCACCGACACCGGGGTGAAGGTCACGGCGTGGGCGGTCAGGGGGAGCAGAAAGAGTGCGGAAACCAGCGTCAAGCGTTGGAACACAGGCGCCCTCCTCCACCGACCATTATGACCGATGAAAGGGAAAACCGCGCGTTCTTCAGGGTGTACGGAGCTGCTGGATCGCCGTGCCATCGGGAGCAGGAGGAGGGGTGCGACCGGCGCCGAAGTGGCCCTCGATCTCGCGTCCGCGGTCCTCGATGACCTGCACGAGCTTCTTCAGGCCGGCCGGGCCCAGCTCGTTGACCAGCCAGGTGGGGACCTTGCCGCCGATGTCGCTGACGGCCTGGTAGGCCACCAGGGTGCGTTCGTCGCTCAGCTCCACCAGCAGCCAGTACCCCTCGTTGGTCACCGTGTACAGGGCGCCGGCGACGTCGTCGGCGTCCACCTTCTCGATGAACCCCTCCTCCAGGTACGCGACCACCAGCTCCTCGGCCTCGGGCTCCAGCGTCCATTGGGACTCCCAGAGGGTCTCGCCCGAGGTCTTCCACAGGGCGCCGTTGTCCCACGACCGGATGACCCAGTGGCGGGGCTTGGTGCCCGCCGGCAGGTTCATGTACTGGTACGCCAGCTTGGTACCGCCCCCCTGCTCCAGCACCGCGGACTCGCGGATGTAGGGCATGTACTCCTCGTGGTGGTTCGAGTCGGACAGGGCCAGCCACAGGCGCCACGCGGCCACGTCCACCACGCGGAAGTAGGTGGCGCGCACCAGCCCGTCGCTGCCCGCCGCCCCCTCGATGAGCACCCCCTGGCCCTCGGCCAGATCGATGTAGTTGCGGTGGCTCAGCGCCGGCAGGGCCGCGCCCTTGCGCATCTGCAGCAGCTTGGACAGGGACGCCATGTGGGCGTCGAGCTGCGGCGCGGTCAGGGCAACCTCCGCGGCCGCGGGCAGCGGGACCGCCGCCAACCCCAGGGTCACCAGCGTGATCAGCGACGCGAGGTGGTTTCTCACTAGATGGCTCCTTGTGCGCACAGCGCCTCGAGATCGTCGTCGAGGACGAGCAGGCCGTTGAGGTACTCGTCGGCCCAGAACGACACGTCGTCGTCGATGCCCTCCAGATATCCGTAGTTCCACAACCCGTACAGGTGCAAGGTCTGGGAGCCGTCCCAGGGCAGGAGGGCCTCGATGTGGTAGCTCTGGTCGTACCCCGCGTCTTCGAGGTCCTCGACCGCAGGCTCGGGCATGACGTTGCGCACCAGCACCACCTGGGTCTCGGCCGCGGAGTCGTCGACGTAGCGGAACCGTTTCAGCCGCGTGACCATGTCGTAGGTCATCTCGATCTCGAGGGCGAGCTCGGTGGTGTTGGTGGAGTGGTAGTCGAGCTGGTCGCAGGTCTCGTCGTCGAAGCAGTCCGGGTCCGAGTCGAACTCACGCTCGTACGCGGTGTAGGTGTTGGGGAACAGGCTCTTCTGGTCCGGCTCGAGGAACACGTCGATCATCTGCTCGAAGGTGCAGCCCACCGCCCGAAGGCTGTACACGCCGGTGACCAGGGAGGGGTCGGGCTCCCAGGTCATGTCCTCGAGCTGGTCGAGCTCGGCCTGGGTGACCTCGGTGACCATGCCGCTGGCCAGGCCGTCCACCACCGACTCGTCGGTCTCGTACCAGTCGGCGAGGTTCGTCGCGCCGTCTCCGACCAGCGCGCCGTCGTCGCCGTCGATGTTGCCCAGGAAGAAGTGGATCAGGTCGTCCAGCTCCGGCGGCGCCGAGGGCGGGGGCTCGGAGTCCCCGGGCTCGCACCCCACGACCGCCAGCCCCAGCACGATCAACACGATCTTGTTCATGGTGTTCCCCTGGGGCCTCAGCGACCCCGATCGTCGACGTTGGGCGTGTCCCGGTCCACCGGCACGTCCAGCTCGACGTCATTGCACAATACCCCGATCAGCCCCTCGGCGGCCCGGTATCGCAGCCGCAGGGTGTACAGCCCCGGCGGCAGGTCGGGGTACCACTGCTGCAGCTCGAAGCTCGCCACGGACCACCCGTGGCCCGGCGGCAGCGGCTGCGGGTCCACGGCGGACCCCCCGCGCAGGGCGGCGATGGAGGCGGCCAGCTGCTGCGCCTGGGCCGGGTCGGCATCGACGGGCACGCCCGCGTCGTCGCGGAGCTCCGGTTCGATCAGCTCGAAGGCCGGGCCCACGGTCACCGTGGCGAGCTCCTCGCTGAGGTTGCGCACCGTCACCTCGATCCGCTGGTCGGCCAGCGGCGCCCCCGGCTCGTACGGCGCCGCGCCGCAGGCGAGGACGTCGTCGGTGGGCCCCCACCCGCCCGCCAGCTCCATGCCGTCGGGCAGCACGCCGTTGAACGACACCAGGGCCTCGCCGGTGCGGTCGAAGTGCAGCACCGAGCGCACGATGCTCACCCCCTCGGAGGTGTCGAAGCGCTTCTCGACCCGGCGCACACCCAGGCCGCTGCAGGTGATCTCCGCGCGCAGCAGGCCGTCCTCGCCGTACACGGTGAAGCGGTCCCGCAGGGGCGCGCCGTTGCCGTCCATGGTCTCGGTGCGGATGAGGTGTCCCGACGCGTCGTAGGTGTACAGGTCCACCGTCTGCACGATCAGCTCGTGCTCGGCCGGTGGGTTGGCCTGTAGATCCCGCCGCACCGGGTCGAGGGTGTAGTACAGCGTCTGGAACAGCCGGCCGTCCGCGTCGCGCAGCTCGCGCATGGCCACGGTCCCGCCCTCGGTGGGGAACGCGTACAGCACCACATCCCCCGCGTTCGCGACGTGCGGCGCGCCCGCGAGGACGAGAAAAGCGACGAGGATCGGGATCAGCCTCAGAGGGTGTCCCCATGTTCCCGGACCGAGGCAGAGTCGTGAGGCGCGTCGCTGGCAAGGGGCGAAGAGGGAGCAGGCTGTGAGCCTGTGACCGATGAGGCCCGCAGAGGGAAGCGTAGCGACCCGTCCAGCGGCGATGAATCGCGTCTCTGACGACGGGAGTGGAATATGGCGACACCCTCTCATGCCCGCAGTATAGGATAGTGGCTCACACGGCCCCACGAGGGAGGACCGTGGGGAGGTTCACGTGAGCGAGAAGAAGAGTTCAGTCGGGATGATCATCGGCGTGGTGGCCGTGCTGGGCTGCCTGTGCATCTGCTGCTGCGGCCTGTTCGGCTCGGCCGTGACCTACATCATGATGTACTCCAATCAGCCCGACTACTCCTACGACTGGGGCACCGACTGGACCACCAACTGGGAGCCCTACTCCCCCGCCTCCAGCACCGACCCGCGGCTCGCCGGCCTGAGAGACAAGAAGGGCAGCTGGGTCAGCGAGTACAGCATCGACTTCAACTCCTCCGAGCCGCCCCTGTTCAAGCAGTACTACCTCGTCTTCGACGGGTCGTCCGGTTACGTCTCCCCCGGCGCCATCGTGGTGGGCGAGAACTGGGCCTACTCCTCGGCGCCCATGTGGCGCGTCATCTACGGCCACACCCTCGACGACGGCCGCTGGTACATCGCCGCGGACGGCCTGACCTACCTGGGCAAGGAGTGGGACCCGTCCTGGTCGGAGAAGGCCGACATCCTCTACGAGGAGATCGGCGAGAAGACCCTTCCCATGATGGACAACCGCCCCTAGGCGCCGCCCCCCGGCCCCGGCCCCATGCGCACCCTGCTGGCCCACCGCTGGCTCCTCGCCGCCGTCGGCGTGGGGATCGCGCTGAACCTGCTGGTGGCCAACCACTCCACCCCCCTGTGGGACCAGGACGAGGCCGCGTACGCGGGCTTCGCCCACACCATGCTCCAGACGGGTGACTGGGCCATCCCGGAGTTCGCCTGGTCCGAGCCCCACCGCAAGCCACCGTTGCACTTCTGGCTGGTCGCCTCGAGCTTCGCCGTCCTGGGCGAGAACACCTTCGCGCTGCGTCTTCCAGGCGCGCTGGCATTCGGGCTGACGTGCCTGTTGCTGGCGCTGTGGGGGGCACCCGTTTTCGGCCGCGAGCGCGCCTGGGGTGGGGCGCTGGTGCTGGGCAGCTCCGTGGCGCCCCTGTTCGGCAAGGTGGCGCTGGTGGACGGCTCGCTGCTGCTGGCCCAGACCGTCGCGGTGCTGGGTCTGCTGCGGTTCATGCACTCGCAGCGCTGGCGGTGGGCCGCGGTGATGGGGGTCGGCCTGGCGGCCGGGATGCTGCTCAAGGGGCCGCCCGTGTTGATCGTGGTGATCGGCGCCATGGGCGTGATCGCCGTGCTGCACCCGCAGCGAAGGGCCCTCATCCGCCTGCACCCATGGGCCGTGATTCCCCTGGCCGCCCTGCCGCTGTTGCTCTGGGGCTGGGTGGCCTGGCTGCGCGACGGCGGTGAGTTCGTGCGCTGGATGCTCGACTGGTACGTGCTGCGCCGTGCCTCGTCGGCCGTGTTCGGCCAGACCGGCCCGCCCGGCACCTACCTGGCCAGCTTCGCCCTGCTGCTGTTCCCCTGGTTCGGGCTGCTGCCGGCGGCGCTGGTGCGCACGGTGCGACGGCTGCGCGCCCGCGACCCGGTCTACATCGCCGCGGCCGCCTGGCTGTGCTCGGGCTGGCTGATCTACGAACTCCTGCCCAGCAAGCTGCCCGCGTACGCCCTCGGCGCCTACCCCGCCCTCGCGGTGATCCTCGCCGACCAGGCGCTGGACCTGACGGCCGAGCGGCTGCGGTCGTCGTGGCTGCTCAAGGGGGGGCTGGTGTTCCAGCTGCTGCTGGCCCTGGTGCTGGCCGGAGCCCTGGTCGGCGGAGCATTCCTCCTGATCCCGGGGCAGGTGCTCGCCTCGTTGATCGCGGCGGGCGCCGTGATCGCGGTCGCGGCCGTGGGCGCGGCCGCGCTGGCGTGGCGCGGCGCTCCCTCTCGCGCGCTGATCACCGCCATGATCGGCACGATGCTGTTCTTCCACCTGGCCTGGGCCCTGGCCCTGCCGGATCTGCGACCCCGCCTGTTCGTCACCCGCACCGTGGCCGACGAGATCACCACGGTGGCGGCGCCCGAGGCCCAGGTGGTGATGGGCCGCAACTTCCGCCTGCCCAGCCTGGTGCTGTACCTGGAGTGGGAGGGCCTCGACGTGCGGCTGGCCGGCAAGGACGAGCGCTCGTACGGGATACTCACGCACCCCGGTCCCACCGTCGTGATCCTCGACGACTCCCGGCGCGAGACCCTCAGCCCCCTCGTGCCCCTGTCCGACGAGCGCCACGTGGACGGCTGGATCCCGGACAAGGGCGTGCCCATCCGCTTCTGGATCCTCACCAGTCCGGGGGTCGGCCGGTGACCGCGAGGCGCCGCAAGGGCCTCGCCGCTGTTGCCGCAGCCGTGGCCATCGCCGCCGCGATCGCGTGCGGAGGCGGCCCCCAGTGGCTGCTCGCCCGTGTCGCAGGCTCCAACCCCTGGCCGCCGGACACCCCGACCGCCGCGCCCGCGGCCGCGACCAGCGGCCCGCTGAAGGTCCTGACCTTCAACGTGCTGTGCCGCCACTGCGACAAGGAGGGGTACGACCCCTGGGAGGAGCGCCTGCCGGCCATCCGCGAGGTGCTCGAGCGGCACGACGCCGATCTGGTGGGGTTGCAGGAGCTGATCGGCCGCGACGACCTCGGCGAGGTCCTCGGACCGGCCTCCCCCTACGAGGCGGTCACCTACCCCCTCGGCCCCTGGCGCTACGCCGACGCCGCCCTGCTGTACCGCGCCAGCCGCTTCGAGCTGCTGGACTCGGGCCAGCTGTGGCTCTCCCCTCGCCCCGATCGCCCGTTCTCCGCCGGGTGGAAGCACATCTCCCTGCCCCGCTACGCGGCGTGGGCCCACCTGCGCCAGCGCAGCGACGGCTTCGAGCTGCTGTTCGTCAACGCTCACTTCGACAACAACGGCCCCAACAAGGACGGCGCGGCCGCCCTGTTCCACGACGTGTTCGGCCCCATCGCCGGCCAGCTGCCGCTGGTGATCGCCGGTGACTTCAACACCCACCGCGCCGCGGACCGCTACCCCACCTTGCTCGGCGGGGGCGCCCTGGCCAACACCGCCGACCTCGCCGCGGTGGTGGGCCTGGACGGCGACGCCGACGGCGCCCCGGCCTACTTCGACACCGATCGCCTCGTGGACCACGTGCTCGTGGGCGGCGGCGCCACCGTGCTGCGCTGGACCCAGGAGTCGCCGCGCTACGGCGACGCGGAGGCGCGGCCGTCCGATCACCCGGTGATCGTCGTGGAGCTCGAACTCACCGCTGCGGGTTCCCCTTAACCCCTGGCGCAGCGCGGCGGTCTGCCGCCTCCGAACGTTCTATTTTTTTCGGGGCGAGGAGGCTTTGATGCGGCATTCGAAGTTTGGGTTCCTGGCGATCCTGCCGGCGGCGATGTTGGCGTGCGACGAGGTGGGCGAGGGCAACCTCCCCGACACCGACCTGAGCTACGCCATCGTGGACACGGATCAGACCGCGTACTACGACGAGTTCGCCGAGATCGACTGGCCCGATCCGGGCGACGCATTCTTCGGTCAGGACGCCGAGTACGAGGGCTGGGGGCCGATGTACACGGACAACGGCGACGGCACGGTCACCGACGGGGTCAGCGGCCTGATGTGGCAACAGGATCCCGGCGACAAGGTCACCTACTCCGACGCCCTGGACGACGCCGACGGCTTCGACCTCGCCGGGTACGACGACTGGCGCCTTCCCACGATCAAGGAGCTGTACTCGCTGATCCTGTTCAGCGGCGAGGACCCCAGCGGTGAGATGGGCGACGACACCTCGTCGCTCGTGCCGTTCATGGACGAGACCGTGTTCGCCTTCGAGTACGGGGACCCGGGCACCGGCGACCGGATCATCGACTCCCAGTGGGTCACCACCAGCGTCTACGGCGGCTCGGTGATGGGCGGCGAGCAGTGCTTCTTCGGGGTCAACTTCGCCGACGGGCGTATCAAGTGTTACCCCACGGGCGACTCCAGGTCCTACTTCGCCCTGCACGTGCGCGGGAACACCGGGTACGGCGACAACGCGTTCACCGACAACGGGGACGGCACCGTGTCCGACGCCGCCACCGCGCTGATGTGGCCGCTCGACGACAGCGGCGAGGGCATGCCCTGGGAGGACGCGCTGGCGTGGTGCGAGGACCTCGAGCACGCCGGGTTCGACGACTGGCGCCTGCCGTCGGCCAAGGAGCTGCAGTCGCTGGTGGACTACTCGCGATCCCCCGACGTCACCGGAACCGCCGCCCTCGATCCGATCTTCGGCTGCTCGACGATCACCAACGAGGCCGGCGACGCCGACTTCCCGTTCGTCTGGACGTCCACCACCCACGCCGCCTCCAACGGCACCGGCGGCGCGGCTGCATACGTCTCCTTCGGCCGCGCGCTGGGCTACTTCATGGGCCAGTGGCAGGACGTGCACGGCGCCGGCGCGCAGCGCAGCGACCCCAAGATCGGCGACGCGGCCGACTACCCCGAGGGCCACGGCCCGCAGGGCGACGCGATCCGGATCGACAACCACGTGCGGTGCGTCCGCGACGCCGACGACGCCTAGGTTTTGCTTCCACAGAGAGCACAAAACCCAGAAATTTGTCTCAGAGGGCTTCTCGGACGCGTCTACAATGGGTAGACGGACGATCAGTCCTGATCGGTGAGGAACCGCGACAGAAGTCGCGTGAGAATGGGGCCATCGAGGCCGCGCTGCACGAGGGGTCGGCAGGCGGCAGCGAGGCAGTGTGATGTTCTACTCACCGGCACATCTCTCCAGCAGCATCCCCGTGTTCGCCGTCGTGCTCGCCCTGTGCGGATCGGGTTGCATGCCCGCGGACGACACGTGGAACACCGGCCCGGGCGACTCCCAGGACCCGACGGACCCCGTCGATACGGTCTGGATCACCGATGTCCACGTGGAGGTCAGCGAGATCACGCCCACGGTGGCCACGGTCACGTGGAGCTCCGACGCGTCCGGGACGCCGGCCGTGGAGCTGGGCCTGGACGGCGCGCTGGATACCCTCGTGATGGGTCGCGAGCTCGGCGACGATCGCTACGACGCGCTGGTGGCCGGCCTCAAGCCCGACCGCGAGTACAGCTACCGCGTCGTCATGGACGGCGACGATCTCCTGACCACCGACGTGGGCACGTTCACCACGGGACAGCTGGCCCAGACCGTGGACCTGTCCGTGACCGGCGAGTTCCCGGACCAGGACAGGGGCCTGCTGGTGACCGTGCTGGTCTCCGAGGTCGCCACGGCCGTCATCCTGGACACGGACGGCGTGATCACCTGGAGCCACGAGACCGACGTCGTCCTGGGCGACAAGCCGGAGACGGCGCTGTTCGGTGCGGCGCTGACCGACGACCGCCGCTCGCTGCTGTTCGAGGACCAGCTCCCCGCGCCCGAGGGTTTCTCGCTGGTGAGGATGAACCTGGACGATCACGAATCCACGGCCCTGACGTCCACCGCCTCGTACCACCACGACTTCGCCGTGCTCCCCGACGGGGACGTCGCGCTCATGGAGGGCGAGCTCCTCGAGGTGGACGGGCTGGAGCTGTGGGGCGACCGGATCGTCGAGGTGGACCCCGATGGCGCGGCCGACGTGGTCTGGTCCATCTGGGACGACGTGGAGTACGACCCCGAGGTGTTCCCCTGGGTCGAGCAGATGGAGTACGTCGACTTCACGCACTTCAACGCCATCGACTACTACCCCGAGCAGGACGCCTACCAGGTCTCCTCGTTCACCCTGGACGCGATGTTCAAGGTCGATCGTGATTCCGGCGATCTGAAGTGGCAGCTCGGCGGCGCGATGACGGACCTGATCCCGGCGGACGGGGAGACCCGGCCGTTCTCCGGCCAGCACGAGTTCCATCAGTTCGACGACCGCCTCGTGGTCATGGACAACGGCAGGCCCGGCGAGCAGGAGTGGGCGCGGGTGGTGGAGTACGAGCTGGACGAGACCGGCGGCACCTACCGCCAGATCTGGGAGTACACCGCCGATCCGCCGCTGACCAACTACACCCTCGGCGACGTCAGCCGCCTGCCCGACGGCAGCACCCTGGTGACGTGGAGCGAGCACGGGCAGGTGGACCTGGTCTCCCCGACCGGTGAGCTGCTGTGGCGCCTCAACACGCCCCTGGGGACCGGGATCGGGTACGTGCAGTGGGTCCCGACCAGCTGAGAGGCTCCGGGTCGGGTAGGATCGTGCCGCACACCGGGGCGGAAGACCCATGAAGGACCCCAAGAGCAGCGACGGCCGCCACCCCATGGGGACGGTCACGCGAATGACCGGCTTGAGCTCTCACACCATCCGCGTGTGGGAGCGGCGCTACCGCGCGGTGGTCCCCCACCGCACCGCGGGCAACACCCGCCGCTACAGCGCCGAGGACGTGCACAAGCTCACCTTGCTGCGTCAGGCCACGGAGCTGGGCTACCCCATCGGCGAGATCGCGACCCAGGAGACCACCGTCCTCGAGCAGCTCGTCGCCCAGCCGGACTCGGTGGAGCTGCGCGCCGCGGAGCCACCGACCCACCACGCGAGCGGGTTCGAGGCCGTTCGCGGTGAGTACTTGCGTCACATCCAGGCGTTCGAGACCCGGCGCGCGTGGCAGACCCTGTCTCGCGCGGCCGCACTGCTGACCACGTCCGACCTCGTGTTCGAGGTGCTGCTGCCGATCCTGCGCGAGACCGGGAGCCGCTGGAAGGCGGGAACATTCACCGTGGCCCACGAGCACGCCGTGAGCGCCCAGGCCCGCGGACTGCTCGACACGCTGCTGCACCTGTCCGCGCCGGCGCCCGGCTCGCCGCGGCTGGTCGTCGCCACGCCCGAGGCGCACCTGCACGAGTTCGGCGTGCTCGCCGCAGCCCATCTCGCCGCGACGCGGGGCTTCGAACCGGTCTACCTCGGCCCCGACGTCCCCGACATCGATCTCCTCGACGCGGTGACCCGCAGCGAGGCCGCGCTGGTGCTGCTGTCCGTGGAGCGGGCCATGGATCCCACCGAGTCCAGGGCCTTCGACGACCTGCTGGGCCGGCTGCGAGAACGATGCGAGGTCTGGGTCGGGTTGCCTCGGGACCACGGCGCGCGCGACCGCGTCACGGGCGTGCGCTACTTCCATCGATTCGAGGATCTGGATCTGGCGCTGAGCGAACGCGCGGTCGGCCCCAGGGGCTGATCTATCGATAGTTCGGCTGGTACAGCATCACCTCGAGATCCCATGGCAGGCGGGTGTAGGTGACGCGGCCCCAGCCCTACCCTGGGTTCGACGCCCGCGCCTGTCACCCTCGCGTCTCCTCGACTGCCGCCTGGCGCGCCGGCAGCTTGCCCAGCGCCTGCCGGAAGTCCCCCAGCAGGTCCTCGGGATCCTCGATACCCACGCTGACGCGCACCAGCCCCGCGGTGATGCCGATCTGCTCCTGCCGATCGGTGGGCACGTCGGCGTGGGTCATGGTGCCGGGGTGCTCGGCGAGGGTCTCGTTGCCGCCCAGCGAGACGGCCAGGGTCGCGACCTCGAGGGCGTCGAGGAAGGCGAACGCGCGGTCCTTGGTGCCGAGATCGAAGGAGATGATGCCGCCGGGGCCGGTGCACTGGCGCTTGTAGATGTTGCGCTGGGGGTTCTTGGCGCCGAGCAGGGCAGGGTAGACCACCGCGTCCACCTCGTCGTGCAGCGCGAGCATCTCGGCGAGGACCTCGGCGGTGCGGGCCTGGCGCTCCATGCGCAGGGCCACGGTCTCGAGGCTGCGGGTGGCCAGCCAGGCGGTGAACGGCCCGGCCATGGTGCCGAGAATGGTGCGGAAGTCCTTGATGCCCTTGACCAGGTCGTCCCGGCCGACCACGGCGCCGGCGATGAGGTCCGAATGCCCACCGACGAACTTGGTCAGCGAGTACAGGGCCAGGTCCGCGCCGAACTGCAGCGGGTGCTGGAACACCGGCCCCAGGAACGTGTTGTCCACGGCCACCACGGGGCGCGCGCCCTTGCACGCGTCGGCGACGGCGCACACCTTGGCGATGTCGGTCATCACCATGGTGGGGTTGCAGGGGCTCTCGACGAAGATCAGCTTCGGCGGCCGGCCGTTCTCGGCGATGACCTTGGCCATCGCGTCCGGCGCGTCCGTGCCCGCGGTGACCCCCACGGTCTCGATCTTGTAGCGCGGCAGCACGTGCTCGAACAGGAACTCGGTGCCGCCGTACACCGGCTCGGCGAACAGGATGTAGTCGCCGGGCTCGCACAGGGCCATGCAGGTGGTGGAGATGGCGCTCATGCCCGACGAGAACACGGCCGCGGCCTCGCCACGGTCGAACAGGGTCAGGCGGTCCTCGAGGATCTCGAGGTTGGGGTTGTTCAGCCGGCTGTAGATCAGCCCCTTGGGCGGCTCGGTCCCGCCGTCGAGGTGGTAGGCCTTGCGGAAGAACCGCTCGCCGGCCTCGCAGTTCTCGAAGCTGAACGTGGAGGTGACGAAGATCGGCGGCTTGACCGAGTTCTCGGACCAGTCCGCCTCGTACCCGTAGCCGACGACTCCGGTCGCCGGCGCGTGCTTCTTGTCGTGCGCCATGAGTCCACTCCGCGCCCCGCCGCCCCCCGGCTCGCCGCGCCGGATGGTAGCACGCGCGAGCCCCCCTGGGCGGACCTCGGCGAGGGCTGCTACGCTGGCCCCTCGGAGGGATCGACCTGGAGTCCCGGGAACCCACACCGCGCCGCAGGCGCATCTTCCGCGCCCTGCTGGCGACCTTCGTCGCCGGATCTGCGGTGGTGATCGCCGCGCTGGCCCTGCTGGTGCTGGACAGCGCGTCGGTGAGGCACCGGCCCCAGGACGACGACGCCATGTTCGTGCTGCAGGGGGACCGCTACGTCGTGGCCCACTCGGCCATGGCCGACGGGAGCTTCGCCGCGGTCAAGCCCGCTCACGGCCTGCGGGTGTTCGTCCTGGGCGGCTCCACCGCCATGGGTACGCCCTACGTGCAGCAGCGGTATGGCCTGGGCGACGAGCTCATGGGGTGGCTCGAGGTCCCCAACGAGGGCGGCATCCCCACGTGGCTGCAGGAGATCCTCGACGAGGTGCTTCGCGATCGCACCGTGGAGGTGGTCAACGCGGCCCGCGGCGGCGAGGGTTCGGCCGAGGCGCTGCAGACCCTCCAGCGGGTGATCGAGGCGGGCGAGCCCGATCTGGTGGTGCTCCTCGCCGGCAACAACGAGCGCGACCGGGCCGAGTACACCTACCTCGCGGATCCGGGCGTCGAACCGCGCCCCATCGACGAGATCCTGGTCGAACAGACCGGGGCCTGGGAGGCCAACCTCGATGCCATGGTCGAGGCGACCCAGGCCGCCGGCGTACCGCTGGTGGTCTCCACCATGCCCACCAACCTGCGCGACTGGCTGCCCGCCGACGACGTGCTGTTCGACCTCGGGACGATGGACCAGCGGATCGCCGACGGCGAGACCGACGCCTGCCTCGACGAGCTCGACGCCCTCGACGCCGCGGACAACGCGCTGGTGCTCTACTACCGCGCGCGCTGCGTGGAGGCGGCCGGGGACGAGCAGGCCGCCGCGGCGCTGTACTCACGCGCCAGGGACCGCGACCGCAACTTCCTGCGAGTGCGCACGCCATGGAACGACGCCGTGCGGGATCTCGACGGCCGCGAGGGGGTGCTGGTGGTGGATCTGGAGCAGCGGTTCGCCGGGTTCGCCACGGGGGTCGTCCCGGGGCGCCCCGAGTATTTCGACTTCTGCCACATGCGGCTGCCCGGCTACCAGTTCAGCGCGGGGGTGATCGCCGAGGCCGTCGTCGGATGGCGCCACCCCGACCTCGATCCCGCCGTCGTGTGGGATGCCGAGCTCTCCACCTTCGGCCCCCGCCAGCTGCGCCGGCTGTACTGGCTCAAGCGACTCAAGTGGTTCCGCCACGAGTACGCCGACGCCGTGCCGCTGGTGCGGCAGCGCAACACCGAAGGTGCGATGGAGGCCTACGAGGAGGAGATGTGGCAGATCGAGGATCGCATCCGCTACCTCGAGAGCACCGGCGACTGAGGAGCGTCAGCCCAGCACGTACTCGTTGCGGTAATCGGGCGCGGTGACCTTCCAGCCCGTCGCCTCCTCGAGGTGATCGCGGAACGCCGAGGCAGCGCCCGACTCCCCGTGCACCACGAACACCCGCTTGGGGGGCTTTTGCAGGCTGGTGATCCACTGGACCAGCTCGGACCGGTCCGCGTGGGCCGAGAACCCCTCGATCCGGGCGATGCGGGCGCGGATCTTGTGCTCGAACCCGTGCAGCCGCACCTCCTTGCGCCCCTCGAGGATCTGGCGCCCCAGGGTGCCGTTGGCCTGGTAGCCCACGAACAGCACGGTGCTCTCGCGGCGGCTGATGTGCTGGGCCAGGTGGTGCTTGATGCGGCCGCCGGTGCACATGCCCGAACCGGCGATGACGATGGCGGTGCCGCGGATGCGGTTGATGGCCATGGACTGCTCGCGCGTGCGCGAGAAAGTCAGCTCCGGGAACGAGAACGGCCCCTGGCCGTCGCGCACCAGGTCCACCATCTCCTCGTCGTACAGCTCCGGGTGGCGCTGGAACACCTCGGCCACCCTCACCGCCATGGGGCTGTCCAGGAAGGTCAGCAGCCGCGGGATACGCTTGGCACGCATCAGGTCGTTGAGGTGGTACAGCACCTCCTGGGCGCGCTCGATGGCGAACGACGGGATCAGCACGTTGCCGCCCCGCTCCACGGTGTCGTTGATGATCTCGGCGAGCTGGGTGCCCACGTCCACGGCCTTGTCGTGGACGCGGTCGCCGTAGGTGGACTCGATGAGCACGTAGTCGGCCTGCTCGTACTGCACGGGGTCCTGGATGATGGGCTTGTCCCAGCGGCCCACGTCGCCGCTGAACAACACGGTCTTGGTGTGATGCTCCTCCTCGACGAAGACGCGGATGAACGACGAGCCGAGGATGTGGCCGGAGTTGCGGAAGATCGCCTTGATCCCCGGGCCGATCTCCACGGGCTCGTTGAGGCGCACGCGCTGCAGGTGAGGCAGGGCCGCCCTGGCGTCGGCCACCGTGTACAGGGGTTCGTAGCCGTGCTTGGGCGCCTTGCCGCTCTTGCGGTGCCGCTTGCGCTTGTACTTGGCGTCCTCCTCCTGGAGGTAGCCGGCGTCCAGCAGCACGATGCGCGCCACCTCGGCGCTGGTCGGGGTGCAGTACACCTTGCCGGCGAACCCGTCGCGCACGAGCTTGGGCAGGTAGCCGCAGTGATCCAGGTGGGCGTGGGTGAGCAGCACCGCATCGATGGACGCGGGGTCCACGGGGAACACGTCGTAGTCGCGTCCCTTGAACTGCCGCTCCTGGTGCATGCCGCAGTCCACGAGGAACCGCTGATCGCCCACCTCGAGCATGTGGCGCGAACCCGTGACGTTGCCCGCGGCGCCCAGGAAGTGGATTCTCGTCTGCCTCATCGGTCCTCCTCGCGCACCCACGTTACGGGTGTACGGCCTCCAGCGCCAGGATGTACGCGCCCGGGCCGAAGCCGCACATGGGCACGCTGCCCTGCGCCTCGTAGCCCGCGTCCGTGCCGGGGTTGGTGTGGTCGGCCTCGTCCTCGAGCGAGTAGATGCCGTCGCTGAGCAGCTCGCCGATCAGATCGGCGTTGGCCCGGGCCTGGGCGGTGATCCAGTCCACCAGGGTCTCGGCGTTGGCGGTGAGCACGGGATCGTTCAGCGCCGTACCCATCTCGGCCATGGCCGCGGCCATGCGCAGGTCGATCACCACCCACTCCTGGTCGTCGTACCAGGGGTGGGGATTGGACGACCCGGTGCCGTCGTCGTTGCGCAGGAAGCCCGGGCTGCCGTTGGCCATGGCCAGGTTGTCCATCAGCCCGCGCAGGGTGCCCTTGGCCATGGACGAGTCAGGCCGGAACACGCCGAGGTTGACCAGCTCGATCACCGACGCGTCGTACGGGCCGCAGTAGCCGCAGACCTCCTCGGGCGCCGAACCCAGCACCGGGCAGGCCTCCCCGTCGAAGGTCTCCTCGAAGACCGGGCCGTCGGTGATGTTGAGCAGCCCGCCGCGGATCTGCTCGGCGGCGGAGTCGTAGCTGGTGTCGCCGCTGAGGTCGGCGGCGATGCGCAGGCCGTTGACGGCGTTGATGTCGCTGTAACTGAACTGCTTGGCGCCGTTGGGGAAGCACTCGTCCCAGTGGCGTTCCCAGATGGACGAGTCGGCCACCAGCAGGTCGTTGGTGTCGATCAGCGTCACCAGGGGATCGGCGACCCCGCCGAGCACCGCGTCGAGGGTGTCGGTCTGGAAGCCCGCGTCGCCGACGCGGCGATGTACTCGCCGTACGCCCACAGGAACAGCCCGAAGTCGTCCAGCTCCACGTTGGGGCCGGCCGCCGTGCCGTCCTCGCACCAGGCGTCGTCGCTCTGCTCGGTGCCGTCGCCGAAGTAACGACAGGCCGAGATGAGGTAGTCGGAGATGCCCAGGTAGGACGCGTAGTACCCCGCGTCGCCGTCGATCTGGAACTGCAGGGCGTCCCGCGCCTCGTCGAGGTGGCCGGCGTGGGCCTGGGCGACGATGGCGTAGGCCGCGTCGCGGGGCCACGAGATGTTCCAGCCGCCCGGGGGCAACGAGGCGAGGATCTGACCGTAGCCCGGGCCAGGCTCGCGCACCTGGCCCATCTTCAGCACGGCCGTGGACTGGCGGTAGACCGCCTCCTCGTCCGCGGACAGGCCCGCGGGCAGGGTCTCCACGGCGTGGTAGGCGTCCCAGAAGGCCTGCTCGTCGTCCACCAGCTGGCCGGGCCCGCGGCCGGCCACGAAGCCGTCCACCCGGGCGGCGAGCGCAGCCGCGTCCTCGCCGCCGCCGTTGAGGCCGATGACCATGCCGCCCCATGCCTCGTCCCCGCTGCCCAGGGTGCCGCCGGGCCACTGGAAGCCCACGGCCACGTCGTCGCCGGAGATGAGCTGACCGGACAGGTCCTGGCCCGCGGTCAGCAGCATCCACGGGTTGTGGTTCGCGTCGCCGCCGGGAGCGGCGCTGTAGTAGGTCGGATCGCCCAGGGAACGGTGGTAGATGCGGTCGCTGCCGCGGCTCTCCACGATCCCGGCGCTCCCCTGTGCGGTGACGGTCTCGCCGTCGGCCCAGCCCTCGCCGCCCGTGTGGAAATTCTGCAGCGAGTACAGGTCCACCTGGGCCGACGACCCGTGGTTGGTGACGTGCCCCACCACCACCAGGGCCTGGGTCTCGCCGTGCATGGGCGCGAAGATGAACGTCTCCACCTCCACGTCGCCCACCTCCTGGATCAGGTGCACGATACCCGTGCCCGGCACGTACGCGGCCTCCACCTCGGGCACGTCGCCCAGCCAGGTCCCGGCGCCGTCCACGCGCACCCCCAGGTACAGGTCGAAGAGCAGATCGCGCGTGTAGGTGCCCGGAACGGGCTCGGCCATGATGTGCTCGGTGAAGGTGTACAGCCGGTGCTGCAGGTCCGTCGTGCCCGGGGTGTTGCCCGCAAAGGTCACCGGCACGTCGTGCAGGTCCACCGCGTAGGTGGCGCTGACGTAGCCGTTGGACGTGGGCAGGGCATTGAAGGACCGCACCGCCGGCGGCGGGGTGGGCAGGGACGGGAAGGAGATGTCGCAGGCGTAGCCGAGATCGTCGTCGTGATCGTCGTCCCCCGTGGCGTCGTCGTCGTCATCCCCCGTGGCGTCGTCGTCGTCGCCCGTGATGTCGTCGTCATCGTCGTCCCCCGTGGCGTCGTCGTCGTCGCCCGGCGTGCTGCTGTCATCGTCCGATCCCTCGGACGGACAACCGCACAGGACCAACCCCAGGATCAGGATCAACAGGTAGTGCATGACCGCTCCTCGTTGCGCAGCGGAGGAAACGTACACCAGCGCGACGCTCCCACCAACTCCCAGCAGGCGAACATGGAGGCTATAATCGACCGCACCGGAGGGAAACATGCGCTGGTGGATCCTGCTGACACCCGCCCTGTTGGTGGCTGCGTGCGCGCCCGAGGAGACGCCCGAGACCGAGCTCAACGCCCTGCCCCGGGTGACTGCAGAGCTCAACGACGGGGATCCCTTCGAGAACGGCGCCACGCTGGTCGCGACCATCTCCGACGCGGACGGCGAGCTATGCTCGCTGGAGGTGGAGTACTCCTTCGACGAGGGCGTCACCTACGCCCCGGCCACCATCCCCCAGCACACCGCGGGCAACCTCGCCGAGGTGTCGTGCCCGGAGGTGGGCGAGAAGATCACGATGGTGTGGGACCTCGAGGGGGACCTGGGCGGTGCGACCGCCAAGAACGCGATCCTGCGCTTCTTGCCCCACGATCCCGAGGACGCGGGCCCACCGGCCCACCTGATGATCGACCTGACCGCCGAGAAGGGCACCACCATCGGCGGCGGGTTCGTCACGCGGGACGGCGCCCAGGGCGCCCAGTGGAACTTCCAGGCCGTGGCCATGGCCCACGTGCTGGTCACGGGCGAGGGGGCCTCCACCACGGGCGAGGCGCTGTTCGGCACCGACGACTTCGACACCGACACCTACCTGTGGACCTACGACCTGCCCACTCCGCCGCCGGATGAGCACTTCCAGGCCATGGACTGGCCCGGCGCCGAGCCGGGCGTGGGCGCATTCTACCTGCCGCTGGTATTCAAGGACATGGACGACTCCGGGGCCCTCGACGCCGGCGAGGAGATCGTGGGGGTGGCCGCCCAGACCATGGTGGCCTTCATCCGCCCCGACGGCGACTGGGCCCACGACGACTGGTACGTGATTCCCTTCGAGCCGTTCGTGGATCCGCAGATGCAGCTGGAGTTCCTGCCCGCGGAGACCACCATCGACCTCAACCTCAAGGGCTACTCGGTGTTCTCCGGCACCCTGGAACTGGACGTGGCCAACCCCACCGACGTGAGCTCCACGCGTCGCCTCGGCGTGATGCCCATCCTGCTCGATCCGGTGGTCCCGGCCGACGTCGTGGAGGTCACCTCCGCCGTGTTCAACCCCGAGGTCCCCTCGGTGACCCTGTCGCTGCACGAGGACATGCTGTCGCCCGCCCACTGGGAGGACGTGGAGTGGAACGCCTTCACCGAGGGTGGCTACATCGAGGCGCTGTACCTGTACCTGGACGCGGACGCCAACGAGCAGGTGGACGAGGGGGAGTCGCTGACCCACCGCACGGGCCGCGGGCACGACGGCGCCTACCTGTACCTGGTGCACATGGAGGGCGCGATGCTGTGGGACTCCCTGTGGAAGTGGGCCCTCGACGACTGCTGGCAGGGCTTCAACATCGTCACCCCGGTCGAGCACGACGACGACATCTTCGAGCGCTGGACCTGTTACCCCCTCGACGCACCGCCGCAGGTCGGTTTTTTCCCAATGTAGGCGCCGCGCGCCCCCGCCCGCACGCAACACGGAGCTTCACACCCGCGGCCCACCCGGATAAGGTGGACTTATGTGGTGGACAGACAAACGTCGGGCGATCCCAGGGCTTCTGCCCCTCGGCGTCGCCCTCTTCATGGGTCACGGCGCGGCCGCGCTCGACGCGCAGCCGCTGGCCTCGGCGCTCCAGGAGTACGACACCCTGACGGTCGTACAATTCCATCCGAGCGATCCGACCACCGTGGCCGATCTCGATCGGCTGGCTGCCCGCGCGGCCGCCGACATCCTCGCCGTGTGCGTGGGGCAGGGTTGCACCCAGGGTGTGACCGAGAACTTCGCCCGCGAGCGCAAGTGGCCCTTCCGCCTGGCGTTCGATCCGCGCGGCTCGATGGCCGCGCCGGCCCAGGACGCGTCCAACCTGCTGGCCCAGTCGCCGCTGCAGGCGGCGGTGGCCACCCTGCGGCCGTCGCTGCCCCTGCCCGGCTCGTCCCAGGGCAACGCGAGCCGGTCCATGACCGCGAGCGTGTCCACGCCCGACCTGCCCGGCTTCGTGTCGGCGCGCGGGTTCCTGATCATCGCCCTGCCGGTGATGTTGCTGGGCCTGGGCGGCATGGCGTTCTACGTGGGTTCGCGGCGCCGCAACGACGCGCCCGAGGAAGACGTGGACGAGGACCAGCAGCTGCAGGATCTCATCCGCGCGCGGCACGGCCGCAAGCGTCCGCCCGTCCGATAGCCCCCCCGCCCTCTCCGTTCCGGATCAGGCCAGCGCGCTCATCTTCTTGTAGTGCCGGTTGAAGTCGCGAATGCGGCGCACGCCCTTGAGCACGCGCTGGGTGACGCGCTCGGCGGCCTTGACGGGCACGCTCTGCACGATCGGATCCAGGCGCTCGTCGGCCAGGGCGTCGATGACCCAGCCGGGCACGGCGCCCTTGGAGGCCAGGGAGAGCACGAGGTTGAGGTAGGTGTCCTCGCGCACCTGGTACATGGCGTCGTAGATCTGCTGGGTCTCGTCCTCGACCAGCCCCTCGTTGCGGGCGCGGTCGTAGGCCACGGTGGCGGGGTACAGCACCAGCGAGAACAGCTGCAGCTTGAACGGCTTGGGCAGCTGCGCCACCAGCCGCAGGGTCTCGCGGCGGTCCGCGTCGTCCTCCCAGGGGATGCGCGTGATGAAGTCGTAGTACGGCACCTGGGTCTTGTCGGTGTGCCGGGCGATGATCTCGGCGGCGCGGATCACCTTCTCGTTGGCCATGTGCTTGCGCTCGAACAGGGCCTGCATCCGGTGGCTGCCGGTCTCGATGCCCATCTGCACGTGGTGCAGACCCGCGTCGACGAGCAGCTCGTACTTCTCGTCGGTGAGGCTGGTGGGGCTCGCCAGCAGGTAGAACGGCAGGCCGATGCGGGATCGGTACAGCTCGGCGAAGTGGCGCAGGTCCTCCAGCGGGCGCGCGAAGAACACGTCGTCGGAGAACCACATGTAGTCCACCAGCGGGAAGCGCCGCAGCACCGCCGAGCACTCGCCGATCACCTCCTCGGTGGATCGGAAGCGCACGTAGCGCTGCTTGGGGTACAGGGCGCGGATGGTGGAGTTGACGCAGTAGGCGCAGCGGTTGGGGCAACCGCGGCTCGTCATGGTCTGGTAGCCGATCTTGCCGTAGTGGGAGCTGGCCGTGGTGCGCGCCAGCATGCGCATGTACACCGCGTCGTCCACCTCGATCAGGCCACCCTCCCACAGGGTCCACTGGTCGAGGGTGTCGATGGCGGGCCGCGGGATGGCGTCCAGATCCTGGGCCAGGGGGGGCACGGGCGTGCGGATCAGCTCGTTGTCGCGGCGGTAGGCCAGGCCGGGCACGTCGTCCCAGTCCTCGCCCGCCTCCACCCGCTCGGCCAGCGCGACGATGCTCTGCTCGGCCTCACCGATCACCGCCACGTCCGCGTGGTCGAGGCATTCGTGGGGGCGGATGGTGGGGTGCACGCCGCCCCACACCAGCAGCGCCTCGGGCAGCTCGCGCCGCACCACCTCGGAGATCTCCACCGCGCTGGGGAAGAAGTTGGTCATCAGCGAGATGCCGATGAGCTTGGAGTCCTTGGCCACCTCGCACAGGTCGTCCAGCGCCCTGCGGGGGTAGCGGCGAGCGCGCATGTCGGCGGCCACGGTCGCCTCGTCGCCGGTGAAATCGGGCAGGTTGACGAAGTGCACCCGGTGGCCCGCTTCACGCAGCACGCCGCACAACACCCGCAGGCCGTACGCGGTCGGATCGGGGAACGGGTGGACCAGCGTGATTTCCATGGTGTTCTTTCCTCGCAACGCAGCGGAGTGGGCACAAGATAGCAGGCGACGTTTGGGTCCGCCACGCGTGCTCGCGCGCGATATCACCTATAATGGTCCTTCTGTTCGATACGTTGCGGCGGCGGAACTGCCCTGTCAGGAAGACCAGGGGCGGGGGACGTGGGTCCCATGGAAGCGGAAATCTTCGGGCGCTACAAGCTCCTCAGCCTCCTCGGCGAAGGTGGAATGGCCAAGGTGTACCTGGCCGTCCTGTCCGGGCCGATGGGGTTCGAGAAAGAGGTCGCCCTCAAGAAGATCGACGCCCGCCTCACCCAGGACGACCGCTTCGTCAAGGCCCTGATCAACGAGGCCCGCCTCGGCGGCCAGCTCCGCCACAAGAACATCGTCGAGGTCTACGAGTTCAACCAGGTCGGCGAGGACTACTACCTCGCCATGGAGTACGTGGACGGCTGGACGCTGGACACCCTGGTCCGCAACTGCCGCAACGCCGGCAAGTCGGTCCCGCCCCACGTGGTGATCCAGTTCGCGATGCACATCTGCCGCGGCCTGGACTACGCCCATTCCCTGGTGGCCAAGGACGGCGCCCCGATGAACCTGGTCCATCGGGACCTGAAGCCGGCCAACGTGATCGTGTCCCGGACGGGCGAAGCCAAGATCATGGACTTCGGCATCGCCAAGGCCGACTCCAACCTCTACAAGACCACCGCCGCCGACATCACCAAGGGCACCCCGATCTACATGTCGCCGGAGCAGGTCACCGGCAGCTCCAAGCTCAGCGGCCGCTCCGACATCTTCTCGATGGGCTCGATCATCCACGAGCTGCTGTGCCTGGACGTCATCTTCCACGGCGACAACCTGCTCGCCATCATGCACAAGGTGCTGCAGGCCGACATCCGCGACGCGATGAACAACGTGCGCGACAGGGTGCCCGGCCTCGAGAACGTCATCTCCAAGGCCATGGCCAAGAAGCCCGAGGAGCGCTTCGAGAGCGCCGGCGCCATGGAGAAGGACCTCCAGGGCATCCTCGACGGCCTCGGCACCGTGCCCTCGGTCTACGACTGGCTGCAGGAGTACCAGGGGTACGCCCGCGACTCCGAGCCCAGGCCCGCCGAGGGCGGCGGCGACTCCGCCCCCCCCAAGGGCACCGAGTCCCTGCCCGACATGTACGATCCGCCGGACTCCGAGCTCGGCGAGTTCACCCGCGCCTTCTTCGCCCGCGGCGAGCAGATCGGCCAGTCCGTCCCCAAGCTCTCCACCGTCGGCCCCGACGCCGTCGCCGACCCCTCGGCCGAGGCCGAGATGGGCGAGCTGACCAAGCAGTTCTTCCAGACCAGCGCCCACACCGACGCCCAGAAAGAGCCCAAGTCCGACAAGGTCCTCACACCGACCCAGCCCGACACCGGCCCTTCACCGTTTGCCACGCCGGATCCCGCGCCCACGCCGCCGCCCTACGCGGAGCCCAAGAAGGACAAGAAGACCGGCGCAAAGCTGCTCATCCTCGGCCTCGTCGGCCTGATCCTGCTGCTGCTGTTCGCCGTGGCCGCCGTGGTCGGCTACAACGTCATCTTCAACCGCGGCCCCGTGGTCAAGATCCCCACGGACCCCACCGAGTCCATCACCGCCGAGCCCGTCACCGCCGAGCCCATCACCGCCGAACCCGTCACGGCCGAGCCCGTCACCCCCGAACCCGAATCACCCGAGACGACGACCCCGGAGATCGT
>CAZLEO010000042.1:24433-41846 GCA_964558555.1 uncultured Rickettsiales bacterium | reverse complement strand
GAAGTTGATGGGGTCGGCGTCGTCGCAGTCGCCGGCGCAGGGGCTCTGGCCGTCGCCGTCCTGGTCGAGCTCGTTGACGTCGATGTGGCCGTCGCAGTCGTTGTCCTGGCCGTCGCACACCTCGGGGCACCCCGGGCAGACCGTGGCGTCGAAGTCGTTGCAGTCCTGGCTGCCGGTGCCGGTGAGCTCGTCCACCTCGCAGTCGCCGTCGCCGTCCTGGTCGATGCCGTCGGGGCAGAACCCGTCGCCGTCCTGATCCAGCTCGCCCGGGGGCGTGTCGCCGACCTGGATGGTGATGGAGGCGTCACCCACGCCCAGGGGCGGGTCGAGGGTGTAGCCGGCGCGCAGGGTGATCACGTGCACCCCGGCGGTGAGCAGGCTGTCGAAGGCGGTCTCGCCGTCCTCGTTGGCCACGTTGGAGTACAGCACCCCGTCCAGGCCCGACATCCACTCCACCTCGAGGGCTGCCGGGCCCTGGGAGCCCTCCACGAGCCCGTAGAAGTGGATCGGCTCGGCGTAGTAGTACAGGTACGTCTGCAGCGGCTCGAGGATCTCCACCAGGGCCGGGTCCACCGGGTCGGTCTCCTCCTCTACGACGATGTCCACGGCGTCGGTGGCCTCGTGGCCGGCGGAGTCCACCACGGTCAGGGTGATGGTGTGCTCGCCCGGATCGAGGTTCTCGACGATCTCGGTGTTGCCGGCCGTGTCCGCGTACCCCTCGAAGAAGGGCTCCTCCAGGGCCGTGGTCGCCCAGGTGACCTCCAGGTCCTCTTCCAGGTCCTGTTCGTCCAGTACGGTGCCCCAGAACGTGATGGAGGTGGCCGCACTCTCGATCACCGACCCGTCGGCGGGCTCCTGGATCTGCACGCTCGGCGGGTTGTCGAACGTGTTGAAGTTACCCTCGTTGCAGCCCAGCGCGAGCAGCAAGACGGCAACGATCGTGCCCAGTCGGTTCGCAGTCATCGTGACCTCCCCGGAAATGGCTCGACGAGGATACCAGCGCCTTTTGGGTATCCCAAGCACACTCCCGGCACAGTGGCGCTTTCTTAGAGTATCGCGCCCGCGAGCGCCTGGTGAATTCCATGATGAAGGGCGACGGGATAAAGTCGCCGTGGAGGAGGGCGCCATGGGACCCGGTGGATTCCACATGCACGAGGTGATGTCCGGCCGCCACGAGTTCGAGCCGCGCTTCGGCGAGCCGGGCAAGCGCGACATGGAGTTCCGGGTGCGCTGGGGTACCGACGACCTGGTCCGCTGGCTCAACCCCCTGGGCCGCGAGTTCATGCTCAACGATCTGCACGGCACGGTCACCATCGACGGGCTTTGCGTCGACACCCCCTGCAGCGGCACGCTCCACCTGCGGTACTTCAACGACGCCACCTTGCGCTACACCTTCGACTTCGACGTCTCGGGCGTGCCGTACCGCTACGTGGGCGAGAAGGTCCACCTACGACCCTGGAACCTGGCGTGGTCCCACACCACCTGCTACGGCCGCGTCGTCCGCACCGACACCGGTGAGCTCGTCTCCACCTCGGTCACCCACTTCCGCCTGCGCACCGTCCCCGGCTTCGTGGCCAGCCTGCTGCGCGGATAGCGCACGCCATACGTCCCCTGTTCGTGCTATCCATGGTGCCCATGGAGGCCACCATGATTCCCAGACTCCTCCTCCCCCTAGCCGTCCTCCTGTGGGCCCCCGCCTGCCAGGGCAGCGTGCAGGTCGAACCCAGCACCCCGGCCGAACCCGAAGCGACCACCGAGCTGCCCAACTTCTCGTGGGTGGTCGAGGATCGCCTCGCCGGCATGGCCCGCCCCGGCCGCACCAACCCCCTCGACGACGACCTCGCCGCCCTCGCCGAGCTGGGCATCGTGCTGCTGGTCTCCCTCACCGAGACCTCCACGCCGGCGGACACGGCCGCGGCCCACGACATCGAGGTGCTGCACATCCCCGTGCGTGACATGACCGCCCCGACCCTGGAGCAGTTGCACGAGTTCACGTCGCGCGCCTTGCTCTCCGTCGAGGGCGAGAAGCCGGTGACCGTACACTGCGAGGCCGGCATGGGCCGCACCGGCACGTTCCTGGCCGCCTGGTTCGTGGCCGGCGGCATGGGCGCGGACGAGGCCATCGAGAAGGTCCGGCTGCTGCGCCCCGGCTCCATCGAGACCGCGGATCAGGAGCAGGCCGTGCGCGACTACGAGGTGTACCTGGCCGAGCAGGCCAAGGGGGGGGACGCGTCGTGAGGTCGGTGGTCATCGACGGATCCTTCGGCCTGGACAACCTCGCCGTCGTGGACCGCCCCGTCCCGCAGCCGGGGCCGGGCCAGGTCCTGCTGCGCATGCGCGCCATGTCCCTGAACTACCGCGACCTGCTGACCGTGCGCGGCCACTACAACCCCCGCCAGCCCCTGCCGCTGATCCCGTGCTCGGACGGCGTGGGTGTGGTCGAGGCGGTGGGCGACGGCGTCACCCGCGCGGCCGCAGGCGACCGCGTCTGCCCCATCTTTTGCCAGGAGTGGCTGGACGGCCGCCCGGACCGCGACAAGGTCCGCTCCACCCTCGGCGGCCCCCTCGACGGCACGCTGACCGAGGCCATGGTCGTGCACGAGGACGGCCTGGTCCACGCTCCGCCGCACCTCTCGGACGTCGAATGCGCCGCACTGCCGTGCGCAGCGGTGACGGCCTGGACCGCCCTGTTCACCGAGGGTCAGCTCCAGCCCGGCCAGACCGTGCTGATCCAGGGCACCGGCGGCGTGTCCATCTTCGCGCTGCAGCTGGCCAAGGCCGCCGGCGCCACGGTGATCCTCACCTCGTCCAGCGACGAAAAGGCCGCCCGCGCCCGCGAACTCGGCGCCGACGAGACCATCAACTACCGCGATGTGGAGCGCTGGTCGAAGCGCGTCCGCGAGATCACCGGCGGCCGCGGCGTGGACCATGTCGTCGAGGTGGGCGGCGCCAACACCCTCGAGCAGTCCATCCAGTCCACGGCCATCGGCGGCCGCGTCGCCGTGATCGGCGTGCTGTCGGGCATCAAGAGCCCCGTCGCCGTCACCCCCATCCTCATGGGTTACCTGCGGCTGCAGGGCATCCTGGTGGGCCACCGCTCCAGCTTCGAGGCCCTCAACGCCTTCGTCGTCGAGCACGACCTCCACCCTGTGGTGGACGCCACCTTCGACCTCGACCGCGTGCGCGACGGCTTCGATCTGATGGCCCGCGGCGGCCACCTCGGCAAGATCGGCGTGCAGGTATGAGCCAGGTCCTCGACGAGCTGCTGGAGCTGCTCGAACTCGAGAAGCTCGAGGAGAACCTCTTCCGCGGCCGCAGTCAGGACCTGGGCTTCGGCGCCGTCTTCGGCGGCCAGGTGCTGGGCCAGGCCCTGTCCGCTGCGTCCCGCACCGTCCCCGCCGATCGCGGCGCGCACAGCCTGCACGGCTACTTCCTGCGCGCCGGCGACGCCAGCCGCCCCATCGTCTACCAGGTGGACACCATCCGCGACGGCTCCAGCTTCACCACCCGCCGCGTCATGGCCATCCAGAACGGCAAGGCGATCTGCACCGTCGCCGCGTCCTTCCAGATCGCCGAGGAGGGGTTCGTCCATCAGTTCCCCGCGCCGGACCACGTCCCGCCCCCCGAGGACGTCCTGCCCGAGCTGCACTGGATCCAGCGGTACCGCGACCGCATCCCCGACGCGCTGCGGGCCAAGCTGCTGTGCGACAAGCCCATCGAGATGCGCGTCGTGGACCCCGTCAATCCCTTCGCCCCGGACCACCGCGAGCCGCACAAGTACGTGTGGTTCCGTGCCGCCGACACCCTGCCCGACGACCCGGCCGTGCACCGCTACCTGCTCGCCTACGCCTCGGACTTCCACCTCGTGGGCACGTCCCTGTTCCCCCACGCCCGCACCTTCTGGGACCGCCGCATGCAGGTGGCCAGCCTCGACCACGCCCTGTGGTTCCACGCGCCGTTTTGTATGGACGACTGGCTGCTTCACGCCATGGACAGCCCGGCCGCCGGCCAGGCCCGCGGGTTCAACCGCGGCGCGGTGTACACGCGCGACGGAACGCTGGTAGCCTCCGTGGCCCAGGAAGGGCTGATCCGCAACCGCGGCAGCAAGGGAGACCGCTCATGACCCACGAACGCACCTGGCTGATCCTCGCCGCGCTCATCGCCGGCCTCGCCCTGTTCGTCGGCTGCCCCGACGACGGCGACGACGACGACTCCACCTCGGATGACGATGACGTCTCGGACGACGACTCCGCCGGCGACGACGACGACGCCACCCCCCCGGCCGCGCCCTGGCCCCAGTGGGCCTTCGAGCACTGGGTCTGGGAGGACGAGTCCACCCAGGAGAGCGCCGTGGGCCTGGTGGACGGCTACCTCGAGCACGACATCCCCGTCAGCGCCATCATCATCGACTCGCCCTGGGCCACCGGCTACAACACCTTCGAGTGGGATCTCGACCTGTACCCCGACGCGCAGCAGATGGTCGACGACCTTCACGATCGCGGCGTCCGCGTCTTCATCTGGATCGTGCCGGCCATCAACATCGACGAGGAGGAGCTGTACGCCGAGGCCGAGGCCGCGGGCTACTTCATGCAGTACAACGCCGACTCCGGCCCCGCCGTGATCGAGTGGTGGAAGGGCGACGGCAGCCTCATCGACTACTGGAACCCCGACGCCGTGACCTGGTGGCACGACCTCATGCAGCCGGTGCTCGACCTGGGCATCGACGGCTGGAAGTGCGACGGCCTGGACTTCGGCGCCATCCAGGCGGATTACTCCCCTGCCCTGGGCAAGGAGGTGGACCGCTGGGACTACTCGGACAAGTACTACCGCGACTTCCACGACCACACCCGCGAGCAGCTCGGTGACGACCGCATCCTCACGCTGCGGCCGGTGGACAACTACGGCGCAGACATCGGCGGCCAGGGCGTGGCCTTCGGCCCGCTGGACATCACCTGGGCCGGCTGGGTCGGCGACCAGGATTCGGACTTCCTCGGCCTGCAGGCCGCCCTGCGCAACCTGTACTGGTCCGCCGACTTCGGCTACGTGGCCTTCGGCTCGGACATCGGCGGCTACCGCGAGGACGGCAGCGAGCTCGGCCGCGAGAAGGAGCCGTTCATCCGCTGGGCCCAGCTCGGCGCCTTCTGCCCGGTGATGGAGAACGGCGGCGGCGGCGAGCACCGGCCGTGGATGTTCGACGAGGAGACCGCGGACATCTACCGCGGCCTCGTGGAGCTGCACCACGCCATGCTGCCCTACCTCATGGAGGCCGGCGGCATCGCCTTTGCAGCGGGCGAGTCGCTGATGCAGTTCGACAACAACGAAACCTTCGAGTTCCTGCTCGGCCCCGACATCTTCGTCGCGCCCATGATCGAAGCCGGCACCGAGCGCACCGTGACCTTCCCCGAGGGCAGCTGGGTGTGGCTGTACGGCGACCACGGCACCTTCGAGGGCGGCTCCGAGCACACCCTCGACGTGCCGCTCGAGGACTTCCCCGCCTTCGCGCGCGAGGGCTCCGAGATCGCCCAGACGCTGTTGCCCTGACCGCCGCAAATTCCCAGGATAGCTGCACAAATCGGCTCGCGATTGCCGATTGGGCTATACTGGATCTTTGGGTCACTACCTGGGTGGGGTGTCCCTGCAAGTGGGGGAGTTGTGGGAACTCCGGTCGTGCTGGTCATCGAAGATGACCGCTACCAGCTACAGCAGATGGCGGAGTGGTCCGCGCGTGCGGGGTTCTTCGTGCGCAAGGCCGCCGACGGTATCGAGGCGTTCCAGATCTTCCAGGGCGAGCACCCCGACCTGATCGTGCTGGACTATCACCTGCCCGGCATGCACGGCCGTGAGCTGCTCGAGCGTATCCGCACCCACGCCACCGGCGCGGACACCCCCGTGATGGTGATCACCGCCGACGCGGCCCGCCAGACCAAGATCGACCTGCTGCAGCGCGGCGCCGACGACTTCATCCGCAAGCCCGTGGACCCCGAGGAGTTCGGCGCCCGGCTCAAGGCCCTGGCCCGCAAGTCGCGCCTCGTGCTCAACCTCGAGAACGTCACGGCCCAGCGCGACAAGGCCAACGAGGATCTCTCGGCCCGCGCCCTGGAGCTCGAGCGCCTCACCATCGGCCTCGTCGCCGCCCTCGAGCGCGCCTCGTCGCTGAACGACACCGACACCGGCCAGCACATCCAGCGGGTGTGCCGTTACGCCGAACTGCTCGCCCGCGCCGCGGGCAACGACGACAGCTACTGCGAGAAGATCCTGCGCTACGCCGGCCTGCACGACGTGGGCAAGGTGGGCATCGCCGACCATATCCTCAAGAAGCCCGGCGCGCTCACCGACGAGGAACGCGACGAGATGAAGGCCCACACGCTCATCGGCGGCGAGCTGCTGCGCACGGCCGGGCTGCCTTCGATGGCCACCAACATCGCGTTCTTCCACCACGAGCGCTGGAACGGCAGCGGCTATCCCCACGGCCTGGCCGAGGAGGACATCCCCCTCGAGGCGCGCATCGTCGCCGTGGCCGACGTGTTCGACGCCCTGGTCACCCGCCGCTGCTACAAACCCTCCTACACGGTCACCCGCGCGGTGGAGATCCTCGAGGAAGCCGGCCGCGACCAGCTCGACCCGATCCTCGTGGAGCTGTTCGTCGACGACATCGACGAGGTCCTGCGCATTCTCGAGGCCCACTCCGAGTGGCTCGAGGAAGAGGCGACTTGGGCGTAGATCCGGTCCGGACGGGAGCCCGCTTCGGCCGCTGGAAGCTCCAGCGCTGCCTGGGCCAGGGTGAGTTCGGCACCACCTGGCTCTCCTCCGACGTGGAGGGGCGCCGCGCTGCGGTCAAGGTCCTGCGGGATCCCCCCGGCGAGGAGCTGCTCGCCCTGACCAGGATCACCCACCCCTCGGTGATCGGGGTCCTCGGCGGCGGCGGCGAACCGGCCCCCCACCTGATCATGGAGTTCGCCAGGGGGCGGCCACTGACCGCCTGGCTCGGCCGCCGCCCCGCGCCCGAGGCCACGGCGATCAACATCGCCGCCCACCTCGCCGACGCCCTCGCCGCCGTGCACCAGGCCGGCGTCATCCACGGCGACCTCAAGCCCGACAACGTGATGGTGGACTCGGTGCGCGAGCCGCGGCTCAAGCTGGTGGACTTCGGCCTGGCCGGCCACCGCCGCGGCGGCACCCTCAACTACGCCGCCCCGGAATGCCTCAAGGGCGCCGACACCTCTGCCGCGTCGGACGTGTACGCGCTGGGCATGATCCTCTGGGAGATGGTCCACGGAGAGCTGCCCTGGGCCGAGCTGGGCTTCTCCACACCGCTGATGAAGCGGCAGAAGGCCGCCCCCGAGCCCACGGCGGGTGAGCCGTGGTTGCAGGGCCTGATCAAGGAGTTGCTCGCCCCCAACCCCGCGCACCGGCCCGCTGCGGCCGACCTCGCCGACCGCCTCGCCCAGCACGGGGCCGCGCTCCCCGAACCCGGTGTGGACCTGCTCATGCGTCGCGCGCGGCGCCTGTGGGTCATGGACACCGACCGCGACGTCCGGCTGGCGAGCTGGGTGGCCGACGGCGGGAAGCTGGTGGCGGTCGGCCGCGAGGGCAGCGGCAAGACCCACACCCTCGACCACCTGGTCAGTGAGCTACAGGCGCGCGGCTCCCGCTGGCTGCGGCTGGACACCTCCGCGCCGTCGTGGATGGGGATCGAGCGCGCCCTGTCCGCCCGCGCCCTGCCCGGGGCCCCGGAGCCGCTTCCCGCGGCGGACGACGCCTCGGTGCGTGCCGAGGCGGCCGCGCGGGCCCTCGTGGCGCGCTGCTCGATGGGATTCCACCTCCTCGTGGACGACCTGCACGCGGCGACCGAGCCGGTCCGGGACTTCGTCGCGGCGCTGGCCAAGGACGACCGCGTCCACCTCTGCGCGGCCACCGAGGAGCTCCCGCCGTGGGCCGCCGACACGCTGCCGCTGGATCCCCTGGCGCGCGACGGGATACGTGATCTCCTGGCCCGCCTGCTGGGCACCGTCGGCGACGCCGATCCGCTGCTGGACTTCCTCTCCGAGGCCTCCGCCGGCCTCCCCGGCCCCCTGGTCACCGCCCTTCTGCATGCCGTGCGGCAGCACGCCGTGGTGTGGCGCGGACGCTGCTGGGTCGTGGACCCCGTGCGGCTGGGCGAGCTGTCCCTGGACGAGATCGAGGGCCTGGGACTGCACGTGGACGTGGGTGAGGACGCCCGCCGGGTCGGCAGCCTGGTCGCCGCCCAGCGGGGTGGGCTCGACCTCGACTCGTTGACCGTGCTGTCGGGGCTCGGCGAGGCCCGCACCCTCGCGGGCCTGGACGAACTCACCACCGCCGGCCTCCTGCGCCTCGAGACGGGCGTGGCCGCGGCCGTGAGCGCGGCAGCTGCGGCCGCCCTCAGGGAGCTCGATCCCGAACCGCAGCGGACGCACCGACTGCTCGCCGAACAGCAGCTGGGCAAGCCAGGCGCCTCCGCGATCCAGCTGGGCTGGCACATCGTCGGCAGCTGCGACGAGCGCCTCGCCCGCACCGAGGGCCCGGCCGTGCTCGACGCGGCCTGCGTCCTGGAGGGAGCGGTGGCGGGTCGGCTCGCCGACGCCCTGTGGGAGCTCGACGAGGCCGGCGACGTGGCCGTGGCCCGGCTGCGCGCGATGATCGCCGCGGGCCGGGTGGACGAGGCCGAGGAGTTCGGGCAGTCCTTGCTGTCCGAACAGGCGCAACACGCCCCGGACGCGGCCGTCCTCGGCATGCTCGCCCACATCCAGGCCTCGGTCCGCAAGGACGACGCCGCCGCGCTGGATCTCCTCGAGCGGGCGCGCGAGGCCCTCCAGGGATCGCCGTTGCCCGAGGACCTGGTGGAGATCAAGGCCAAGGTCCACTTCCGCGCCGAGCGGGCGTACGAGGCCATCGAGGCCGCGCGCTCCATCGCGGACAAGCCTCCGCCCGAGGATCCCGATCGGCTCGACCGCTGGCTGTCCATGCGGGTGACCTGGGCCCAGGCCCTGCAGCAGGAGGACCGCCTCGCCGAGGCCGTGTCCCTGCTCGAGGGACTGGATTCCACCGTGGGCGAGAACCGCGCGTCCCGCGCCCTGCACGACGCCACCCTGGGTCGCCTGCTGTGGCATTCCGGCCGCACCCGCGAGGCGGGCGAGGTCATGGCCCGCGCCGCGGCCGAGGAGCGCGGCCTGCCTGCGGCGGACCGCGCGCGCATGCTGTCCAACGCCGGCCTGGCCCGCTACGGCATCGGTGACCGCTCCGGCGCCCTGCACGCCTGGGAGCAGGCCGCCCTGCTCATGGAGCGCATGGGCGACGAGGCCCACCTCGTGGTGGTCCGCACCAACCTGTGCGTGGGGTACCGCGAGGCCGGCCAGTGGGAGCGCGCCCAGGACGCCGGCCGTTGGGCCCACGAGACCGCCCGCCGCCTCGAGATGCCCGACTTCGAGGCCATGGCCGCAGGCAACCTCGGCGACCTCTCCCTGGCCATGGAGGAGCTCACCATCGCCGGTGAGTGGTTCGACAGGGCCGACGTGCTGGCCAGCGTCCACTCCCTCGATGGAGAGAAGGTCGAGCTGGCCCGCCGCGACGCCGAGCTGGCCGCCCGCCGCAACGCCGATGATGCTGCCGAGAAGGCCCAGATCGCCCTGGAGAAGGCCGAAGCCGCGGAGGACGTGGTCGAGAAGGCCCGCGCCACCGCCCTGCTGGCCCTGGCCCACGCCCGCGCCGGCGAGCTGGAGGATATGCGCCGCTGCATCGACGAGGCGGTGGACCCCCTCATCGAGGCCGGCGCCGCGGGCGAGCTGGCCGAGGTGCGTCTGCGCTCGGCGCGCGCCCTGTTCATCGCCGGCCAGCGCGTGGACGCCCTGCAGCAGGCGACCCGCGCCCTGGTGTACGCCGACGAGGTGGAGCACACCGAGCTGCGCAAGCGCGCCGACGCCCTGGTGGACTCCATCCGCCGGCTGCAGGACATCGACGTCAAGACCCAGCACGAGGATCGGCTCCTCGGCCTTGCCGTGGCCTTGGCCCGCGAGCGGGACATCGAGGGCCTGCTCGACGCCGTGGCCGCCGCCACCCTGGAGCTGCTCGAAGGGGACCGTGCGTTCGTGATCCTCGACCACGGCGGCGAACCCGAGGTGGCCGCCACCGCCGTGCGCCGCGGCGTCTCCCCGGGGCAGCCGTCCACGACCATCGTCCAGCGCGCCCTGGCCGACGGGCGCGAGGTCATCGCCGCCGACGTGGACGAGCGCGGCGACCTGCGCGACGCGCGCAGCGTCATGGACATGGCCCTGAAGAGCGCCATGTGCGTGCCCATGCTCGACGGCGAACGCCAGGTGGGCGCCCTGTACGTGGACAGCACCGCCACCAGCGAGGCCGAGGTCACCCACTCGGTGGACCTGCTGCGCGCCCTGGGCTCCTTCGCCGCCGTGGCCGTGCACAACGCCCGCCAGCTGCGCGAGGCCGCCGCCCGCGCCGAGCAGGCGGCCGAGGTCGCCCACGACCTGCGCAGCCCGGCCGCCGGCATCCAGCTCGCCGCGCTGGAGCTGCTGGAGAATTGCCCCGCCGAGGGCCCCGAGCACGACGCCCTCGTCCGCATCCTCGACGGCGCGCAGCGCATTCAGGGCCTGTCCGGCGAGTTCCTCGTCGAGCGCAGTTCCAGCCGGCGAAAGCTCGATCTGTCCGAGCACGTGGAGCGAGCCATCGGCTTGCTGCGCTACGAGGCCCAGGCCCTCGACGTGACCATCGCCCTGGACCTGCAGCCCGCCATCGAGGTCGTGGGCGACCACAACGCCCTGTCCCGCGTCGTGGGCAACCTCGTGGGCAACGCCGTGAAGTACTCCCCCGAAGGCGGCGAGGTGGTGGTGACCCTGGCGTCGGGAGCCGGCGTGGCTCGCCTCACCGTGTTCGATACGGGACCGGGCATCCCCGACGATGACCTCCCCCACGTCTTCGACCGCGGCACCCAGGCCCGCGGCGCCCGTGAGGGCCACGGCCTCGGCCTCGCCATCGTCCGCCGCCTCGTCGAGGAGCACGGCGGCACCGTCGAGGCCGCGAACCACCCCGCCGGCGGCGCCCGCTTCGTCGTGAAGATCCCTCTGGCCTGATCCGAGAACCCAAACGAAAGCGGCCGCCCCCGTCCTGGGAGCGGCCGCCTCGTATCGAGGGAGCTCGTCCTAGAGCTCGAAGACCAGGGTGCCGGTGCCTGCGCCCGCCATCCCGACCGCGGGCGGCACGATGACCACGCCGCCGGAGCCGGTGAGCGCCGACGCGCCGGGATACTCGCCCTCGTCGGTGACCCAGCCGCCCGCGCCGAGCACGTCGCCGTAGGGCGTGCCCTCGAGGGAGACCGAGCTGGTGACCGAGGAACCGAGCAAGACGGCCTCGCCGGCGAAGTCGAACACGACCGCGTCGTTGCCCGAGCCACCCGGACCGTTGAAGCAGCGCTGGGGTCTACCCAGAGGGCAGGACCCGAGACCGCCGCCACCGATACCGCCGAGCTTGGTGCGGCACATGGGCAGGCCCAGCGGGCACGACCCGAGGCCGCCGCCCTCGATGGTCAGCAGGCGCACGCCGATGAGTCCGAGGGGGCAGGACCCGAGGCCCGTGCCGTCGAGGTCCAGCTGGAGCTCGGCCAGATCGTAGTCGTTGCCCAGGGTGCGCGGCGGGAAGATGATGCCCAGCGGGCAGCTGCCCAGGCCCACGCCCGTGTCGATGACGAAGTAGGACTCGACCAGGTCGCCCAGGTCGGGGTCGTCGCCGTCCTCCCAGTAGAAGGCCAGCAGGGAACCGTCGAACTCGGGCTCCGCAGCCATGGCCGCGAGGATGATCGCCACGTCGTCGTCGGCGAAGAAGGCGGCGTCGGGGTGGAAGACCACGCCGCCGGCCTCGACGGTCGGGACCTCCACGGCCCAGGCCATGTCCGCCGCGTCCGCTGCGGCGGCCGTCCCCTCGACCACACACTGACCGCCGGCGTCGGTGGTGCAGGAGAAGAAGTTGCCCGTCGTGCCGGCCCAGGTGCCGTACACGTCAGCGCCGGCGAGCAGGCTGCCCGTGTCGTCCACCACCGTGATCTGGACCACCGGCTCGATGGCCGCCTGGGTCCCGTCGGTGTAGCGCAGGTACGGCAGCAGGGCCACGTACACCTGGCCCGCGTCGTCCACGGCGTCCGCGCCGGTGACGCTGTCCAGCGCCTCGCCGATGTCCAGGCAACCCGCGCCCGTGCCGTAGAGGTAACCCAGGTCGCCGATGGGCTTGTCCGCCGTGCGCTGCAGCACGTGGCGCACCTTGCGGGGGTGGACCCCCTCGGTGAGCAGGTAGGCCGCGGCCGCGCTGACCATGGCCGTGGCCTGGCTCGTGCCGGCGTACAGCACGTACTGCGCGGTGGACGGGTCGTTCAGCGCGATGGTCTGCGCCAGGATGCCGTCGTCCACGTCGTCGTTGTTCAGGTCCAGGCCGATGGCGCCGCCCGGGGCGACGAGGTCCACGCGGGGGTGGTCGTTGGAGTAATCGGCCAGCTGAGTGTGGTTGTCGTTCTTCATGGCCGTGGCGCCCACGGCGATGACCCGCTTGTGCGCGGCCGGCCAGGTGACGATACCCAGGCCCTGGTTGCCGGCGGCGGCCACGGTGACGATGTTCGCGTCCCAGGCCGCGTCGATGGCGGCGGACAGCGCACGGGAGCCCACGTACCCCTCGGCGAACGACAGGGACATGTTGATCACGTCCGCGTCCTTCTCCACCGCCCACGCGAGGGCGTCGAGGAGGTACAGCTCGGTGCCGGTGTTGTCGTGGCCCAGCACCTTCAGCGGCATCAGCCCGACCGCAGGGGCCACGCCGGTGACCTCGCCCGTGCCGTCAACGTCCTGCGAGGCGATCACCGAGGCGATGTGGCTGCCGTGCTGGTGGTCGTCGTAGGGCTTGGAGTCGTCGTTGACGAAGTCCCAGGGATCGCTCAGCGACGTGTTGACCAGGCTGGCGAGGCCGACGCCGTAGACGCCGTCGCCCTCGTACTCCTCGTACGCCAGGCCGGTGTCCAGTACGGCCACCGTGACGTTTCCGAGGCCGAAGGACTCGGGATCGGCGGGCTGGTCGACGCCGCTGATGTGCCACTGGTAGTCCGCGACCACTGCGTCTGCGGCGGCGCCGTAGATCAGGCCGATCGGTGCCGCGTCGAACACGAAGGCGTTGGCCAGCAGCTCCTGGGCGAACGTCCCCGGCGTGCTGCCCTCGGGGACAGCCAGCGCGGCGTAGCCCGCCGGTCCGGGCTCGCGCACCAGGATCGATCCGTGCTCCCGGGCCACGGATGCGGCCATGGCCGGCTCCACCTTCACCATCACCTGGCCGGAGACATAGGCCTCCGGGTGCTGGGTAAAGGCATCCCACGAGCGGGTGCTGTCGACGGACCGTCCGGTCCCGGTGTCAGCAAATGAGGTCGCAACGGGGACGGTGTCCGTCGCGGCTCGAGCGGTGATGTCGGAGTCGTCGAGCGGGTTGACGTTGGTGCCCTCGTGCACCCCGAACTGCCACACGGCCACCGCCGTGAACAGCAATCCGACGAACACCAGATACCGACCGTTCCCGTTCTTCTTCATCAAATCCCCCAATCCGTGAGCGGAAATACCCCGCTCGGTTATAGATTCTCTCAAGAAATGGGAAGGGGGTATACAAAAAAAAGCCAGGGTTTTTAGGGATTTAGCCGTTTGCGCAAGAACTCCGCGCGTTTGCGGACCGGTTTTTCTGCTTCCGCAACGCTTCCAGGGAGAGAAACTTACGCGCGTCTTACTTCGCGCGTGCGGGGATCCGAAACCGCGCGCAGGCCGTCGCCGAGCAGGTTGAAGCCCAGCACGGTCAGGGCGATGGCCGCCCCGGGGAACACGGACAGCCACCACGCGTGCAGCTGGTGGGTGCCGGAGCCGACCATGGCGCCCCACGACGGCGCCGGCAGCGGCACGCCCAGGCCCAGGAAGGACAGGGCCGCCTCCAGCAGGATGGTCGTCCCCACCAACAGCGCCCCGTTGACGATCACCGGAGTCGTCACGTGGGGCAGCACGTGCCGCGCGATCACGGCGGTCGGGGGCAGGCCGATGGCCCGCGCCGCCACCACGAACTGCCGCTGCTTCAGCGACAGCACCTGGCTGCGCACGACCCGCGCCACGGGCATCCAGCCAGTCAGACCGAGCACACCTGCGATGAGCAGGACGCGCGATCCGTCGTGCCCCCCCAGCACGGCGACGATGGCCAGCAAGAGCACCAGTCGCGGCAGCGCCATCAGCAAGTCGATGACCCACAGCGCTGCGCGGTCGGCCCAGCCACCCAGGTAACCGGCGACGACTCCCACGGCCGTGCCCACACCCGTGGCCACCAGCACCGCCAGCAGCCCGATGGGCAGGGAGATCCGCGCCCCGTACAGCAGTCGCGACAGCACGTCCCGGCCCACCGCATCGGTGCCCATCCAGAACGCCGCGCCCGGCGGCAGGTTGGGAGAGCCCACGTTCACCTCTGTGGGCGAGTACGGCGCCAGCACCGGCGCCAGCAGCGCGGCCAGCGCCGCCGCCCCCACCAGGGCGCCGCCCACCGCCAGACGACCCTGCGCCCGCATCACGACTCCAGCCGGATGCGCGGGTCGGCCCAGGCGCACAGCAGGTCGGCGAGGATGCTGCCGGCGAGCACCACCAGCGCGTACACGAAGAAGCAACCCATCACCAGGGGGGTGTCCCCCTCCATGATGGCCTCGAAGATCAGCGTGCCCATGCCCGGCCAGGCGAACACCCGCTCGATCACCACCGACCCCGAGAACAAGAACGGCAGCGACAGCCCCAACAGCGTCAGCACCGGCACCAGCGCGTTGGGCAGGGCGTGGCGCAGCAGGATGCGCGCCGGGCTCAGCCCCCTCGCCCGCGCCGCGCGCACGAAGTCCTCCCCCAGCGCCTCGACCATGGCCGCGCGCAGGTGACGCGCCACCACCGCCGTGTTGGCCAGGCCCAGGGCCAGCGCCGGCAGGATCAGGTGCTCCACCCGGTCCAGGAACCGCGCGCCCGCGCCGAGGTAGCGCGCCATCGGGTCCGTCGCCTGCGACGCCGGCAGCAGCGGCCACCAGTGGGCCAGCGCCAGCACCAGCAGCGTGGCCAGCCAGAACCCCGGGATGGAGTACAGCCCCAGCGAGACCACGTCGATGGCCCCGTCCGCCGCCCTCCCCCGCCACGTCACCTGGGCCAGCGCCAGCGCGACCCCCAGCGCCAGCGTGACCAGCAGGGCCGCCGAGGACAGCAGCAGCGTGTCCGGCAGCGACCGCGCGATGAGCGCCGTCACCGGCTTCTCCTGGGTCAGGCTCACCCCCAGGTCACCGGTGACCAGGTTGCGCATCAGCACGCCGTACCGCACCAGCATCGGGTCGTCCACGCGCCACTTCGCGTGCAGCTCGGCCCGCACCTCGTCGCTCACCCCGGGCGGCAGCATGTGATGGGACGGATCCCCCGGCGCCACCTCCATCAGCGCGAACGTCAGCGTCACCACCGCCCACACCAGGGGCACGGCGAGCAGCAGCCTGCGGGAGACGTATCGCGACATATCGCCGCTACTGAGTGTACTTGACCTGATCCGCCGGCACCCACCACTCCCACAGGTCGCTCATGGACGACAGCAGGTCCACCTGCACGTCCTGGAAGCGCGAGTGCACGGCCACGGGCTCGTCGAACCACCACAGGAACGTGTACGGCTGGTCCTCGTAGACCGTGCGCTGGAACGTCTTCCACACCGCCGCCGCCTCGGCCTCGTCCGCCGTGGCCAGCCCCTGGGCGATCAGCGCGTCGGCGTCCGCGTCCGCGTAGTTGACGAAGTTGTAGGGGTGCCCCGGCCCCGAATGCCACTTGCCCGTGGGGTCGACGAAGAAGTCCATGGACCACCCGCCGATCAGCGCGTCGAAGTCCCCGCGGATCGCCCGGTCCACGTAGGTGTTGAACTCCACCGTCTCGATCTGCACGTCCACGCCCAGCTCCTTCAGCGCGGCCTGCACCGTCACGGCCACCGCCTCGCGCCGCGGCTTGCCCGACGAGCTCAGCAGCTTGATGGAGAAGGGCTTGCCGTCGCGGTCCAGCACCCCGTCACCGTCGCTGTCGGTCCAGCCCGCCTCGGCCATGAGCGCCCGCGCCGCCACGAGGTCGTACGGCAGCAGCGCCACGTCGTCTGCGTGCTCGTTGCACAGCGACGGCGAAATCGTGCCCACGGCCCGCTGCGCGTACACCTCCCCCGTGGCCTCGGACGCGAAGTGGTCGCGCATCATCCGGTCGATGTCGACGGCCTGGGTCATGGCCTGGCGGATCCGCACGTCCCCCAGCAGCGGGTGCGGTCCGGCGTCGGCCGGGTCCACGGGCGTGTCGCCCGCCTTCTCCACCAGCGCCTGGTATCGCGCCGGGTCGATCTGGTTGTAGCCCACGTACTCCATGGCCCGGTAACCGCGCCGCTTGATGGCGATCTCGGTGTGCTCGCGCGCCACACGGTCCGCGTCCGCCACGCTCAGCCCCATGACCATGTCCACCGAGCCCCCCTCCAGCTCCAGCAGCTGCGTGGAGTACTCCGGCAGGATCTTGAGGATCACCCGCTTGAGCTTCGGCTTCATCTCGTCGGGGCCCGACCACGCCTCGTTGGGCACCAGCGTGATCGTCTGTCCCGGATCCCGCGACTCCAGCTTGAACGGACCGTTCGTCACCGGATTGTCGTGGAACGCGTGTCCCCTCAGGCTCCCCCGGTCCGCCTCGGCCAGCGCGTGCTTCGGGATCAGCTCCACGCCCGTCGCGTGCGCCAGCATCGTCCTCTGGTCGTACGCCTGCGTGAACTCGAACACCAGGTGCGTGTCGTCCACCACCCGCGGCGCGGCGCCCTCGACCATGTGCTCGATGAAGTCACGGCGCGGGCTCGCCACCGCCTCGTCCGCGATCAGCTCGTAGGTGAACGCCACGTCCTGCGCCGTCACCTTCGTCCCGTCCGTCCACGTGAAGTCGTCCGACAGGGTCATCGACAGCGTCTTGCCGTCCTCCGAGAACGACCACTCCTTTGCGATCAACGGCCGGTACTTCAGCCCGCAGTCGAACTCCGGCAGCAGCGGCATCTGCGTCATCGCCGCCAGCACCTCCATGTCCGCCCCCGACTGCGGCACCACCGAGATCAGGCTCTCCACATCCGCCGAGAACGCCACGATCAACGTGTCCCGCGGGAACTCGTCGACGACCTGCGGCTGAGGTTTGGGGCCACAAGAGACCAGGACCAGGACGGCCCACCAGATCGGAACGAAGCGCATCCCCTACCCTCCACGAGGCATCTGCCCCGTGGGGATCCTACCGGGTCGCAGAAGAAAAGGGACGTTGGCCACAAAAAAAAAATTTTGCCCCCCAAAAATTGGTTTTTTGGGACCGGCCGGGTTTTT
>CAZLEO010000042.1:0-24423 GCA_964558555.1 uncultured Rickettsiales bacterium | reverse complement strand
GGGCCCCTATATCAATGGGGCCGTCCCCAACAACCCACTTTTCGGCTCTCAAAATGTTTTTTTTTGCCGAACGTCCCTTTTCTTCAGGCCCACACGACCTGGCGGATCTGCCGGCCGCGGGCGATGCGGTGGGGCTTGCCGCGGTCGTCGATCTCGAAGACGGCGCGGCCGTTGGTGAACACGACGGTGTCGTCGGGGGCGAGGTCGAACGAGACGACGCCCTTGGCCAGCGTCTCGGTGTGCCCCTCGGGGTGCTGGCGGATGAGCTGCCAGGTGTCGGGGACCATGGGGGTGTCGTCGTCGGTGAGATCGCCGCGGTTGCGGCCGCGGGCGCGCTCGGTGATGTCCACCACCTGGCCCCACAGGAGGATCTTCTCGTCCACCTGCTGGTCGGGCCCGCCGGCCTTGAGCAGCGGCTTGCGGGTGAACGACGCGGTGAAGTTGTTGACGATGTGGAAGAACATCAGGAAGAAGTGCACGGGGAACAGCAGGATCGCGCGCAGGACCTCCCACCAGGCCGGGCCGCGGGGGCCCTTGTAGGGGCGGCGGACGTAGTAGAGGTTGCCGTCCGAGTCGAGCTGGGGGGACAGCAGGTCGTGGCCGGGGTCCTCGGCGAGGGTGGCGATGTCGCCTTCGGCGAAGTCCAGGCACTGGGCCGCGTAGGGGCCGAGGGCCACGGGGAATCCCTGCTCGTTTCGGCCGACGCCGGCCGATTGATAGAGCAGCTTCTGGCGGTCCGAGGGGTGCCAGCGGGGGCTCTCGTCCACCGAGTCACCTTCGGTGATCTCGCGCAGGCCGCCGCGGTGCATGTCGAGCAGGGCGAGGTTGGTGGTGCCGTTGCCGGTGACCACCGAGCAGGTCATGGAGGTGTCGCCGGGGCCGGGGGCGATGCCGACGAGGTGGGCCTCGTTGGTGTGGAAGAGGCGCTGCTCGTCGCCGGTGTCGCGCTCGACGGCGAACACGCCGCTGACCTCGCCGCTGTCGAGGCTGTACAGCAGCCGGCCGTCGTCGCGGCCGCGGCACAGGTGGTTGATCGGCGGCGCCGGGGTGACGGCGGCGTCGGCGGCGGCGTTGACCAGACCCCCGCCCATGAACATCCCGCCGGTGCCCTGGAACTTCCAGGCGTTGCGTCGGCGGATGGACAGGGCGCGGTCCTGGATCTGCTGGCCGAACTGGGACTCGTACTGGGTGGCCTCGCCTTCGGCGGTGACCACGCTGAGCTTCCCCCCGGCCAGGAATGCAACCGGCTTGCTAGGCGGTTTCATGGGCCCTCGAACACGTGGGCGGCGCCGGGTCTTCCCGGGCCGCGGTCCAGCGCGTACAGGTCCTCGATCAGGGAGACGTGGCCGATGAGGTAGGTGTCGTCCCACTCCACCTCCCAGACCACCTCCTTGTCGTGGGTGACCTCCCGCAGGTCGGCGCCGGTGCCGTAGTTGATCAGGGTGTTGCCGCCGGGCAGGCGCAGGGCCTCGCCCGCGTAGGTGGCGTACTTGCCCACGCCCTCGCCGTAGGTCCAGATCTCGCGCAGGGTGCGGTCGTGCTCGTCCACGACGAACTCGCGGGCGCGCTGCTCCGGGGGATCGGACAGGGTGTGGGTGGACGTGAGCAGGGTGCCCGCGTCGGTGTAGTACGGGTAGTGCTGCATTTCGAAGCGGGACTTGGCCGGGTCGAAGGACCAGCCGTCGGCCACGCGGCCGAACTGGTGCAACAGCTGGCCGGTGGCGCGGTCGATCTCCACGACGGTGTCGCTGCCCCACATGGACCACAGCACGGTGTCGGTGGGCTCGACCCAGATCGTCTCGTTGGGATCGCAGCCCCAGACGTTGAGGCCGTAGTCGCGGCCCCAGTCGGCGCAGTTCCACACCTGACGGACGGTGCCGTCGGGCAGCAGCTCGGACAGCCAGGTGACCGGGATCTCGGTGTAGTCGTCGAACAGGATGGTGCCGTCGGTGGTCTCGGCAAAGGTGGAGCCGAGGAACGGCACCGGGATCTCCTCGTCGTAGCCCATGCCCAGGGTGAGGCGGCGCAGCAGCGAGCCCTCGCCGTGGTCGCCCTGGTAGATGGTGGTCTCCTCCAGCAGCACGTGGGTGCCGTCGAGGGCGACGCGGGCGTGCATGGTGCAGCGGCTGTGGGGTACGGCGTAGTACCACACGATGCGGCCCTCGCGGTCGAGCACGAACAGGAACCAGGGGCCGCGGTACCAGTCCTCGTTCTGGTACTCGAGGCTGGCCAGGAACCAGTTTCCGGGGCTGGTGGCGGCGCGGTCCCAGACCTTCATCGTGGGCTCGGGCAGCTCGCGGGGCAGCTCGCCGGTGGTGATCGTCGCGGAGGCCTCCGAGAACAGGCGGCGCCCGTCGATCTCGTTGACCAGGCGGACGGTGACCTCGGTCTCGGCGGGTACGCCGAACAGGGCCTGCGAGTGGTCGCCCGCCGTGCAGGGGCGGGCCGGGGAGCGCTGCCAGTCACGGCCCTCGTAGGAGTACTGGACCCAGCCCGCGGGGGTGGCGGTGTGCTGGGTCCAGGCGACCACGGGCACGGTGGTGACCTCGGGGTGCAGGGTGACGGTGATGTCGCCCACAGGGGCGATCTGGGGGATCGCGGAGTCGTCGTCGTCGTCGGCCTCGGCCCCGCTGTCGTCGTCCCCGGCGGTGGCGTCGTCGTCGTCGGCCAGGTCGTCGTCATCGTCCGCAGGCGCGGAGTCGTCGTCGTTCTCGCTGCCACACCCCGGCGGGGCCAGCAGCCACAAGACGACGAGCAGGCCCGGGATCAGGGGACGGCGCATGGACGTGGGGATGCTCTCGATCAGTAGGGCAGGCTCGCGTCCACCCAGTTGTACTCGACCGCGCCGGTGCCGGCGTCCCAGGTGGCGTTGCAGAACGGGGCCCAGGTGTCGTCGGGCTGCAGCTCCAGCAGCACCGTGGTGTGGCCGAAGTACTCCGGCAGGTAGCCGCGGGTGAACTCGGTGCCGGCCAGGGCGGCCACGCCGGCCTCGTCCAGGCCGAACACGCCCTCGCAGCCCACGTCGGACTCGGCCACGACCGCGGGGTTGGACACGACCATGTCGAAGGCCCAGTCGCAGACCCAGTCGTAGATCTCGCAGTCGGACCGCTCGGCCGTGGACGTCACGTCGTACCGGATGCGGCACACGTCCTCGCCGTCGCCGTCCTCGGCGATGAAGTACATGTCCTCGGTGCCGGTGTAGGCGCCGCCGATGGCGACGGCCTCGCCCATCTTGCCCGACAGGCCGATGCGCTCTTCCGTGTCGTCGTCGTCGTCCGTCGGTGTGGCGTCGTCGTCGTCCGCAGGGGTGGTGTCGTCGTCGTCTGCGGTGGCGTCGTCGTCGTCCGCGGTGGCGTCGTCGTCGTCGGCCACGGTGTCGTCGTCGTCGTCGCCGGGGCAGCCGCCGAGGGCCAGCCCCAGCGCCAGGGCCAGTGCGATCCACGAGGTCTTGATCATGGTGTTCTCCTCGGCACCACCATACCGGTTGGGCCGGGTTCGTCCAGGGCAGAAGCGCGCTTGGGGTAGGATGGTCGCGGACCCGCGGGACGAGAGAGGACGACATGGACCTTCGCTGGCTGGCCTGGATCGCGGTGTGGTGCACGCTCGCGCTTGCCGGGTGTCCGGGGAGTGGCGTCGTGGTGGACGACGACGACGACGCCACGCCGGGAGACGACGACGACACCACCGCCGGCGACGACGACGACTCGGCGGAACCTCCCATGGAGTTCGTGTTCTCCTTCGCCGTCATCGCCGATCCCCACGTGACCAACGCCGGCGACAACCAGGACCGCCTGATCGCGGCGGTCGACTGGATCAACTCGGTGGCCGAACCGCGTCAGGTGGAGCTGGTGCTGATCCTGGGCGACGTGGCCTGGAACGCCGGCCTGGACACCATCGTCGGCGTGCTCGACGAGCTGGACATGCCCTACGCCGCCGTGATCGGCGACAACGAGGTGCAGTCCGGTGACGAGGAGGCCTTCGACACCACCTTCACGCCCACGTACGACGCGCTCAGCGGCGACGTGGACAACTGGTCCCGGACCGTCGCGCCGGTCTACAACCCCCTCGCCGAGGAGGACAACTGGTTCTCCAACTTCTCCTTCGACCACCGCGGCGTGCACTTCGTCGCGGTCGACTGGTGCGCGCGCGCTGCCTACGGCGCCCTCGCCGAGACCGGCGAGCTGCACGACTTCGAGGACGGCACCCTGCCCTGGTTCACCGACGACCTTGCCGCCGCCCAGGTGACGGCCACCGACAGCGTCATCATGGCGTCCCACATCCCCATGCACCTGGGCCTGTTCGACCTCGACGAGCTGGGCCAGCTCGAGACCCTGCTGTTGCAGTACGAGGACCTCGTCTACGCCCAGTTCGCCGGCCACATCCACGTGGACGTGGAGGAGGTGGTCGGCGACGACCTCTACACCGTCTACATCACCGACGCGACCTTCGACGACGAGCTGCGGGTGCGTATGGTGGAGGTGTCGAGCAACGGCCAGCGCTTCGAGTACGCCCACGAGCTCGTGGACGTTCCTTACTGATTCTGGCGCCTCGCTGTCGGTGGCCCGTGGGGGGCTCGACAAGGTGGCATCGGGGCCTTCAGAGACCAAGGCTTGGGGAAGCACGCCACGACGCCACGACGCAACGGCGCGACGCCGGAAAGCCAACCTCTGACTCAAACGTGGCGTCGTGGCGTCGTGGCGTCGTGGCGTGTTTCTTTACTTCTTCTTTTTGACTTCTGCCTACGCGTGCGCCTCGATCCAGGCGGCCACCTCGGGCCAGACGATGGATGGGGCGGCCTTGCCGCAGATGAGGTCGCAGTGGCCGAAGTGCGTGCCGTCGGTGTCGCGGCCGTAGGTGCGCAGGGTCTTGTCGGGGGAGCCGGCGCGGTGAAAGCCGGGCTCGATGGAGGCCAGCGGCACGGCCGAGTCGCGGTCGCCGGCGATGCACAGGAGGGGGACGCGCAGGCGGGACAGGCGGGTGTCGGGGGCGACGCGGCGGTCGTCGCTGGTGAAGCGGCCCTCGGCGGCCCAGACGGCCATCTCCCGCAGCACGTTGAGGCTCGTGCGGTCGAAGCCCTCGCGGATGCGTTCGCGCAGGAGGTCTCGCTCGATGGAGCGGGGGTGCCAGACCTGCAGAGGGAAGAGGTTGTAGGGGAACTCCCAGTACGGCAGGGTGCCGCGCACGGCCAGGCCGATGCGGTCGATGGGCAGCGGCAGTGACGGCAGCAGGCGGATGATGGACAGGTTCAGCGGCGTCTTGCCCACCCGGGCGGCGAGACGCAGCGGCAGGTTGCCCTGGCCGAAGAAGAACGGCCCGGCGAACGAGACCATACCCCGCAGCTGGGCCAGGGTCTCGCGCGTGGACCAGTAGCCGATCAGGCCGCCGAGGCTGTGGCCGATGTAGATGGCGCCTTCGTGGCCGGTGACCTGCCGCGCCAGGGCCAGCCCGGCGGGCACGTCGTACTTGACGTACTCCGAGACCTTCCGCGGGTGGCGGCTGCCGGCGGTGCGGGACAGCCCGTGGCCGCGCAGCTCGAGGTTGAAGGTGCGGAAGCCGCGGGAGACCAGGTAGTTCTCGAAGCTGCGGCCGGACAGGTGCCAGCTGTAGCGGTTCTGGCCCAGGCCGTGGACCAGCAGGATGGGGGCGCGCGAGTCGAGGTCGCCGTCGCCGTCGGCGACCGGGCGCTTGGCCGTGACCACCAGCCGCATGCCGTCCTCGGTGACCACCTCGTGGAGGCTCTTGACCAGGCGCACCGACTCGCGGCCGTCGACCACCTCCTCGACCACCACGTCGCGGTTCCAGACCATGGGTGTCTCCCTGCGGTCAGGTGTACCATGGGCGTGGAGGAACCGCAGCTGAGCGACAGCCCCCGCGACCTCATCCTCGAGCACACGGACGTGGCCACGCCGGGCCTGTGCCCGGAGATCAGCCTGTACCTGATCACCCCCGACTCGCCCCTGTGGCGGGCCACCGAGAACGAGGCCGCCCGCCGCGGCGTACCGTGGCCGTTCTGGGCCTTCGCCTGGTCCGGGGGGCAGGCCCTGGCGCGCTACATCCTCGACAACCCCGACGTGGTGCGCGGGCTGCGGGTGCTGGACTTCGGCACCGGCAGCGGCCTTGTGGCCATCGCCGCGGTCCTGAGCGGCGCCGCCGAGGTGCTCGCCGCGGACACCGATCCCACCGCAGCGGCGGCCGCCGCCCTCAACGCCGAGCTCAACGGCGTGCAGCTCGACATCACGTCTCGCGATCTGGTCGGCGATCTGAGCCGCGACTGGGATGTGGTCCTGGCCGGGGACATGGTCTACGACGCGGGCGAGTCGGAGCGGTCCACGACCTGGCTGGTCGACCTCAAGGCTCGCGGCGCCCGGGTGATCGTCGGCGACCCCGATCGCGGCTTCCTCGACACCGACGTGGTCGATCGCCTCGCCACGTACGACGCGCCAGCCGACAACGACTGCGACGGCACTCGGACGGTGCCCACGGGGGTGTACGAGGTCTAGCCGACTCGACCGGCTTCGGCCTGGGGGCTGGCTTCGGCAAGATCGGCCTCCCGCGTGTCGCGGGCAACAGAACCCTCGACTCCGCCTCCCCCTGTAGCACCGCCCTCCCCTCGGCCGTGAGGTAGGGCACCGGTCGGTTGCTGGCGGTGACGTCCAGCAGGCCCGCGCTGAGGCAGCGGCGTAGGAGCACCTTGACCCAGTCGCGGGGATACGACACCAGCGAGCCGTGGGCGGCGAGCTGATCCAGGCGCAGCCGCTGCACCCGCTGGGATCGCGATCCGCTCAGCATCTCGGCGATGGCCGCGAGCCCGGCCCGTCGCCCGACCTGTTGCACCCCGGCCAGCGCCGTGCGGACCCGTTCGGAGTCCCGTTCGAGAACGAGGCTGCCTCCGGGCTCGCCTCCCAGACGCCGCAGCTGGGCGCACACGTCGCACCGCCCGCAGCCGCCCAGCGCCTCTCGCTCGTCGCCGAAGTACCGCAGGATGTAGTCGTGCCGGCAGCTGCCCGCCTCGGCGTAACGCATGAGCTCCAGGAACAGGCCCCACTTGCGACGGAAGCCGGGGTCGTCCGTTCCCTGTTCGGAGTCGCGCAGCAGCAGCCGCTTGCGCAGGGAGAAATCGGACGACGAGCTCAGCAGCAGGCCCTGCGCGGGCTCGCCGTCGCGGCCGGCACGGCCCACCTCCTGGTAGTACGCCTCGATGGACCCTGGCGCGTTGACGTGGATCACCGCGCGGATGTCCGGCCGGTCGATCCCCATGCCGAACGCGTTGGTCGCCACGACCACGTCGAGTCGTCCGGCCGCGAACGCGCGGTTGACCTTGCTGCGCACGTCGCCGTCCAGGCCCGCGTGGTAGGGCGCGGTGCGCCAGCCGCACGCCCCGATGACGTCCGCGGTCTGCTCGGTCTCGCGGCGCGTGCCGGCGTAGACGATCGCCGCGCCTTCGCTCCTCGCCGGATCCCCGATCGCCCGACGCAGCTCGGCCAGGGCCACGGTGCGGCGCTGCCCCGCTCCGGGCACGTCCCTCGCCGCCAGGCCGAGGTTCGGCCGCGCGAAGCCGCGCAGGATCACCGTCGCCCCCTCCAGCCCCAGCTGGTCGAGGATCTCCGCCCGCACGGCTGGGGTCGCCGTGGCGGTACACGCCAGCACGCGGGGTGGCTGCAGCGCCTCGAGTACGGCGCGCAGACTCAGGTAGTCCGGCCGGAAGTCGTGGCCCCACTGGGCGATGCAGTGGGCCTCGTCGATGGCCACGAGCGGCGGCTTCATCCGCGCCAGCATCTCCACCGTGCCCTCGAGCGCGAGCCGCTCCGGAGCCAGGTAGACCAGCTGGTATCGCCCCGCGCGGATGCCGCGGATGCGGTCCCGGCGTTCGTCGCCCGACAGGGTGGACGACAGCCACGTGGCCCGTATCCCCCGCGCCTCCAGCCCCCGCACCTGGTCCTCCATCAGCGCCACCAGCGGCGACACCACCACCGTGGTGCCGGGCAGCATCGTCGCCGGGAACTGATAGCAAAGCGACTTGCCCCCGCCGGTGGGGGCCACGACGAGGACCTTGCGGTTGCCCTGGAGGAGTTCGGAGATCGCCTCGCGCTGCCACGGAAAGAATCCCGGCAGCCCGAAGCGCTCCCTCAGCTGACGTTCGGCGTCCGATTTCCGGACGGTGGCGACCGAAAATCGGTCGGTCGCCTGTGTGACTTCGTGCATGGTCACCTCCCGAAGGGGTGACCTCGCAAGGGCCGTGCCAAGTGGGGGTCAGGGAAGCCGGCGTCGCAGGGCAGCGACGGCGAACAGTGCCAGCATGGCGCCCAACGCGCCTGCAGCGCCCCGGCTCGCCGCCACGGCGCAGGTCGCGCTGGGGCCGGTGTCCTCGCCGCACCACACCGCGGTCGATGGTTCGCCGGTGTCGAAGCAGACCAGCTCGTAGCTGGTGCCTTCGAAGTGCTCCACGCAGTCATTCTCGAACTCGCCGACGCATTCCTCACAGGTGAACCCGGGATTCTCGTCCTCCTGGTTCTCGGCGGTGCATGTCTCCTCCGCGACGACGTCGTCATCGTCGTCGTCGTCGTCTCCAGGATCGGGCGCGACATCGGCCAGGGCGGTGGGCGCCCAGACCAGCGCGAAAGCGGCCAGCAAGGTGATCAAGATCGTCTTCATGGTGTCTCCCGTGACCGCCGTGTATCTCGACGCGCGGTCCTGCCCCAAGAGTGCAGCACACGAGGTGCCCGCGGGACGGGTCGGTTCGTGCCCGGAGGGGGTATCATCCGCCCATGGATCCCGACTTCACCTGCCCCGACTGCGGCCAGACCAAGCACAAGCGCCAGGGGCCGCACAGCTTCGTGAACTGGCACTGGCGGCTCAACCCCGGCCTGGCGATCAACGAGACGTTGCTGGGCCAGCGGGTGCCCGCGCACGTGTTCACCTGCGAGACCTGCGACAAGGATGTGCCGCACCGCAGCTGGCTGCATTGCCCGGAGTGCGGGACCTTCCACAACAACATGCTGTGGGCCCGGGCCAACGCGTTTGCCCACTGGATGGGGCTGCGGTGCCCCGAATGTGGCGGGAAGATCCCCTCGGTGCGCAATCTGCTGGCGTTGTTGATCGAGCTGTTCAGCGCGCCCCTGTGGCTGTTGCCGGTGCTGCTGATGCGGCAGCGGTACCTGGACATGGAGATGGAGCGGTTGGGGGCGATGCAACACGTGGATCACCCCCCTCTGAACTGGATGAAGATCGGGACCCTGTACTTCGGGGGCGCGCTGTACCTGCTGATGGTGGGCGCGCCGCTGACGCTGGGGCTGACGGCCATGGCCGTGGCGTTGATGATCGGCGCCGTCGGCGCGGCCGAGCTCGCCGTGACCGCAGGGGTGGGGGTGACCCTGGCCATCTTGCTGCTGCCGGTGTGCATCGGCGCGGGCGCCCTGTGGGGGGTGATCATGAAGGCGTGGATGGGGCGCAAGCCGGCGAAGGTGCCGGCCGAGACGGAGGGCTGAGCAGGCTACTTCGCGGGTTTCGCCTCGGCGGGCGGCTCCTCGCCGGGTTCCTCGCCAACCACGTCGTACGAGACGTCGTGCAGCACCAGATCCCCGCCGGCCGTACCCTGGCTGATGGCGCCGTCCTCGGCCACCTCCGCCTTGAACTGGTCGGTCCGCTCCAGGCGGCCCTTGACCGAGACGTCCTCGCCGACGACGTCGTCGGGCCACGCGTCCATGCCCAGGCAGTAGACCACCCCCTGGTCCGAGTCCACCGCGGCCCCGAGCTTGGCGTTGACCGCCTTGCCCTCGAACACCGCCACCTGGCCCACCGCGTCCTTCACGCCGCCCTCCTCCCCGACCACCAGCGGATCCTGATCCTCGCGGTCCAGCGGCCCCTCGCCATCGGGGGGTGGCGGGACCGTCGCCGGCTCGGGGGTGTCGTTCGTCGTCGGGGCACTCTTGCCGAAACATCCGGGGAACATCGCCAGCGCGGCGATCAACGCGATCCACTTCATGGGGGCCTCCTGGAAAGAACGGATTGTACCCCGCCGTGGTAACATGGACAGACGTTCCGAGGGGCCGAGGTGCCGGGAGGGCAGATGAAACTCAACCGCAAGCTCAAGGCGATCATGCTCACGGCGCTGTGTACGGGCATCGGCGTCGTCATCGCTGCGTGCTACGGCGCGATGGACATGACACCCGTGGACGACGACGACTCGGCGTCCGCGGACGACGACGACGCGGCCCCCGGCGACGACGACGACTCCTCGCAGTAGCTCCCTCGACCCTGAACCCAGCCCGCGCACGGGCCCGCCATGCTCAAGACCCTCCGTTCCGCCATCATGAGCAAGCGCTGGAGCCTGGTGCAGGATCTCGAAGCAGACCTGCACGACCTCAAGTACCTGTTCTGGGAGAGCACGCGGCGCTGCAACCTGTCGTGCCTGCACTGCGGGTCCGACTGCGGCAAGGACGAGGGCCAGCCCGACCTCCCGGGCGAGACCGTGCTGGAGGCCCTCGAGGCCATCGCCTCGGCGTACGACGCGCGCAACATCATGCTCGTGGTGACCGGCGGCGAGCCGCTGGTGCGGCCCGATCTGTTCGACGTCCTGGCCCCGGTGCGGGAGCTGGGCTTCAAGCTGGGCATGGTCACCAACGGCTACACGCTGAACCAGCGGCGGGCCCGGCAGCTGCGCGACGTCGGTCTGCAGAGCATCGTGGTGTCCCTCGACGGCCCCCAGGAGCATCACGACTGGCTGCGCAACCGCCCGGGTTCGTTCGACCGCGCCTGCGACGCCATCACCGCGCTGTGCGCCGAGCGCATCCCCATCGTCGAGGCCATCACCTGCGTCACGCCGCGGGTGCTCGGCCGGCTCGACGAGACCTACGAGATGGTGCGCGACCTGGGGGCCACCCACTGGCGGGTGTTCAACATCTTCCCGGCCGGGCGCGCCCGCGGGAACGACGACGTGTTGCTGGACGAGGCCGGCATCCGCGAACTCGTGGAGGCCATCGCCCGGTTGCGGGAGCGCGGCAAGGCCGAGTCCCTGGTGGTCAACCTGTCCGAGGAGGGCTACCTCGGTTGGGACTGGGAGGACCGGGTCCGCGACACCCCGTACTTCTGCCGCGCCGGCGTGAACATCGCCGGGATCATGGTGGATGGGGCCATCGCCGCGTGCCCCAACCTCCCGGCCTGGATGACCCAGGGCAACCTGAGCGAGGACGACTTCGTCGACGTGTGGGAGAATCGCTACGAGCTGTTCCGCGACCGCAGCTGGACCCGGGAGGGCGCCTGCGGGGACTGCAAGCAGTGGAACGTGTGCCGGGGCAACTCGCTGCACCTGTGGGATCGAGAACGCAACCAGCCCTGCTGGTGCCACCACGGAATCATGAACGGTTGAAGGTTGAAGGTTGATGGTTGAAGGTTGAATGGGTGAGATGACCGCCGACAGGACGCGACCGCATTACCGGGGCGGGACGCTGTCGCAGGAGAAGCTGGTCGCGCGGCGGGACGCGCTCAAGCGCAAGCACCGCGAGTCGGTCAAGCGGGTCGAGGAGCTGTCGCGGGAGCAGGAGCAGCTGTCCTCGGAGCTCGGCGAGGAGCTCGGCGGGATCACGGCGCAGGCCGAGGTGCTCGACACCCTGCAACAGGCCGAGCCGGACTCCGGACTGGTGGCCCTGCTGACCCGGGCGTTCGCCCGCCGCCGGGCCATCCTCCAGCGGCGGTCCGTGGCCGAGGACCTGCTGCGACGGTACGAGGCCACCAGCCAGTCCCTGCGCCGCGCCGCTGCCTTCACCGACGAGCTGCAGCGGTGCGCGCTGGAGCTCCAGCAACAGGTGGACGCGATGCACGCCGAGGCCGTCGATGCGGTGAAGAACCGCACGCTGGCCGCCCAGGCGGTGCTGGCGCTGGAGGAGGCCATCGCCGACCTGGAGGACGGGGGCTCCGAGGACCCGGAGGAGGAGCGTGAGCTCGACTCCCTGCGCTTCCGCCAGCGCAGCGAGACCCTGGCGCTGGAGCTGTTCACCGCTTCGGACAAGCTCACCCGCGCCGAGCTGCCCGCGGCGCGGTCCCTGCGCGACACGGTGCAGGAGTTGCACGAGGAGATGGCTCGCTTCGTCCTGGGGGCGGAGTCGGCGGTCAACGCCGCGGGGCGGCAGATCCAGGCGCTGGGCATGGCCGCGGACGCCCACCTGGTGGTGCACGAGCTCAAGGCCTCCATGGCCGATCTCGACCAGGCCATGGTCGCCACCCAGCGGTACGTGGCCCAGGCGCAGCACCTGCTGACCCACGTGCTGCCGGACCTCAACGCCCAGATCGAGACCCGCGCCGAGGTGGACGGCCTGCTGCTGGTGGACGACCTCGACGCCATCAGCCGCGAGAAGTCGCGCGAGCTGGCCGACCGCGCCCTGCGCGACGCCGCCCTGGCCGAGGTCGAGGCGCTGTCGGAGTGACCCCGTGGAGCTAGATCGTCCCCGGGTCGGCCCCTACCTGCGGGCCCTGCACGCCGGGCTCTTCGCCCTGGCCCCCCACGACGACTACGTGCCCCTGGACGAGGCGCTGGCCCACCTCGAGGCGCTCGACCCCCGCCTGTCCGGGGACCTGCTGCTGCCCGCCGAGGTGGACGATCGATCCGGCCTGCCGGCCTTTGTCTGGCTGGCCCGCGCCACGGCCGAGCAGGCGCTGGCCCGGGAACGCCGCGGCAAGCGCGACGCCGACCGCGGCGCGGATCTGGGCAACCTCGGCGCCCTGGACGCGGATCTGGCCACGCGCATGCGGTCGCGGCTGGCCTTGCATGACCATCTGCGTGCGTGTTCGCTGTTGCCCGCGTCGCGGCTGCAGGTGGTGCCGCGCAAGCGGGGCTCCACCGAGGAGTTCCGCGCCGCGTACGACTGCCTGTCTGCCACGGGCCTGTGGGTGCGCATCCACGCGGATCTGGCCGGACCGCCCGGCTGGTCCGAGGGCCTCCTCGAGGTGCACCGGGACGACTCCGTCACCGCCCGCTCCGGTCTGATCCACCTCTTCGCCCGCCACGCCGCCACCCCCCTGCTGGCCCTGGCCCAGCAGCTCGGCGCCGGCACGGGCGCGCGCACCGCTCGGCTCGCGCGATCCGCGGTGGGGCCGTTCTGGTTCCCGGGTTTTCCTCGCCCCGCCGGCGTGCCCGACGAGCTGAGCCGCGGCCTGTTGCTCCACCTGGCCACCGAGGTCCTCGGCGACGACGTGCGCCACTCTGCGACCCGCGATCCCCTCCGCCGCGACGACCCGGACGAGCGCGCCCCCGAAGGCGCCGGCATCTTCCGCGAGCGGCGCTTCGCCGCGTCCCCATCCATGGTCGACGCCACGCAGGACTGGGCCCGCGCCCACGGGTGCGAGGTGGCGGTGGTGCCGCTGACTCCGGGTTAGGTCGCCCCCGCTTCGGGCCAGTCCAGCCGCTGCGCCACGAGGATGCACTGGGCCTGCAGCAGGTCGAAGGCGAAGTGCTTGTTGGCGGCCCACGCCGAGAGCTGGCGCACGATCTCCATCAGCACCATCTCGCGCGCTCGACCGGGGCGGGTCACGGCGGCGTGGCCGGTGGGGAGGCGGCGGTTGATCAGGACGTGGGTGTGGTGCCGGTGCAGTCGGATGCGGACGAGGGCGTGTGCAGGGGTGGCGTGGTCGGCGGTGATCACGGTCAGGACGTCCTCGAGGACGCCGCCGCTGGCCTCGATGATCCGCTCCCGCATCAGCTCGCAGTTGGCGTCGATGCGGTCGGCGGTCACGGTGCTGCGCTGGGGCCGCGGGGGCGGTTCGATGGCGACCTGGGCGTTGCGGTACAGCTGGGCGTACTGCTCGGCGGCGGCGCGCGCGTCGTCGTCGCCACTGCGGAGCACGGCGCCGAGGTCGCTGTACAGGCGATCGCGCTCCAGCAGCAGCAGCTGGCGCTGGGTATCGGTGACCTGGGTGGCGCCGCCGAGGTTGCGCAGCAGCCCGTGGCACGGGAGCTGGAGGTCCACGTCGGGCAGGGCGATGCGGACACCCTCGGCCTGCATGAACACGCCGGCGGTGGCATCGAAGGGGAGACGCAGGCCGATCCAGCCACGGATCCCGTAGATCTGCACCTCGCGGCGCACCAGCCAGCCCGCGCTACCCGGCCGGGCCAGGGAGTCCCAGACCTCGGGCGGATCGTCGTAGCGCACCGGGATGGGGCCGGATCGTTCGAGCACCCGCAGCTCGTCCAGGTACAGCTGGACCACCCCGTGCTGCAGCACGGCCGGGCCGTGGCGGGGCCAGGCCGAGTGTCCGGGCAGGGCGCGTAGCTCGTCGAGGGTGTGGAAGGTGGCGTCGCCCAGGGCCTCGAGCAGCGGATCGTAGTTGAGCCGTTCCAGCTCATGGGCGACGTGGAGCGCGGCCATGCGCAGGGCCCTGCGGTCCCGCGGGGGCACGCCGTGGGCGTCGGGCGTGAGCACGCGCAGCAGCTTGCGCAGCAGCTCGAGCAGGCCGGGCTCCCAGTCCACCTCGCCGTCGTCGCCCTCGACGGTGCCGTCGCGCACGGCCGCCCCGACGAAGGGCAGGCCGAGATCCACCTGCGTCCACCCCTCCCGGGCGAGCTCGGGCCCCCGACAGGGGCAAACCCACAGCAGCCGCTGCCGTCGGCGGCCCGGGCTGTCCGGATCCTCCAGCGGCGACCAGCCGAAGCGGCCGCGGCCCACCGCGGCCACGGCATCTCGCGCGAGCTCGGGGCAGGTCAGGTGACCCGCGCCCAGCTTCTCCTCGAGGGGGCTGAGGCGGTCGAGGTACTCGTGCGCCACGGCGCGGATCTCCTCGGTGCCCATCGCGGCCACGAGGTCGTCGAAGCACAGGTGGCCCTCGCCGGACGGCGCGAGGGGCAGGCGCCGCGCTCGACCGATATCCACGCTGATGGAGTCCGGGAACCCGATCTCCAGGGTGGTCTCACCGTCGCGGACCACGAAGTGGGGCTGCATGTGCGCGGCCAGCAGCGCGGCCAGCAGGTCCTGCTCCGCGTCGGTCTCCCCGTCCCCGAGCAGCCCCCACGCGCCGTCGAGCACGGCCTGGTCGAGGCCGGCAATGGGCATGTCCTCGTCGGGCAGCGGCGCCCGCCCCAGATCGAGGTGGGCGCTCACGCGCGGCAGGCCCAGGGGGGTGGACTCGCATCGCTCGACCCGGCCGCTGGACGCCACGAGCACGCTCACGTCACCGGCGCCGGGATCGGCGAGCAGCGGTGGCGGACCGGACACGTGGAGCTGCAGGCGCAGGGTGCCCACGCGGGCGGGGTCCTCGGGATCCGTGTACGAGACCACGTGCTCCCGCTGCGACACGCGGCGCTCGAGCATCCGGTCCACCAGGGCCACCTCGGCGGGGCTGCCCAGGCCGTGGATGGACAGCTGCGGTGCGGCCTCCTCCAGGGCGATGACCTGCCGGTCCGGGATCACGAGGACCGGGTGGGGGAAGCGGTCGGGGCGGGTGGAGTCCTCCAGCGCGTCGACGTCCTGGGGTCGCACCCGGAACACGGGGGTCCCCTCGGGGATGTCCGCCAGGGCCGAGGCCGGGAACGCCGGCCGCGGCGCGAGCTGCTCGACCATGTCGGGGATCGCCTCGGCCACCTTGGCGCCCCCCACGAGCTCGGGCAGGGCGGGCGGAGCGTACTCGCCGCGGGCCAGGGCGCGGATCAGCTTGGTGGCGTGGGGCTGCACCGCGTGGAGCATCTCGGCGAAGCGGCGCTCGCGCACGATGTCCGAGTGGTCGGCGGTCTTGAGCAGGGTGTCGTCCACCACCACGCCGGCCAGGGGCGTGGGGTTCTCACGGCCCCCGATGCCGGCGGGCACGTACCCGAGCTCGGGCAGGTCCGCGGTGGTGATGCGTACGCCGCCCACCACCAGGGCGAATCCCCACGCCGAGGGCGTGCGCGGCGGGACCGCGACGACGCCGTGGCGTGTCCCGTCGTCGAAGCTGTGGAAGTGGGGGCAGCCGACCATGGCCAGCTTGCGGCTGGCCCGGTAGCCGAAGGGGGCGCGGCCGTTGAGCAGGATCGGCACCGGCGAGTAGCGGCAGCGCTCCTCGATCAGCGTCTCCTCCACGGTGGGATCGTCGTCGCCGAAGCGGTCGAACCAGCCCCAGCCGAACTCGGCGGTGACGTAGGTGCCGGAGAGGGCGTCCTCGGGCACGCCCAGCACCCCCTTGCCCTTACGGTCGAGGTCGATGCGGACGGTCTCCGAGGCGCGGCCGCTGCCGGACTCGATGCGGAGCTTGCGCGGCTTGCGCTGCAGCACGGCGTTGAGGGCCACGGCCAGCTGGACGACGGGGCGGTGCTCCAGGTCGTTGCGGTCGAGGAACAGGTGGTCGAACAGGGCCGACAGCTGCCGCTCGGTGAACGGCTTGCCCCCCACCCAGGCCACGGTGCAGCGCGAATCGTCCACGTCCACGGCGATGTACGTGGCGCCGCTGAACACGGCGGACTGGATCAGCTCCAGCACGTACTCGCGCGGGTTGCGCAGGGCAAACTCCCGCAGCTTGCCGATGGCCTTGGCCCGCGACAGGGTGAACGTGCGCCGCTCCACGAACGATCCGGGCGAGCGGCTGCGGTCCAGCAGGGCGTCGAGCTGGCTCACGGGGCATCCCCCGATCCAGCGGGCCCATCGAGGCATCGCCTGCGGATGGCCTTGAAGCTGCGGGGGTGGCGCGCGCCGCCGGTGTGTAGCAGGGCCAGCGCCAGCCCGTAGGCGGCGAGGTACGGGTCCTTGCCGGCCGCGGCCAGGGTGGCCTGGAACAGGGGGTGCTGGCGGTGGATCACCAGCCCGTAGCGGCGCGCGTGACGGCTGCGCAGGGAGACCCGCACGTCGCGGCGACACGCGCTGCCGGCGGACGGCGCGTCCACGGCCAGGGGCAGCTCGCCGTAGCTGTAGTGGCCGGCCAGGTCGCCCAGCGCCAGCGGGATGGCCCGCTCGACGGCCTCCTCCAGGAACAGGGCCGTGCGCTGCAGCAGGTCCCGCTCGTCGGCGGTGCTCTCGTCTTCAGGGACGCGATCGGGCAGCACGAAGATCTCGTCGGCGCGGCGGAAGTGCCGTTCCTTGCGCGTCCACCAGCGCTCGTTCGGGGGGAAGCCGGCCAGCAGGAACCGCAGCGTGGACGGCTCGTCGGGGATCATGCGCACGCCCCACTCCTCGAGCGCCCCGCGCAGAGAGTCGTTCGCCGGGGCGAGCAACACCGCGTCGTACCGCTCCTCCAGCCGGGCCACGTCCGAGAGGCTGGTGGGGCGGCCCCGGCTGTCGGCCAGCAAGGGCAGATCCTGGTAGCCGTGGGCCTTGTGCACCTCCGTGGCCAGGCACTCCCGGGCGAGCAGATCGTGCCAGCGGTCGAGCCCCTCGCCGTTCTTCGCCGCCTGCTGCGTGTCTCTCACGAGCTGTTCGCGCAGCTTGTCGGCCGCCTCCATCAGCACCCCCACCGCCTTGCTCCAGTGCTGGTCCATCAGCACGTTGTCGCGGGTCAGGGTGTGCTCCAGGCGGTCGTACTTGACCTTGAATGCCAGGTGACTCAGCTGCTGGACGTGGCCGCCCAGCGCGTCGGGGTTGTCCGTGGACAGCAGGGTCAGGCCGCCGTTGTAGAAGCCGTAGCGGGGGTGGTCGGCGTGGCCGACGATCACCTCCACGCCGTCGCGCTTCAGCGCCACCTGCGGCGACGCGTCCAGGTCGAGGGGGCGCGTCACGGCCTCGAGCTCACCCCCGTCGACGGGGGCGTCGAAGGCCGCGAAGGGATCGTCGGGATCCGCCGCCGCGGGCTCGGCCTCACCCTCGCCCTCACCGCGTTCCCCGAACACGACCGGCGTGTCCGAGTGCACGCACCAGTACGACAGCACGAACCGGCATTCCTCGACGAACGCCGGCACCGACCTGGCGGCCATCCGCTTGAACAGGGTCACCTGCGTGCCCACCAGCGCGTCGTCCACGCGGACCTTGTCGAAGCTGCGGTCCGGGTGGAACAGCAGCTCCCACGACTCGCCGTGGCGGCCCGTGCGCAGCAACAGCGCGTCCGGTTCGATGGCGAACACCGACGTGAAGCCGATACCGAACTTGCCGATCTTGGTGAGGTCGTCTTCCTTGGTGGACGAGAACATCCGCGTCAGCTGCGTGTCGATGATCGCCTCGTCCATGCCCTCGCCGAAGTCGTCCACGTGGATCTCGAGCACCCCGAGATCCTCCCCCTCGGCCGGCGCCGCGAACCGGGTCCACACCTCCACCCGCGTCGTGCCCGCGTCGATGGCGTTCTGGACGAGCTCACGCAGGAAATCCAGCGGCCGCGCGAACTGGTGGACGAGGTTCTCCAGCGCCTGCTCGGCGAGGCCTCGCTCCTGGACAGGTGTGAGCTCCGTCATGACGAGGACGAATCCTACAACGATTACTTCCGCGCGAGGTCGGCCATCAGCTCGTCGATGGCGCCAGTGTCGTCCTCGTCGATGACGATCACACCGTCGGCGTGCTCGGTGCCGGCCACGGGCTCGGCCGGCGAGGAGGGCCCGGCCGCGATGGATGGGGTCGCCGACGGCGCAGCCTGGGCCTGTGCGGTCGGGGCGGTCTGAGTCGTCGCCTCGGGCAGATCGACCAGGCGGCTCGGGGTGGCGTCGCCCTCCTTGCCCTCGTCCGGCGATCGCCACGTGCGCTTGCCGGCGAGCCAGCGGCCGTAGCGGTCGAACGTCCACATGCCGTCGGCGGCCGCCGTCTCCATCATGGACTGCAGCTTGAAGTACTGCCCGTCCCGCACGGCCTTGCGCACCGCGTCCGTGGCCACCAGCAGCTCACACTCGGCCACGCGCATGCCCGCATCGGGCCGGTACACCAGCCGCTGGGCCAGCACCGCGTGCAGGCAGTCGGCCAGCTGGGCGCGCACGCTCGCCTGGACCTCGGGGGGGAAGGCAGAGACGATGCGCTGCAGGGACTCGGTGGCCGTGGACGAGTGCATGGTGGCCAGCACCAGGTGGCCGGTCTCCGCCGCGTCCAGGGTCAGCTGCATGGTGCGCGGCTGGCGCATCTCGCCGACCATGAGCACGTCCGGGTCCTCGCGCAGGGCGTCGAGCAGCGCCTGCTCGAACGACGGGGTGTCGCGGCCCACCTCCCGCTGGCGGATGAACGCGCGCCGGGGCCGCAGGTGGTACTCGATGGGGTTCTCGATGGTCACGACGTGGCGCGGCTTGCCCAGGTTGATCACCTGGATCAACGCCGCCAGGGTGGTGGTCTTGCCCGATCCCGTCGGCCCGCACACCACCACCAGGCCGTGGCTCGGCTGGACCAGGCGGGCCAGCTCCGGGTGCAGGTTCAGCCCGTCGAGGGTGGGCTGGAACCCCGCGAGCAGGCGCACGGCCATGCCCACACCCCGCGCCGTGGCCAGGACGTTGATGCGGCACTGCACGCCCTGCAGCACGCGCGACGCGTCGAACGACCGGCGCTGGACGAAGGCCGGCCACTGCTTGCCCACCACCTGCTTCGCCGCGGCCAGCACCTCCTGGCCGGACAGGGGATCGCCGAGGGTCTGCAGGTCCCCGCGCACGCGGACCGCCAGGGGCATCCCCGCCTCCACGTGCAGGTCGCTGGCGCCGCGCTGCCGGGCGGTGGCGATCCAGGAATCGAGCATGACGAGCGTCCTTCCCGTGGCTTCCGGCCCCCCCGACCGGGGACCGTTGTACGATGGTCGGGGAAGGGAGGGCCCGTGTCCAGACACGAAACACGCATCCCATGGCTCGTATTGCTCGCCGGGATCGCCGCGCTCGCGCTCGGCTGCACCGGAACCTTCGAGAGCGGGACCGGCGACGACGACACGGCGGCGGACGATGACGACGACGTCGCGGCGGACGACGACGATCACGACCCCGGCAACCACCCGCCGCAGATCCTCTCGTCGCCGGTGACCCCCTTCGAGATCGCCACCGGCCTCGGCGGCAACTTCGTCTCGGGCCAGCTGTTCGTGTCCTCGTCCCGCACCGACGAGGTGCGCGTCTACGACGCCCAGACCCTGGCCTTCGTGCAGTCGTTCACCCACGAGCTGTTCTCGGAGGTGGCCTCCGAGAGCTTCACCTACGGCCCCAACGGCCTGGCGTTCAACGAGCGCGGCAACCTCGTGGTGGCCGCGTACAGCGCCTTCGTGGAGTTCAGCGACTACGGCGTCGAGTACGCCCGCTACCCCAAGGTCGACCCCGAGGCCACCGAGAACGTCATCTTCGACCGCCTGGGCAACCTGTACACGACCACGTCCACCGGCGGCACCGACCGCCTCAACAAGTACGCCGCGGCAGACTACGCCTTCGAGACCACGCTGACCGTCCCGGCCGGCGCCGGCCAGCTCACCGGCATCACCTTCGACGGCTACGAGAACGACAACCGCCTCTACCTGGCCAGCCAGACCGACAACCGCATCCACATCGCCGAGACCGATCCCGGGTTCACCACCTTCACCTGGACGTCCTATCTCGACGGCGACGGCAACCCCGCCAACCTCGAGGGCATCCAGTTCAACGTCACCGGCGAGCTCGTGGCCGCGGCAGGCGACATGATCCGCTACGACGTGATGACCGGCGATCGCGTCGGCTCCTTCGACGCGGCCAACGACGCCCTCCCCGTGCCCGTGCGCGTGGACAACGACGGCAACATCTACGTGTCGGACTACGAGAACGGATCGGGCACGGCGCCCGCCGACATCTTCAAGTTCACCCCCGACGGTTCGAGCTACATCGAGACCAACGATCCGGATCTGTGGGGCCCCTTCGGCCTGGCCATCTCCGGCACGGTGCTGTCGGGCGATCCCCCGGTCGAGTACCTCTACGAGGTGGTCGCCACCGACGCCGACGGCGATCCCCTCGAGTACGCCCTCGACGAGGGGCCCGCGAGCATGTGGATGGACCCCACCACCGGGGAGCTCAGCTGGTGGATCACCAGCCAGGAGGCCGGCGTGTACGACGTCACCGTGTCGGTGAGCGATGGCCGCGGCGGGAGCGACTCACAGAGCTACGTGCTGGAGATCGTCGGCGGCTGACAGGGAGCCGTTCCGCGGCGCGTCCCTTGACTTTGCGCCGCCGGAGGCGCGGGATTTAGCCATGCAAAGCTCCGAGTTGTCGCACCCCGGCCCCTCCGTCGGGCTCCTGGCCTACTGGATGGGCCGCATCTACCTGTTCTTCTCGCGCTGGGATATCGAGGGCGAGGTGCCGCAGGCGAAGCAGGCGGTGTTCATCGCCGCGCCGCACACCAGCAACTGGGACATGCCCAACATGATCGCCTGCGCCTTCGCGTTCCGGCTCAAGCCGTCGTGGGTGGGCAAGCGGGCGCTGTTCAAGTGGCCGTGGGGGTGGCTCATGCGCTGGCTCGGCGGCGTGCCGGTGGACCGCAGCGGCAACCGCAACTCGGTCCAGCTGATCGCCGACCTGTTCAAGCAGCACGAGAAGCTGTTCCTGGGGGTGGCGCCGTCGGGCACGCGCGGGTTCACCGAGCACTGGAAGTCGGGCTTCTACCACATCGCCCGCGAGGCCGGCGTGCCCATCATGTGCGGCTTCCTCGACTACGGCCGCAAGATCGGCGGCATCGGCCCCTCCGTCCTGCCGTCGGGCGACGTCCGCGCCGACATGGACCGCATCCGCGAGTTCTACAAGGACATGGTGGGCAAGCGCCCCGATCTCAAGAGCATCATCCGGCTCAAGGACGAGCCCACGGGGGAGACGTCAGCCGCGGACGGCGGAGACGGCGCGACGTAGGGCGTTGCTCAGGGCCTCGAGCTTGTAGGGCTTGACCACCACCGCCGCGAACCCGTGACGCTCCGGCTGGGACAGCACCGGGTCGGTGGAGTACCCCGACGACACCACGGCCACCACATCGGGATCGATCTTGCGTAGCTGCGCGATCGCCTCGAGACCCCCGCGCCCGCCGGGCACGGTGAGGTCGAGGATCACCGCGTCGAAGGGGTGCCCCGCGTCCAGGGCGCGTCGATACTCGGCCGCGGCCGCGTCCGCGTCCTCCACGCACACCACGTCGTAGCCCAGGTGCCGCAGCATCATGTCCGCGGTCCCCCGCACGAGCTCCTCGTCATCCATCACCAGCACGCGCGCGTCCCCGGCGATGGTGTTGATCGCCTCCTCGTCGTGGGCCGAGACCGGCGGGCTGTCCGCGGCGGGCAGGTGGATGGTGAACGTGGCGCCCTCCCCGGGCCGCGACTCCACCGAGAGGTGGCCGTCGTGGTTGCGCACGATGGAGTGGCACACCGCCAGCCCGAGGCCGCTGCCCCGCTGCTTGGTCGTGAAGAACGGATCGAAGATGGTGCCGAGGATGTCCGGCGGGATGCCCACCCCGTGGTCGGACACCTCGATGCGCACGTAGCGCCCCAGGGGCAGGGGCAGGTCGTTGCGCTGGTCGAGCAGGGCGTTGGCAGCGCGCACCGTCACCGTGCCGCCGCCCGGCATGGCCTGGTCGGCGTTGATGATCAGGTTCTGGATCACCTGCACCATCTGGCCCTGGTCCAGGTTCGCGGCCCAAAGGTCCTCGTCGAACTCGAACGCGCCGCGGCTGGCCGCCCCGGACAGCACGAACCCCGCCGTCTCCTCCAGCAGATCGGAGATGGTCGCGGCCTCGCGCACCGGCGCGCCCCCCTTGGCGAACGTCAGCAGCTGCTGGGTGAGGTGCCTGGCCTGCTCGGACGCCTTCTCCGCCTCGCCCAGCATGCGGTCGAGCTTCTCGCCGCGCGCGGTGTGGAAGCGGGCCATGGAGATGTTGCCGATCACGCCGGTGAGGATGTTGTTGAAGTCGTGGGCGATCCCCCCGGCGAGCACCCCCAGCGCGTCGAGCTTCTCGCTGCGCTGGACCACCTGCTCGAGCTCGCGTTCGTGGGTGATGTCGCGGATCACCAGCACCACGCCGATGATCTCGCTGTTCCGGTCCCGGATCGGCGAGATCTGCAGGTCGATCCGCCGCTGCTCGCCGTGGCGGTCTTGCAGGATCGCCTCGGACAGCGCGACGCTGTTGCCCGACTGCGCCACCTGCTGGGCCGGGCTAGGGCGTAGCTTCCCGGCCTCGCCCGCGTCCACGAGGCGGAGCACCTTCGACAGGTTGCGGCCGACCGCGTCTTCGTGGCTCCAGCCGGTGAGGTGGCACGCCACGCGGTTGATCGAGGAGATCCGCCCGTCGATGTCCGTGGAGACGACGCCGTCGCCGATGCTGCCCAGGGTCACCGCCAGCCGCTCTTTTTCGCGGGCCAGCTCCTCCTGCGCGGCGTTGCGCGCGGTGATGTCGCGGAAGTTCACGACGATCCCGCCCACGGCCGGGTTCTCGATGACGTTGGTTCCGATGCCCTCGAAGGCCCGCCAGCTGCCGTCGCTGTGGCGGATGCGCATCTCGATGGGATCGCCCCGGTCCTGGACACCCAGCGTGCGGGCGAACGCCTCGAGCACCGGCTCGTGGTCTCCGGGGTGGACGTAGTCGAAGGCGCTGCGACCCACCAGGTCCTCGGGCGTGTAGCCCAGCAAGGCCTGCGTGGACGGGCTCGTGTAGATCACCGCGCCGGTCACGTCCAGCACCAGCACCATGTCCGACGCCTTCTCGATGAGCACGCGAAACCGCTCCTCGCTGGCGCGCGCCTCGTCGCGTTCGCCCTCCAGCAGGGCGATGCGCGCTTCGAGATCGGCGGTCCGCGGGTCGTCGGGAGTGCTCATGGGCTTCGCTGGCTCTGGATTATAGGTTCGATGTCCGTGAAACTCCCGTGACACATCTGTGGCACCCTGTGCCCATGATCCGCATCAACAAGGACCCGGTCAGCGCCTACACCCACTTCGCCGGCTTTGCCGTGGGCATCGTCGGGCTCGTGGTACTCCTCGTGCTGGTCGCCGGCGACGCGCCCAAGACCGTGGGTATGGCCCTGTTCGGCGGCTCCCTGGTGTTGCTGTTCGGTACCTCCAGCACCTATCACTTCCTCGATCTGGGCGATCGCGGCAACGTGTGGATGCGGCGCCTCGACCACTGCGCCATCTTCCTGTTCATCGCCGGGTCCTACTACCCGCCCCTGATCCACGCCCTCGACGGCACGTGGCGCATCACCATGATGGCGGTGATCGGCGGCATCGCCGTGGCGGGCGTGGCGTTCAAGCTGCTGTGGATCACCGCCCCACGGTGGCTCACCGCCGGGCTCTACCTGGCCATGGGCTGGGTCGTCGTCATCCCCGGCTACCTCGTCATCCCCGCGCTCCCCCTCGACTCCCTGATCTGGATCGCCGTGGGCGGCCTCGCCTACTCCGTCGGCGCGGTCATCTACGCCACCAAGCGGCCCGATCCGTGGCCGCGCGTGTTCGGCTTCCACGAGATCTTCCACCTGTTCGTGCTCGCCGGCGCCGGCAGCCACTTCGTGGGCATGCTCGCCCTGGTGAACCAGCCCTACCCCGCGTTCTGAAAAGGGGACGTTCGCAACTAAGCAACTTTTTCGCCGGCCGAGCCGGCGAAAAAG
>CAZLEO010000041.1:0-42390 GCA_964558555.1 uncultured Rickettsiales bacterium | reverse complement strand
CGGCCGCCACGGCGCTCAAGGACGTGGCCGAGGAGCGCGATCGAGCCTGGGCCGCAGAGGCCGCGGCGGGTGAGGCCGTCGAGCGCATCGCCGCCGAGCGGGACGCAGCCTGGGAGGCGCAGGGCAAGGAGACCGAGGCGCTCCAGCGCATGGCCACCGAGCGGGACGAGGCGTGGGACGCCCAGGGCAAGGAGCTAGAGGTCATCCAGCGACTCTCGGAGGAGCGCGACGAGGCGTGGAAGGCCCACGACAAGGCCACCGAAGCCCTCAACGGCATCCTCGGCGACCGCGACCAGGCCTGGGAGGCCGTGAACAAGGCCGCGAGCGCGTTGCAGGAGGTGTCCGAGGAGCGGAACCGAGCCTGGGCCGCAGAGGCCGCTGCGGGCGAGGTCGTGCAGCGGATGGCCGCCGAGCGCGATCAGGCGTGGGAAGCCCAGGGCAAGGAGATCGAGACGATCGAGCAGCTGACCGCGGACCGCGAACAGGCCTGGGCAGCGGTGGAGAAGGCGGCCGCGAGCCTCGCCACCGTGGCCGAGGAGCGCGACCGAGCCTGGGCTGCCGAGGCCGCCGCCGGCGAGGTCGTACAGCGGATGGCCGAGGAGCGAGACGCCGCCTGGGAAGCTCAAGGCAAGGAGACCGAGGCGCTCCAGCGCATGGCCACCGAGCGGGACGCTGCCTGGGAGGCCCAGGGCAAGGAGCTCGAGGTCATCCAGCGCTTGTCGGAGGAACGCGACGAGGCCTGGAAAGCCCACGACAAGGCCACCGAGACCCTCCAGGGCATACTCGCCGAGCGCGACCGGGCGTGGGCCGCCGAGGCCTCCGCCGGTGAGGCCATCCAGCGGATCGCTACCGAGCGCGACGAGGCGTGGGACGCCCAGGGCAAGGAGCTCGAGGTGGTCCAGGCGCTGGGCGCCGCGCGGGACGAGGCCTGGGAGGCCGTGGGCAAGGCCGCGCAGGCGCTGCAGGAGGTGGCCGCCGAGCGCGACCGAGCCTGGGAGGCCGAGGCCGCGGCCGGAGAGGCCATCCAGCGCATCGCAGCCCAGCGGGACGAGGCCTGGGACGCCCAGGGCAAGGAGCAGGCGTTCCTCGACCAGCTCAGCGCGGCGCGGGACGAGGCCTGGAAGGCCGTGGAGCAGGCCTCCGCGGCGCTGCAGGACGTGGCCGCCGAGCGCGACCGAGCCTGGGAGGCCGAGGCGCGAGCAGGCGAGGCGATCCAGCGGATCGCCGCCGAGCGGGACCAGGCCTGGGAGGCCCAGGGCAAGGAGTTCGAGACCGTCCAGCGGCTGGCGGCCGAACGGGACCAGGCCTGGGAGGCCCAGGGCAAGGAGTTCGAGACCGTCCAGCGGCTGGCGGCCGAACGGGACGAGGCCTGGAAGGCCCACGAGACGACCGTCGAGGCGGTGACCAACCTGGTCCAGGAACGGGACGAGGCCTGGAAGGCCCACGACGGCGCCCACGAGACCATCCAGAAGCTGATCGCCGAACGCAACGAGGTCTGGGCCGCGCGGGACCAGGACGCCGAGACCCTGCGCAAGGCCTACGAGGATCGCGACTCGGCCTGGGAGGCCGTGGAGAAGGCGTCTGCTGCGCTACAGCAGATGGCTGCTGAGCGGGACGACGCCTGGAAGGCCCAGGATCGGCTGTGGGGCCAGTCCCAGAAGATGGCCGAGGAGCGGGACGAGGCCTGGAAGGCCCACAGCGAGGCCAGGACCGAGGCCTACAGTGCTCGCGAGCAGCGCGACCAGGCGCAGAGCTCCCTCGAGCTGGCCCGGACCGAGCTGGACGGCGCCCGCGCGGACCTGGAGGGCGCCCGCGAGAAGCTGCGCGAGGTCTCCTCGGAGCGCGAGCGGGCCCGCGACCAGGCTGCCGCGGCGCGAACGGCGTTGGAGTCGGCCGAGGCGCAGCGGGATCAGGCCGCCGCCGACCTGGACGAGGCGCGCGAACGGGTGGTGGCGCTGTCCGACTCCCTGTCGTCCGAGCGCCAGGAGCGCGAGGCCGAGGCCCAGGCGGCGGAGATCGCCGCCAAGGAGGCCGAGGCCGCCGCCGGCGAGGCCGAGGCCGAGCTGGGGCGCGTCGAGACCCTGCTGGCTGACGCGCGCTCCCTGCACGAGGCCGCGGAAGAACGGCGCGCCCGCACCGAGCGCGACCTGCAAGACCACCTCGACGACGTCACCGCCGAGCGCCAGCACTTCGAGGAGCTGCTCTACCAGACCATCGGCTGGCGCATGAAGCGCACCGTCGACGGCATCCGCGAGCGCGGCCCCGACCGTCTGCGCGACCGCCTCCGCAAGGTGACACGCCGCGAAGACGGGGACTGACCGCACCGTCGTTCCTCACCGCAGGCAGTTCCGCTACAATCGGGCGGCATTCACGGGAGGACTCCATGCACGCCCTGTTTCGCCTCGCGGTGATCCTGCTGTCCACGGCCCTGCTCCTCGGTTGCCCGGACGACCAGGACGACGACTCGGCCGTGGCCGACGATGACGACGACGACTCGGCCGAGCCGATCTCGTACTACCCGACGGTGTTCTGCCCTGGCGATCCGTCCGGTATCTGCGACGCCAGCGACGATCTGACGCTGATGGCCGGCGCGGCGGCCGTGTCCATCACACCCACCTGCTGGGAGACGTGGAACGACATCAACGAGAACGACGAATACGGGGTGTCGCAGGGGGACACCTACAACGACTGCGGCTGCGATCAGCTCTGTCCGGGGGACGACGGCTACACGGCCGCGGACGAGGGCGAAGGGGACGGCGAGTTCCAGGCCATGTGGCTGGCGGGCAGCTCCAACGGCCGGGCGCTCAAGGAGATCCACGACGACGTGTGGGTCCGCGCCATCGTCCTGACCCAGGGCAACACCTCCATCGCCATCCTGTCCGCCGACATCATCGGGTTCCCCCGCCGGCCCATCAAGGGGATCGAGGACGAGATCCGAGAGGCCACGGGCATCGACTACGTGCTGTGGTCGAGCACCCACACCCACCAGGCGCCCGACACCCTGGGCATCTGGGGCCCCTCGCTGAACACCACCGGCATCTCGGACTGGTACTTCGACCAGGTCGTCGCCGCGGGCATCCAGGTGCTCGAGGAGGCCGCGGAGGATCAGGTGGCCGTCGAGGTCACGGTGGCGCAGTACGACATCCAGCCCACCGACTGCGAGGGCCAGGGCATCAACAACTTCAACGAGGACCACCGCGATCCCAACATCACCGACGAGCGGCTGTTCTCGCTGCTGTTCACCGAGGAGGGCAGCGCCAACACGGTGGCCACGCTGGTGAACTGGCCCAACCACCCCGAGGTGATGATCGACGAGACGATCCTCACCAGCGGCTTCGCGCACTACCTGCGCGAGGGCCTCGAGGACGGCGTGGAGGCCCCCGGCGGCGCCGTGCCGGGGTTCGGCGGCACCGGCATCTACGTGCAGGGTATGTGCGGCGGCATGATGACGCCGCTGGGCACCGACCCGTTCGACCTGTTCGGCACCCAGTGGACCGACTACAGCTTCGACATGGTCCAGGCCCAGGGGGACTACCTGGCCTACTTCGCGCTGAACTCGCTGCAAGAAGGCGAGCTGCTCGAGGCGCCCGAGCTGCGCTTCCGGTTCAAGGAGATCGAGGCCCTGGTGGAGAACCAGGGGTACTGGCTGTACCTGAACATGGACGTGCTCGACCGCGAGCTGTTCTTCTTCGAGATCGAGGACCCGGAGGGATTCATCGACGAGGACAACATGCCCACGGCCATCTCGGAGGTGGGCGTGATCGAGCTCGGCCCGGTGGAGATCCTCACCGTCCCCGGCGAGATGCTCCCCGAGATCGGCTTCGGCGGCTACGACGGCAGCCACACCGGACCGCTGCAGACGCTCATCGACGAGACCACCAACCCCCTCGACATCGCCGACGCGCCGGACCCGCCCTACCTGCACGACCTGATGGACGGCGAGTACAAGCTCGTCATCGGCCTGGCCAACGACGAGCTCGGCTACATCATCCCCGACTGGGAGTACGAGCTGGGCGCCCTGCCCTACCTGTCCGAAGCCGAGGGCGACCACTACGAGGAGACCAACTCCGTGGGCCCCGGCATCGCCGCGGTGGTCCAGACGACGCTGACGGATCTGCTGGCCTGGGAGTTCCCGCAGTAGCCTCGCAGTAGTCGACAGCCAGGCACGCGCGCGGCAAGCTCCAGGTTGAACGAGTGCGCTCGAGGTGGAAGGGATGAGATCCCGGATCACGACCCTGTTGATCCTGGTGTGCGTGCTGGGCAGCCTGCCCGCGTGCGGGTACCGCCGCGCCATGAAGCTGGCCGAGCGCCACGTGGAGGCCGAGCAGTGGCGCGAGGCCGTGGTCGAGTACCGCAACGCCCTCAAGCGCAAGCCCGACTCCCCGGACGCCCGGGCCGGCCTCGACGCCGTACGCATCCCTGCGCTGCACGACACCGTGACCGACGGGCGCGCAGCGCTGACCCACGGCGAGTACGAGACCGCGATGGGCCACGCCGCCTTTGCTCAGGGGCTGGTCGCCGATCACGAGAGCGTCGCGCGTCTGCGCGAAGACGTGCTCGAGGCCATGCGCGGCGACCTCGATGACCGGATCGAATCGGGTGAAATGGAGCGAGCCTACGGCCTCGCGGATCGGATCGGCGCGCTGTTCCCCACGGCCCCGTTCCTCCACGAGGTCTACGACCGTCTCCGCGAGCACTTCTTCGAACGCGCCGCTGCGCTGCTGGAGGAGCAACAGTTCGCCGCCGCGCTGGACCAGCTGGCGCTGGTGGAGACCTACGAGCCCGACCTGGCCGACGAGGTGGAACGGCGCGCTCGCGAGATCCGCACGGTGTGGGCCGACGATCTGACGGCGAGGGCTTCGGAGCGCGAGGCTGCCGGACGATCCGGAGCCGCTGCCGCCCTGCTCGCCACCGCCCATCAGGTCGCCGGCCGTGAGGAGGATCTCGCGCGAGGCCTCCGGCTGGCGCACCGGCTGCGGCGAGAGGGCGCGTTCACCGTGTCCCTCGAGGCCGGCGGGGACGCCGGCGACATCGGCTGGGCCATGCCGCCTGCGGCCGAGGGAATCGCGTCGATACCCGGCGCCGAGGTCGCAGCCGACGGGCAGGATCCGTGGCTCCGCTGGATCCTGAGCGCCGGTCGGCGGGCGTGCGACCAGTCCGACACCGTCATCGACGCGTCCCAGGACTACATCTCCGGGCAGATCAGCACGGACAACCCCGACTACCTCGCCCTGCTCGAGCGCGGCGACGAGATCCGGCGCGACCTGGACGAGACGACCGTCGCCCTGGCCGGCGCCCGCGCCGACCTGGAGCGGACCTCGCGGGCGACGGGCACCCACGAGGCCGAGGTCATGCGCCCCCTCTGGGACGAGATCCAGGCCCTGCGCTACGAGCTCCAGCGCCTGGAGGGGGAGGCCGCGAGCGCCTCCGAGATCGACCGCGCCGCCGAGGACCTCGAGGCCCTGATCGAGGAGGAGCAGCAGGTCGCGGCCGCACACCGCAGGCTCCGGACCACCAGCGATGGCGCCCGATACCAGCTCGAGCTGCTGGTCCAGCAAGACGCCGACCTGCGCGCCTCTCAGGCCGAGAACGACGCCGCCCTCGCCCGGACCCCTCCCCTGCTCTTCGAGGACGTGATCGAGGCCTTCCCCTACGAGATCCACGAGTGGACGCGGACCTGCACCTGCGTGCTCCGCGTGGACGTGGTGGGACGCTGGGGCGACGGCCTCGAGCGGACCCGCGTCCACACTTCCGCCGCCTCGTCCACCGACCTCACCAACGAGGCGTACCCCGACTACGGCGTGATCGGCGACCCGCTCCAGTTCGACGCCGACGACGCCACCCTCACCGCCCGCGCCGACCTCGACAACCTCGACGCCGCCCTCGCCGACCTCTCCACCACCGCCGACGCCTTCTACGCCCACGTGTGGACCAACGCCCTCGCCCACCGCACCACCGACCCCGACCGCGCCACCGACGCCATGCTCGCGTTCCTCCTCGCCGCCCCGACACGCCTCGGCGAGCGGGACCGAGCCCTGATCGCGGATCACCTGTTGCGCGTATACGGACTGGAGGATCTGACGAAGCTCGAATAGGAGGGTTGGGGGGTGAAGGTTGAAGGTTGAAGGTTGAAGGGGAGGTCGGGTCAGCGACGACGTAGGGCCAGGAGGCCCACCAACCCGATCACCGCCAGCCAACCCACGTTCCCGCCGCCGGAGGCCGCACACTCGCACCCGTCGTCGTCATCCCCGGTCGGAGCGCTGTCGTCGTCGTCCCCCACCGACGGCGGCGCGTACACGGGCAGCGGCGTGTGGTAGTTGCGCGTGTTGCGCAGGTCGTGGTGCATGTTGGCCCACTGGATGCCGGCGTCCGCGGCCGCGACCGGGGTGGTCCAGGCGTAGATCCAGCCGTTGCGGGTGCCGGTGACGAGGTCGAGGTAGCCGTCGCCGTCGATGTCGCCGAGGCCGGGGGAGCCGAGGATCCACTGGCCGGTGAACTTGGGCCAGCCGTCGGGCTCCTCGCCGTTGACGTTGAAGGCGTGGAGCATGAACCCGCCGGAGCCGTTGATCACCTCGGGCTTGCCGTCGCCGTCGAGGTCGGCCACGGCGGGGTTCATGAAGAACTGCATGTCCTCCATGCGCTGGGGGAAGCCCTTGAAGAAGGTGCCGTCGGTGCCGTCCCAGACGCTGACCATGTGGTCGTGGTCGTGGCGGCGGCCGCCGTCGAGCTGCCCCTCGGCAAAGGCCCAGCCCACGCTGCCCATGGCCAGATCCAGGGTGCCGTCGCCGTCCATGTCGGCGAAGGAGGGGGAGTTGATGGAGGCGATGGAGAAGGCCTCCTCGCGGGTGTTGCTGTTGGAGCCGAAGTCGTCGGCGAAGCTGCTCAGGGACATGTGCTCGGTGCCGTCGCCGTCGTAGACGTAGCCGGAGTCGCCGATGGAGAAGAAGGCCACCTCGAGGTCCCCGTCGCCGTCCATGTCGGCCAGGGCGGGGCAGGCCGGGGCCCCCTCGCCCACGTAGGGGAGCAGGTCACCGTTGTAGGCCCCGCGGGCGTAGATGGGGTAGCCCTCGTGGTAGGCACCGCCGGAGTGGTCGTTACCGTCGGCGTGCAGGGCGTAGGCCACCGAGTAGCGCGTCGAGCTGCCGGGCTCCTCGTTGGTGCCGCAGAGGATGTCCATCGACCCGTCGTCGTCGAGGTCCCCCACCGCCGGGGTGGTGATGATGCGCTTGCCCTCGGACTCGTCCATCTGGTTGACGTGGCGCAGCAGCACGGGCCAGCCGGGCTGCACCGAGCCGTCGGCGCGGTACACGTGCACGTGCTGGTCCATGGCCGCGACGATGATCTCCAGCTCGCCGTCCCCGTCGAGGTCCTCGAGCACGGGCGCGGCAAAGGCGCCGTAGTCGAGCTCCATGCCGGGCTCGGTGTAGGGGATGGTGTCCGTGGGCAGCATCAGCGGGAACCCGTCGAGGATCGAGCCGTCGGTGTTCCACACGGCGATCTCGCCGTTGAGGGTGGCCACGACGATCTCCAGCCGGCCGTCCCCGTCCAGGTCTCCGAACGCGGGGGTGCCCATCACGGTGTGGCGGGCGTCGTCGCTCACCGCGCCCGAGGTCCAGGCCGCCTGGTCGAGGTGGTTGTGCTCGTGGCCGGGATCGGCCTCGTCCTGCAGCGCCAGCGTCTGCGGCCAGCCGTCCCGCGGCACCAGCCCGTCCGCCGTGAAGTCGGTCGCGAAGGCGTACCCGTCCGCGGTGACGTAGAAGACCTCGTCCCGACCGTCGCCGTCCAGATCCACGGCCACGGGTGACGACTCCATCGACGCCACGGTGCGGAACGGGAAGCCCGGCAGCAGGTCCGGGTCGTGGTGCAGGTAGATCACCTTGCGCATCTCGCCGCGGTTGCCCAGATCGTCGGTGGCCACCAGGCGTAGCGTCAGGGTCCAGGAGTTGAGCTTGATGTACTTGGACCAGTCGTCGTCCTCGAGGGTGTAGGGCTCGAAGGGCGCGGCCGCGTCCAGGGGTACCGACGCGAGGTCGAGGGTGCCGAGGACGCCGTCGGTGGGCGAGGACTGACTCGAAGCCGAGGCGAACTCCACGAAGTCCGTCTCGTCCGGGTGGATGCCCACCGCGTACTGCAGCGAGTAGTCGTAGGAGCTCGCGCGACGGGCGTCCACGATCCCGGTGACGTCCATCTGCGGCGCCGCCTGCGGATCCATGATCTGGAACCAGTCCGGGGTCAGCAGGTCCACCTCGGGCGGGATCGTGTCGGGCGACACCATCTGCACCGCCGTATAGGCGTTCATGCGGCCGTAGCCGAAGTGCGGGTCCCAGCCGGCCTTGGAGGGGTACTTCTCCGGGTCGGTCCACGACTCCTCGACGTCGATGTCGTCTGCCGAGGCGACGAGGATCTGGTAGACCTCGGACGCGCTCAAGGCCGGATCGAGGCCGATGTCGCGGGCCCGGGAGTACACCAGCCCCGCCACGCCGCCGCCGATGCCCACCGCCGCCGACGAGCAACCCCAGGTCCCCACGGACAGCACGAGCCGGCCGCCGTAGTTGGTGCAGTTGGCGAAGTTGAGGAACGTGGTGGAGTCCTCCTCGTCCGCGGCGTCGTGGATGATCGAGTGGGTGCACACCATGTGGTGGTTGTTGGCCGGGTAGTTCTGGTGGAACGCGGCCTCGTCCGCTGCAGAGGCCAGGATGATCACGTCGTGGTCCCAGGCGTAGTCGATGGCCTCGATGCTCTGGGACGTGTTGTTGAGCGTGCCCAGCGCCTCGATGATCACCTCCACGCCCATGTCCACGGCGTACAGCACGCCGTTGGCGAAGTTGGTGGTGTCGCACACGAAGCTGTCGCCGACGCGGATGTTCAGCAGCATGCAGTTGGGGCAGGCGCCGATGTCGTCGTCCCCGTCGTTGCCCTCGGCCAGGGCCAGCTCCGCTTCCCACGAGCCATGATCGAAGCGCGTGTCGTCGTAGGGATCGTTGTCGTTCCAGAAGAAGTCCCAGCCGCTGATGTCGTCGATGTAACCGTTACCGTCGTCGTCCACGCCGTCGCTGAAGGTCGCGATGAGGTCCGACGGATCGAGCATGTGGTCGGCGGCGTCCACACCCGAGGTGGGATCCACGCGCGCGTCGCCCTCGTAGTCGACGATGTTGAACACGCCGTCGCCGTTGGCGTCGTGGGCCGCGGCCCCCTCGGGCACCGGCAGCTCCGGCGCGTGCAGGTAGTTCTTGCGCAGCAGGTTGTCGTAGTCCCACATGGCGCCCGAATCGAGCACGGCGATGACCACGTCGGTGCGGCCCGTGGTGGTGCGCCACGCGCGGTCGGCCCAGCAGCCGGTGCCCAGGGCGTGCTCCTCGGGTCGCACGTTGTCGATCCACTCGTCCCGGACGTACGACAGCATCGGCCACCACTCGTCCAGATCGTCCGGGCACAGATCGGGCCGGTCCGCTTCACCGCACTCGGGGAAGGTGGGCATGGGGATCTCGGCGTGAGCGGTCGAGGCCGACAACGCCAGAAGCGCCAGCAGTACAGCGGTGGTGGTTCTCATCGCGATCTCCCTCTCGGTGTCCGTCTTCTACCACAGATCGTGGAGCGGGCAGAAAACGAAGTGAAATCCACGGGATAAGGGCGGAATGGACCCTTGACACATGGGGGGTCCTGCACTATCCTGTGCATCATCGAATAGGAATATCCCAAGTAATTTCAAGTACTTGGACACGAACTCAAGGGGAAGCTGACATGGACAACCTGCACCGACTGCTCGTGATCCTGGTGGCGCTGATCGCCGCCTCCGCCCTGGCCGCCCTCCCGGCCTGTCGCAGCACTGGCGACGACGACGACGACACCTCGTCCGACGGCGACGACGACGACGTGGCCGACGACGACGACGACGACACCGACGTGGGCGACGACGACGACAACGGCGACGACGACGACTATCGCCACGAGCTCACCGTCACCGATCCCGTCATCGGCGACCTGTCCTGCCTCGGCGAGAACCTCGATCCGCCGGTCCCCGGCGAGGACAGCGCCCAGATCTTCGCCTACGTGATGGACTTCAGCGACGACGACGCCATCGCCGGCGCCAAGATGCTGCTGTGGTCCGACAACGACCCCAGCGACGAGGGCGCCGCCACCTTCGAGTTCAGCGACGGCACCGACCACACCGGCGCCATCACCATCGACGACGGCGTGGTCTCCTCCTGCACGCCGTTCGCCTACAAGGTCTGGACCGAGTGGGAGCCCCCCGAGACCATGCCCACCTACCAGATGAGCAACGTGCTCGCGCCCGTGGGCGACCCGGAGTGGAACAACTTCGAGGCCATCTCCGTCAGCTACGCCACCTACCAGATCATCCCGCTGTCCCTGGCCATCCAGCCCGACGAGTCCAAGGGCATCGCGGCCGGCCGCTTCTACGGCTGTGACGGCGAGGCCGTCGAGGGCGCGCAGGTCCTGGTGGTGGACAGCGACGGCAACAAGGCCGAGGACGTCTACATCCGCTACTTCGTCGAGGAGCTGCCCGACCGCGACCAGGAGTTCACCTCCGAGGACGGCATCTTCGGCGGCATCGACGTGCCTCCGGGCGAGTGGACCATGCAGCTGTGGGGTGTGCTCGACGCCGGAATGCCCGAGTGCCCCGAGGACGAGGTCGACGGCCGCTGCAAGCTGGCCGAGGCCAAGGTCTTCGTCGTGCCCAACTCCGTGAACATCGCCAACGCCGAGATGGTCCCCTACCCCGCCTCCTGCTACGCCGAGTAGCCCGCTCCCGACCCGCACCCGGCTCCCCCTCCCCTTCCCCCTGCAAAACCCGATACAATCCCCCAAACCCGACGCGGAGCATCCCCATGTCCCGACACGTCTGCACCCTCGTCGCCCTTCTCTGCCTGGCCGGCGCCTCGACCGCCGCCGCCCAGGAGACCCCCGTCAGCTTCGACCTGCACGGGTTCTACTGGGCACGCGGCAACTGGACCTGGAACCTGTTCGACAAGGAGGTCCCGTACGCGCGCGGCGCGTCGTGGGCCCTGCCCTACGAGGAGCCCCACAAGACCTTCTACCTGACCATGCGCGGGCGCTTCGATCCGGAGATCCACATCGGCGAGACCGTGGTGATCAAGTCCAGCATCGACGTGCTCGACAACGTGGTGTGGGGGGACAACGAGAACCTCGCGGCCACCCCGGTGTTCGCGGCCAACCCCAGCGCCACACAGCCCGGCGGCGACACCGTGGACGCGGTGGAGCTGCGCCGCCTGTGGGTGGAGTGGACCACCAAGTTCGGCCTGCTGCGCATCGGCCGCCAGCCCAGCAACTGGGGCATGGGACTGCTGGCCAACGACGGCAACGGCTTCGACGACGACTTCGGCGACAACCTCGGCGGGTCCACCTACGACCGCATCATCTTCGCCACCCGGCCCATCGACCTGGTGCGGGGTATCGTCACCGGCATCTCCGGCGCCGAGCCCAGGGGGCCCGAGCAGTACCCGTGGATCATCGCCATCGGCTACGACAAGCTCGTGGAGTCCTCGGCCGAGCGCTATCGGTCCAACTTCTCGTGCACCGACGGGGATCTCTCCAACGACTCCGGCTGCGACGAGTACCCCGACGAGGCCACGTTCCTGTCGGACAGCTACGAGTTCGGCTACCGCAACAACCCCATCTGGCTCAGCGATCAAGGCGACGACGTCAACGAGCTGATCCTGGTGTCCGTGTTCAAGCAGGAGGACTGGCAGGTCAGCCCCCGTCACACCATGGATCTGACCGCCGGTGTGTACGCCGTGCACCGCTGGCAGAACGAGTCGGCGTCCGACGTGTGGATCGTGGACGGTTACCTCGACTGGAAGTTCATGGGCATCTTCCTCGAGGCCGAGGGCTACAAGATCATGGGCACGTCCAAGGCCATCGCCCCCAAGGGCGACATCCTCGACGACCACGAGTGTGACCGCGGCGCCCTGCTCGACGGCACCTGGGAGTACGGCGACGAGTCGTCGTGCAAGGCCGCCGAGATCACCGGCTGGGCCATCCGCGCCGGCTACGACCACGACATCTTCACGGTCAAGGCCGAGGTCGGCGGGGCTTCGGGCGATCCCGACCTGCTCGACCCCGTCTACACCGGCCGCCAGCTCCACCCCGACCACAACGTCGGCCTGATCCTGTACAAGCAGGTGCTGCCCATGCTCACCTCCGCGGCCTACGCGGACGATCCCCAGTACGCCCCCCTGTTCGCCCAGGGCGGCGTGTACAACTCCATCTACCTCTTCCCCCGCGTCATCGTGCACCCCATCGACCTGTTCGACGTACGCTTCGGCGTCCTCGCCGCGTGGGCCGACCGCGCCGGCGGCAACGCCGTGCTGCCGCTGCTCGACGACGAGCTGCACGACGAGAAGCTCACCAGCGGCACCTGGGAGGAGAAGGGCCTGATCATCGAGGACCGCGCCCTCGGCGTGGAGCTCGACACCGCCGTGCACCTCCACTTCCTCGACGACCACGTGGACGTCGCCCTGGAGTTCGGCTACCTCAAGGCCAACCGCCGCCTCCAGCAGGCCCTGATCAGCTCCTACTCCGCCGAGGAGCTCGACGCCAACCCCGCCATCGCCCAGCGGCTGTCGAACATCTACACGCTGCAGCTGCGCACGGCGTTCATCTGGTAGGTCCGCGCGCGCCGCACTACGGCGGCGAGCACTGGCCCTCGTCGAACGGACCTTCCCCGCAGCCCCAGCACTCCACGGTGCCGTCCGCCCTCAGACCACAGTTGTGGTGGGGCCCGGCGGCCAGATCGACGAACGGCCCGGGCGTGGACTCGCACTGGCCCATGTCCCAGTCGGGCGGGGTGCAGCCCCAGCAGACAGCCGCGCCGTCGTCCCTGAGGCCGCAGGTGTGGGTGGTGCCGGCGGCGACGAGCACCAGCGGGTCGGGTGGTGGCACGGTCTGGCCGTAGTCGAACGCTCCGGTGCCGCCCCAGCACTGTGTGGAGGCGTCGTCTGCCAGGCCGCAGTTGTGGTTGGCGCCGGCAGAGAAATGGACCAGCGCCACCTGAGGAGGCGTGCACTGGCCGTAGTCCTGGGAATCGCACCCCTCGCAGGCGACCATGCCGTCCTCACCCAGGGCGCACGTGTGGAAGTTACCGGCCCCCACGACCGTCGACGGCCGGTTCATGTCCGTGCACTGACCGTCGTCGTTGAACAAGCCGCAGCCCCAGCAGTCCACGGTGCCGTCGTCCGCGCGCACCGCACAGGTGTGGTATGCGCCCGCCTCCACGGACGTGTACAGGTCCGCCGGGGGGGTGGCCTGGCCGTCGTCGTTCGCACCCCAGCAGGCGACGGTGCCGTCCGGCCTGAGGCCGCAGCTGTGATCTCCGCCAGCGGTGATCTGGATGAATGGGCCCGCCGGTGCGGTGCACTGTCCCGCGGAGGCGTCGCCCCAGCAGGTCACCTCCCCTGCCGCGTCGAGCATGCACGAGTGCGCCACCCCTGCGGCCACGCGCCCCGGCTCCACGGCGGGCTCGGAGTCGTCATCTCCCGCGTCGTCGTCATCCGCGCTGTCGTCGTCGGCCGCGTCGTCGTCATCGCCGGTGACGTCGTCGTCGTCGGCCGTGACGTCGTCGTCGGCCACGTCGTCGTCGTCGTCCCCGGGGCAGGCGACGAGGAACAGGCCGAGCAGCAGCAACAGGGTCCAAAGATCGATCTTCATGGCTTCCCCTCTCCGTGGATCGACGATATCAGGACTGGCAATCCAGGCCCAGACGAAGCTCGCGCGACGAACACTCCGGGTGCTCTCCGGGGCGCACATGAGGTAGCCTGCACACCAGCCCTTGCACCGGGAGGAGCCCATGTCCCGCACCCTCTGGATCGCGCCGCTGCTCCTTTTCCTCCTCTGGGGATGTGAAACGGATCCGGCCGGGGACGACGACGACACGATCGGCGACGACGACGACACCACCGGCGACGACGACGACACCACCGGCGACGACGACGACGACACCACCGGCGACGACGACGACACGGGCCCTCCGCCGGACGACGTGCCGCCGTCCATGGAGCCGCCGGGAGGGCTGCTGGTGGAGGAGGTGCCGATGTTCGTCAGCATCGGCTACGACGACAACTACTGGTCGGGCTTGCCCGGCAGCGGCGGCACCGGCGGCATGACCTGGGCGACGGACATGGCGCGGGAGCGGACCAACCCCGACGGCAGCCCGGTGCTCGTGTCCTTCTACAACACGACGCTGGACCTGGAGTGGTCGTCGCTGCTCAAGCACGCCTGGCGCACGGCGTACGAGGACGGCCACGAGATCGCGAACCACACCCACAACCACCCGGCCGGGGGGGCGTTCTCGGTCCAGGAGTGGATCGACGAGATCGAGTTGTGCGACGACTGGCTGAGTCGCCCCTACGACCCGAACGAGACCGATCCGGATCCGGCCACGGGCGTGGGTGTCCCCCTCGAGGAGATCGTCGGGTTCCGCGCACCCTACCTCGACTACAACGACGCGACGTTCGACGCCCTGGACGAGCTCGGCTACACGTACGACTGCAGCATCAGCGAGGGAATCCAGATCGACCAGGACGGCACGAACTTCTACTGGCCGTACACCCTCGACGACCCCGCCGGCCTGTGGGAGCTGCCCGTACACGTGGTGATCGTGCCCCCGGACGAGCTGTGCCAGCAGTACGGCGTCCAGCCCGGGCTGCGGGACGACCTGCACGACTTCATCCCGTGGTTCGACCCGGACGACGGCAAGATCGGCGGCTTCGACTACAACATGTGGGTCGAGTTCCAGATGACGGGCCCCGAGGTGGAGGCCACGCTGAAGTACACGTTCGACCTGCGCATGCAGGGCAACCGCGCGCCGATGATGTTCGGCGCCCACACGCCCGAGTACTCGTCGCTGTACACCGCCGCCCCCAATGCCACGACCGAGGAGCGGCAGGCCGCCATCGAGGGGTTCCTCGACCACGCCCTGAGCCACCCGGAGGTCCGCGTCGTGCCGATGATCCACATCGTCGACTGGATGCGAGCTCCCACACCCCTGTGACCGGTGCCGCGATGGCTTTGCGTCTCACCCGCCGTCGGCTCCTGGGGATCGGCGCGACCCTGGCCGCGAGCGCACCCGACCTGTCCATCCTCGCCACCGCCCGCGCCGCCGCCGCCGAGGCCCCGCTCTCGGCCGGCGCCGAGGACTCCCTGTGGCACCTGGGCTGCCATTTCTACGGGGGCTATCCCCTGGTCCTGTGCGCCGAGGCCGTCAAGTGGGTCTACCTGCCCCAGAGCCGCGCCTTCGCACGGCAACTACGCGAGGCTGCGCAGACCGGAACCCCGGTCACCCTCGAGGAGCCCGGGTGGTTCTGGCACGACTTCCCGGAACCGATCCTGCCCTGAACTCCCGGAGGTCTACCGGGACGCCAGACACCACCCCGCGCTCCCCACGAAGGCGAGGGTCCCCGCGACCAGGGCGATCCACGTGGCGGCCGGGACACCCGCGTCGGCTCCGTGGACACCGCTCACCGCGGCGAACCCCAGCGCCAGGATCCCCAGCGCCATCCCCGCGCACTGCACCACCAGCCGCGAGATCTTGCGCACGCCGTCCTCGGACAGGGACCACGAGTTGCGGACCTGCAGGTGCCCCGCGTCCAGGCGCCGCAGCACCTTGCCCACCTCGATGGGTAGCTCCACGAGCGTGCTCTCGGATTCGAAGATCCGCATCATCAGCTGGCGGGCCATCGTCTGCCAGTCGCTGGCGGCGCTCTGGACGAGACCCGGCAGGAAGGTCCGGGCCATGTTCTGCAAGGTGAGCTTGGGATCGAGGGTCTTGATGGCGCCGTCGAGGGTGCCGAAGACCTTGTCGAGGAAGAACAGGTCGGGGGGGAAGGCGACCTGGTGGGAGACGATGAACTGGATCAACGTCTCCATCTGTTCGGCCATCTCGCCGGACGAGGCGCTGCGGAACAGGTCGCGCAGGTCGGCCCGCACGGCGCGAAGGTCCGCCTCGTAGCCGATGAGCTCGTGGGCCAGCAGGTGATCGGCCAGCTTGCGGTAGTCCCGCTCGACGAGGTCGCCGACGATGTCCACCAGCGCCTTGCGGATGTAGCGGTCGAAGCGTCCGCTCATGCCGAAGTCGATGACGCCGAGGCGGCCGTCCTCGAGGACCAGCAGGTTGCCCGGGTGGGGATCGGCGTGGAACAGGCCGTGCACGAAGATCTGGTGCAACACGGTCTCGACCAGCTTGGCGGCCACGGCCGGCAGATCCTGTCCGCTGGCCCGCAGCCGGTCGATCTCCGACACCTTGATGCCGTCGACGTAGTCCAGCGTGAGCACCCGCTTGGACGACGTGTCCCAGTGCACCGAGGGGATCACGATGCCCTCGTCGTCGGCGTGCTGCTTCTGGAACTCCTCGGTCGTGTGCCCCTCCACCACGTAGTCCAGCTCGCGCAGGATGCTGCGCTCGAACTCCGTGACGATGGCCACGGGATCGAGGGTGCCGAGCAGCCCCGAGGCCTTGGCCAGCTGGGCGAAGCTGCGCAGGATGGACAGGTCCTGGCGGATGGTCTGCTCGATGCCCGGCCGCTGGATCTTCACCACCGCCGCGGTTCCGTCCTGCAACACCACCCGATGCACCTGGCCGATGCTCGCCGCGGCCAGCGGCGTCTCGTCCACCTCGGCGAACACCTCCGCCAGGGGCTTGCCCAGGTCCGCCTCGGCCACCGCCCGCATGTCCTCGAACGGCAGCCCCGACACGTCGTCCTGCAGCTTCTTGAACTCGTCGAGGTACGCCGGCGGCAGCAGGTCCGGCCGCGTGGACAGGATCTGCCCCATCTTCACGAACGTCGGACCGAGGTCCTCGAACACCCGCTTGACCCGCTCCGGCATGGTCAGGGGCGCCGCCTCCCCCTCGTCGTCGGGCTTCGCCTTCATCTCCGCCGGCACGAACGCGGACAGCCCCAGCCGCTCCAGCACGAACGACAGGTCGTGCCTCGCCATCACACCCAGCATCTGCGTGTATCGCCGCTGCCGATCCAGGAACTCCATGGACACCCTCCTCCCGATCCGATCTCAGGGCCCAGTATCCCCCAGAGCCACACCCGAAGAAAAACCCGTCACGAAACCGCCCGCCGCCACATGTCCCTGAACAGAAGGGAGTCGCCAGGAGGTCACACGATGTACGCCGAACAGCCCCATCCGAGTCTCGCCATGGTCCAGCCCCACCGCCCGGCCCGCCCCATCGCCGACTTCGAGCCCGTGGAGGCCGCCATCGGCACGTCCCTGCCGGACGACTACAAGGCCCTCGCCCAGCTGTTCGAGGCCGGCGACTTCGGCGACGGCATCCGGCTCGAGTGCATCGACGAACAGGGGCTGACCTCCACCGCCCGGTCCATCCTCGACGTCGGGCGCCGGCGGCACGCCGACTCCCCCGACGATCTCCCCCACCCCATGTATCCCCGGGCCTGCGGTCTCCTGCCCTGGGCCGTCACCGACGGCGGCGACGTCTTCGCCTGGCTCCCCTGCGGAGAGCCGGGCGACTGGACCGTGGTCAGGTTCAACCTCCGCGGCGGATCCATGGAGCCCTTCGACTGCGGTGCGGTGGAGTTCCTCAGCGAGTACCTCGAGGGACAGTCAGTCTCGCCCGTCTAGATACCCCTGCAGGTCCTGCTCCGCCAGACCCGTGTAGTTCGCCGATCTCGGGATCGGACACCCGTCACACAACCCGCCCGCGTCCCCGCGCAGGTGCGCGTCGCGGAGCTGTCGCATGGATTCGTTCTCCCACCAGATGTCGTGGAAGGAGGCGTCCTTGAGGGAGCCGGGGGACAGCGAGAGGGTGGAGTCGCGGGTGCAGACGGTGACCTGGCCGTTCCAGTGGACGATGGTGGCGAGGAAGGGGCAGGCGCAGGTGACGGGGCCGTCCTGGGAGGGTTCCTTGCCACGGAATCGACCGGGGACCAGACCCTTCGCGCGGCGGGCGGCGCGCTCGCGCAGCGTGGGGGTCTCGTCCACACCCACGCGCTGGAGCACCTTTTCGTAGAGACGGTTGGCGGCGTCCTGGCGGTGGGGATCGAGGGCGTCGAGCTGGCGGAAGAAGACGCAGTCGCCGGCGCCCTCGGGGATGTGACGGCCGTGCACGTCCATGATCTGCCCGAGGCCGGCGAGGATGCCGCGCCAGTGGTGGACGAAGTCCACGGCCTCGTGGACGTTGCCGGTCTGGGGGATGAACTGGAACGCCACCTTCAGATCGGGGTTGCGGGCGGCGGCGCGCTGCTCGAGGAAGAGCTTCACGGCGGACTCGACCTGGGGGTAGAGCTCGCGCCCCTTGACGGTGCGATAGGCGGCTGGGGTGATGGCGTCGAGGGAGAAGTGCCAGCGCTGCTGCACGCCGCGACACTTCACCACGGCCTCGCCGATCTCGGGGGTGAGGCGCACGGCGTTGGTGTGGACCTCGATGCGGTGGAACACACCCGCGGCAGCGGCCTTGGCCGCCTGCTGGTAGATGGACAGGAACTCGGGGTGCAGCAGCGGCTCGCCGAGCCAGAACAGGATGAGGGCGTGGAAGTGGCGCCCCTCCCGCTCGAGCTCGTCGAGCAGGTCGTAGGCGAGCATGGGGTCCATCTGACCCCACAGATCGAAGTGGCGATGCTTCTCCGGCTCGCTCTGGATGCAGTGGGCGCAGCGCAGCGGGCAGGCGTTGCCCAGGTCGAGCACGAGGTAGGAGCCGGGGAGGTCCACGGGTTGCACGGTCAGCTGTTCTCCCGATCGCGGCGATCCGCGTGGCGTTTTTCGAGATCCTCCATCAGCACGCGGGACGCGCCGCGGGCGATGGCACGGAGGCTGTCGGACTCGCGGCGGCGGTAGCAGTCCTGGGTGCAGGCGTGCCGGCAGTCGATGACCTTGCGCCGCATGGCGCGCGCCTTGCGCGACCGCCAGATCTCCCGCACCGGCGCGTGGCGCGCGTTCCCGGCGCTGTCGGCGAGGAAGTCCAGCTTGCTGTCGCACATGAGGACCTCGCCATCGGCGTTGACGTACAGCTCCTTGAAGCCGTTGTAGCACGGCGCGTCCAGGGGCTTGAGCAGACCGCGGTAGTACTTCTTGAAGTTGAGCAGGTCCTCGGGCGGGTTGACGAGGCGGAAGTCGCCCGCCTCGTCCTCGAACCAGCGCAGCACGTCGTCGATGGCGTCGTCGAAGCGCTGCAACTCGCCCGGGCCGATCCACATGGGGGAGTCCTTGGTGTCCGGGCCGTGCTCGAACAGGGCCAGCACCTGGACGCCCGTGCCGCCGAGGTCGCGGATCTTCGCGAACAGTGGGATCAGCTGGTGCAGGTTCTGGGCGTGGGCGAGGGTGTTGAGGGTGATCTGCCGCGGCCACCAGGGCAGGCCCAGCTGCTCGCGGCGCTCGGCCTCCTTGCGGTCCAGCTCGGCCATGCGGCCGATGAACTGGCAGGCCTTGTCGAACACCCCCTTGCCGCGGATGGCGTCGTTGGTGTCGGCCAGACCGTCCAGGGACACGTTGAAGTGCACCATGTTCAGCGGCGCCAGGGCGCGCGCGCGGCGCTCGTTGATCAGCGTGCCGTTGGTCGTCACGGACGTGACGAGTCCCCGATGGTGCGAATGCGCCAGGATGTCGAGGATGTCGCGGCGCATGAACGGCTCGCCGCCGAGCACGTTGAAGATGTTCACGCCCCACTCGGCCACCTGGTCGATGAGCGAGATGGCCTCGGCCTTGGTCATCTCCACGGGGTTGTCGTAGCAGGTGCGACACATGCTGCAGGTGAGGTTGCACCGCAGCGTCGCCATGTACGACACCCAATCGGGCTTGACGAAGGGGTGGTTGAGGCGGCGCGAGAGGTGGAAGCCCAGGTCGCGTCGGTACTCGGCCAGGCTACGGGTCACGCCACCTCCGGGGACAAGGCCTGCTAGTTGGCCGCGGGCGCGGCCTCGGCCTCGGCCTTCTTCTTGGCGGCGCGGCGGCGACGGGCCTCGGCGGCCTTGCGCTTGCGCTCGAGCTTCTTGCCGCGCTCGAGGATTTCCTCGCCCAGGGCGAACTGCAGGACCTCGGTCATCTGGTTGACGAAGACGAACTCCAGATCGGTCTGGATGTCCGCGCTGATCTCGTACAGGTCCTTGCGGTTCTTCTCGGGCATGACCACGCGCTTGATGCCGGCGCGGTGGGCCGCGAGGATCTTCTCCTTGATGCCGCCCACGGGCAGCACGTTGCCGCGCAGGGTGATCTCGCCGGTCATGGCGAGCTCGTGGTCCACGGGGGAGTCGGTCAGCAGGCTGGACAGCGCGGTCATCATGGTCACGCCCGCGGAGGGGCCGTCCTTGGGGATGGCTCCGGACGGGACGTGGATGTGGATGTCCTCCTTGTCGAAGGCCTCGGACGGGATGCCGAGCTGGTCGGCGCGGGACCGCACGAAGCTCATGGCCGCCTGGGCCGACTCCTTCATCACGTCGCCGAGGTGGCCGGTGAGGATCATCTTGCCATGACCCTTCATGCGGGTGGCCTCGATGAACAACAGGTCACCGCCCGCCGGGGTCCAGGCCAGGCCGGTGGCCACGCCGCTGTGGGCGGTGCGCTCGGCGACCTCCTGGTAGAACTTGATCGGGCCGAGCACCTCCTCGACCTTCTCCAGATCCACCTGGACCTTCTCGGTCTTGCCCGACGCCACGTCCTTGGCCACGGACCGGCATACGGAGGCGAGCTCGCGCTTGAGGTTGCGCACGCCGGCCTCGCGCGTGTAGCTGCCGATGATCTGCTGGATCGCCTCGAGCTCGAACTCCAGGTGCTCCTCGGTCAGCCCGTGGGCCTCGAGGTTCTCGGGGATGAGGAACTTGCGGGCGATGTGGATCTTCTCTTCCTCGGTGTAACCCGGCAGCTCCAGCACCTCCATGCGGTCGAGCAGCGGGGGCGGGATGGGCTCCTTGAGGTTGGCCGTGGTGATGAACATCACCTTGCTCAGGTCGAACGGCACGTCGAGGTAGTGGTCGGCGAAGGAGTCGTTCTGCTCCGGATCGAGCACCTCCAGCAGGGCGCTGGAGGGGTCGCCGCGGTAGTCCATGCCGAGCTTGTCCACCTCGTCGAGCATGAACACCGGGTTGTTGGAGCCGGCCTTCTTGATGCCCTTGATGATCTTGCCGGGCAGCGAGCCGATGTAGGTGCGACGGTGGCCGCGGATCTCGGCCTCGTCGCGCACGCCGCCCAGGCTCAGACGGTAGAACTCGCGCCCGAGGGCGCGCGCCACGGACCGGCCCAGCGAGGTCTTGCCCACGCCGGGGGGGCCCACCAGGCACAGGATGGGGCCCTTCATGTCGGACTTGAGCTTGCGTACGGCCAGGTACTCGAGGATGCGCTGCTTGACCTTGGTCAGGTCGTAGTGGTCCTCGTCGAGGATCACCCCAGCGCGATCGATGTCCATGTTGTCCTCGGTGGACTTGGACCAGGGCAGCTCGATGAGCCAGTCCAGGTAGGTGCGGCTGACGGTGTACTCGGCCGCGCCCGGGCTCATGCGGCTCATCCGCTTGAACTCCTTGAGCGCCACCTTCTCCGTCTCGGCGGGCATGCGCGCACGCTTGATAGCGCGCTTGAGGTCGTCGAACTCCTCCTGCCGCTCGTCCACCTCGCCCAGCTCCTTCTGGATCGCCTTCATCTGCTCGCGCAGGAAGTACTCCCGCTGGGCCTTGTCCATCTCCCCCTTCACCTCGGACTGGATCTTGTTGGACAGCTCGAGGACCTGGACCTCCTTGGCGATGAGCGCGATGACCTTCTCGAGGCGCTCCCGGACCACCAGGGTCTCCAGCAGGTCCTGCTTCTCGTCCACGCCGATGCTGAGGTTCGACGCGACGATGTCCGAGAGGATCCCGGGATTGTCGATGGACCGGACCAGGAAGCTGGCCTCGGAGGGGATGTGGGGGCTGAGCTCGATGATCTTCTGGGCCTGCTCGCGCAGGTTGAGCAGCAACGCCTCGACCTCGACACCGCTGAGGGTCTCTTCTTCCAGCAGCTCGATGCGTGCCTCGAGGTAGGGCTCGGTCTGGGTGTACTCCAGGATGCGGAAACGGTTGAGCCCCTGGATGATGACGTTGAGCTTGTTGCCCGGCATCTTCACCGACTTGAGGATCTTGACCATCGTGCCGGTCTCGTACAGCTCGTCGCTGCCGGGGTCCTCCACGGCGCCGTCCTTCTGGGCCACGATGCCCAGCAGGCGCTCGCCGTCCATGGACGTGTTCACGCTCTGCAGCGACTTCTCGCGCCCGACATTGATGGGGAAGGCAAGCACCGGGAAGATGACGGTGTTGCGAATGGCCAGCATCGGCAGGGTCTGTGTACGGCTCACGTTCGCTCCGGCAGAATCAGCTCGTATGGGCTCCGCGTCGTGCGAATCGTTCGCATCGCGGCTCATACGTTCCGTTTACAATAGACACGAACCAGGGGTGGTCAAGCGGACTCGGCCTCGCCCTCCTCGGCCGGCTCCGCCGCCTTCGCCGCAGCCTCCTCGGCCTGGGCGCGGGCACGCGCCAGGCGCGCCTTCTGGCGCTTCGAGACCCAGCCGATCGCTTCGGCGATGGAGTACACGCACACCAGGACGAACGCCAGCATCGCCAGCTCGGGCAGTCCGAATTCGAAGTAGACTTCTTCGCCCGACATCAGCCCACCACACCCCGTTCTCGCAGCCCGGCGATCTCCTGGTCACTGTACCCGATATCCCCCAGCACTGCCGCGGTGTGCTCTCCTGCGGACGGCGGGTCCCCGTCCGTCGCCACCCCCAGCGGCGCGCGGCACCACGCGAGGTCCCCGGCGGACTCCACCAGCCCCCGCGCTCCGGCGTGGACGTCCGACGCCGCCTCCGAGGGGGAGAGGACCGGCTCGACGCAGGCGTCGCACGCCTCGAACACCGCGACCCACTCGTCGCGCGTCCGCGATCCGATCAGCTCGGTCAGCTCCGCGCGCACCTCGGCGTGCCGCGGATTCGGCAGCGGCACCAGGTCCGCCCACTGGGGTCGCTGCAGGACCTGGCAGACCTGCATCCAGAACTTCGGCTCCAGCGCCGCCACGGTGAGGTACCCCCCGTCGCTCGTGCGGTAGATGCCGTACTGGGCCAGCCCGCCGGTGAGCATGGTCTGGCCGCGATCGTCCGCGGTGGAGAACCCGCGCAATGCCTCCAGCGGCGCGACCATGGAGGCCAGCGCCTCGGTCATGGACACGTCCACCCAGGCGCCCTCGCCCGTCCGCTCGCGCTGGAACAGGGCCGCGGCCACGGCCAGCGCCGCGTGCAGGGCGCCGCTGAGATCGGCCACCGGGATGCCCGGGATCACGGGGGCCCCGCCGGCCGGGCCGGTCAGTGAGATCATCCCGGACAGGGCCTCGTAGTTCAGGTCGTGGCCCGCCCGCGGCGCGCGCGGGCCGTGCTGTCCATACCCCGTGATGGAGCACACCACGAGCCCGGGGTGCTCCTCGCGCAGTTGCGCCGGGTCGATCCCCATCCTCGCCAGCGTGCCGGGCCGGAACCCCTCGAGGACCACGTCGTACCCGGGCACGAGGCGTCGGAACACCTCACGTCCCTCGTCCTTGCGCAGGTCCAGCGAGATGGACCGCTTGCCCCGGTTGAGCACGTGGAACATGGCGCCGTGGGCGCCGATCATCGGGGGCCACATGCGGGTGTAGTCACCGCCGGCGGGAGCTTCGAGGCGCAGGACGCGGGCGCCGAGGGCCGACAGCACCCAGGTGCAGAACGGTCCTGGCAGCAGGCGGGTGAGGTCCAGGATGTGGACCCCGTCCAGTGGCTGGAACGCCGTCGTCAGGTCAGCAGTCCCTGGATCTTGATGGCCAGGCCGATGTCACCGGCGACGCGCAGCTGGCCCATGGAGAACGCCATCATCGGATTGAGATCGCCGCCCATCATGGCCACGAAGTCGGTGTCGGTCATGGTGAGCGTGCACTGGGCCTCGCCCTCCTCGCCCTCGGTCACGGTCGCAGCGCTGCCGTCGCACAGCAGCGTCCACTTCCCGCCGGTGTCGCCGGTAATGTCGAACAGGTAGTTGGCGATCAGGCCCTCCACCTTCTCGGGGCTGGCGTTGAGCTTCTCGGGCAGCATCCACTCGAAGATGACCTTCGGCGTGACATCGGACATGGGATTCCTCCGTGGTCGGGTGCTCGGATGGGGCATCGTCCCCCCTGGGGACGACCCTGTCAAGGGAGCCGCCCCCTTCCCAGAACCCGCTCCAGACCGCCATACTGCAGCCATGGGAGCCCCCCCCGGAAACGCGTCCCGCAGCGGCATGAGCCAGCTCAGACGCTTCATCCACCATCCGGCCACGGATCTGGTGGTGATGATCCTGATCCTGGCGTCCGTGGTGGGGATCGTCGTGGAGATGTTGATGCAGCCGGGGCACGCCCGCGAGGTGCTGTCCCTGGTGGGCGACGTCTTCACCGGCATCTTCGTGGTGGAGCTGTCCGTCCGCTTCCTGGTGGCGCCGTCCAAGGGGCGGTTCTTCCGCACGTACTGGATCGACATCCTGGCCGTGCTGCCGCTGATGCGCGCCTTCCGCATCCTGCGGTTGCTGCGGCTGCTGCGGTTGTTCCGCTTCGGGGTGATGCTGGACCGTCGCGTGACGCGGTTCACCGGGCTGTTCCGGCGCGGCCTCGAGGGGTACATGGTGGTGCTGTTCGCCATCATCACCTTCGTGCTCGTCGGCGCGCTGGCCATGACCATCTTGGAGGGCCACACCAACGCCTCCTTCGGCTCCTTCGAGGAGGCGATCTGGTGGTCCGTGCTGTCCCTGATCGCGGGCGAGCCCATCGGCGGCGAGGCCAGCACCGGCGGCGGCCGCGTGGTGCAGCTGATGGTCATGCTGGGCGGCGTGACCATCTTCGCCATGTTCACCGGTACCTTCACCGCCGTGGTCATCCGCGTCCTCGGCGACCGGACGGAGGAGATCAACATGGAGATCGAGGATCTCGTCGGCCACGTCCTGCTTTGCGGCTGGAAGCGAGGCAGCGCCGGGCTCATCGCCGAGCTGCAGGTGGACCCCGCCATCCGCAGCGCGGGCATCGTCGTGGTCTCGGACCAGGCCAGCGAGCCCGACCTCGCCGCGGCGGGCGCGAGCCCGGACAGGGTCTACTTCCTGCGCGGCGACCACACCCGCGTGGAGGTCCTGCGACGCGCCGGCGTGGACCGCATGGGCATGGCGATCATCGTGCCGGACAAGCTCACCAACCTCTCCGACCAGGATCGGGACGCGCGCTCCGTCCTCACCGCGCTGGTCATCGAGAAGCTCAACAGCGAGGCCTTCGTGGTGGTGGAGCTGCTCAACCCCGACAACGAGGCCTACCTCCGCATGGCCGGCGTGGAGGAGGTCCTCGTGGCCGACCGCCACACCGGCCGGCTGCTCGGCGTGGCCTCGCGCAACCGCGGCCTGATGACCACCATCCGCGAGCTGCTCACGTCGAGCTACGGCAACCAGTTCTTCAAGCTTCCCGTCCCCGACGCCTGGGCGGGGCGCGTCGTCGGCGATCTCTTCGTGGAGATGAAGACCCGCCACAACGCCACCATCATCGCCGTGGAGTCCCGCAGCCCGAGCAAGGGCGAACCCCACCCCGTCCAGGTCAACCCGGCGCCGGATCACGCGCTCAAGGCGGGGGACAGATTGGTGTACGTGGCCGGATCGTGGATCGATCCCAAGAAGCTCTAGGCAGGTCGATCAGAGGCGACGGCGAATCCAGATCAGCGCGATGAAGGCGAGGCCCAGCGCGCCCGGGCCGGCACCGGCCGCACCGGCGTCGCAGCTGCAGCCGCCGCCCACGTCCTTGGAGCCGGCCTCCACGGCGTCCCCGCTGACGGCGCCGTCACCGCAGTCGAGGTCCTCGTCCACCGTGCCGTCGCAGTCGTCGTCGCGGCCGTTGCACACCTCGGTGGAGCCGGGGTAGACGCCGGCGTCGGAGTCGTTGCAGTCGGCCAGGTCGCCGCAGGCCTTGAAGCCGTCCTCGTCCCCGTCGAAGCCCTCGTCCACGGCCTCGTCGCAGTCGTTGTCCGCGTCGTCGCATACCTCGGCGGCGCCGGGGTTGACGTCCCCGTCCGCGTCGTCGCAATCGCCCCCGCAGGTGGCGTAGCCGTCGGCGTCGGCGTCGAAGCCCTCGTCCACGTCCCCGTCGCAGTTGTCGTCGCGGCCGTTGCAGACCTCTGCGGCCTGGCTGTTGATCGACGCGTCGAGGTCGTTGCAGTCGGGGCCGCCCGTGTCCACGCTCTCCTCACCATCCCCGTCCACGTCCACGGCCAGGGCCGACAGGGGCAAGCAGGTCAGGGCAAGGGCCAGCAGCACGATCAGTCGGTTCATGGGAAATCCCTCCGCCTCGCCGACGCGCGGCGAGCGCGACGATTGTACCAGGCGTGGGGCCCAGGTCGACCGCCCGGAGGTGATCCGCCCTACTGCCCCACCAGCGTCTCCCACCGATCCAGCTCCGCCAGACGACAGGCCACCTCGTCCACTCCGAGGTCCACCACGACGGCGTCCGAGACGGAGCGCAGGGTGCCGTCCGCACGCGACGGTGGATCGAGGAACCGCCGTGCGTGGCCGATCTCCGTGGCCGCCGCCTTGCGCGTGGACGTGCCTGGCGCGGTCTCGAAGGCCTGCACCGCGGCCAGCGCCTGGCCGTCGAAGCAACGATACACCCGCCCGGAGACGTCCTTCAGGGTGTACGGGTCCGCGGCCAGCACCTCGACGCTCTCCCGCAGCAGGCTCCACTGCTGGTCGCACTGCTGCCCCTCGGGCACGGAGCGGATGGCGCTCGCGGCCTGATGGACCGCCGGGGAGCGCGCCGGCACCACGGCCTCGGCCGGGACCAGGGGGGAGGCCGTCACGTCCTGCCGCGACGACTTGCCGCGGGGCAACAGCAGCCCGGCCGCGGTCACGAGCAGGGCCACGATGAGCACGGCGAAGAGCAGCCCGATCCCGGCCCCCACCAGCAGCACGAGCTTGTTGGGCCCCCTCTTGCGCGGCGCTTCGATGCGGGCGACGCGCACGGGCTCGACCACCTCCGGCTTGGTCGCGGCGGCGGCCTGGGGTGGTGGCGGCGTTGGCCCGCTGGGTAGGGAGGCCGCCCGCGGTGCGGGCCTGGGTCGGTCCGACGCTTCGGCGGGCTCGGGCGGATCCGACGCGTCGGCGATCTCCGGCGGCGACGGCGACTCGGCGGTGACCTGCTGCTGCGCGGGCTCCCCCACCGGACGCGTTCGGATGGTGTCGCCGGGGCCCAACCGCTGGGTGGGCTCGTTGCGCTGGCGAGCCGCATCGACGATGGCCGAGGCGAGCTCCGGATCGATGCGCTCGGTGGGAGCGTCCTCGTCCGATTCCGGGGGGGCGGGTGCGTCGGCCACGGCCTCGTCGGCCGCCGGGTCCTCGGTCCCGGGCTGGTCGACCGAGTCCTCGTCGGCCGACGCCTTGAGTCGCGCGGCCAGCCCCACGGCGCTCTCCTCGGGCCGCAGCGCGACCGACTCGGGCAGGTCCGTGACGTCCGAATCGCCGCCCACCGGGCGGCTCTCGATGGTGTCGCCCGGGCCGAGCTTCTCGGTGACCGGCGGCCCCTCGAGGGTGTCCGACGTGACCAGGGCCTGCAGCTCGGTGGTCAACGAGCCGATGTACCCCTCACGGGCCGCGGCCTCCACCGCGGCCTCCCGCGAGCCCACGTGGACCACCTGAACCGTGACGTTGTCCTTGCCCCCCCGCTCGTTGGCCATCTCCACGAGGCGGATCGCCGCCTCCACCGGCTCGTTGGCCAGCAGCAGCGACAGGGCGTCCCCTTCGGGCACCATCCGATACAGCCCATCGCTGCACATGAGCAACATGTCGCCAGGCTCGGTGGGCAGGGGGTTGGGGGCGCACTCGGGCTCCCACTGCTGGTCCATGCCCAGGGCGCGCGAGAGCTTGTGGGCGTCGGGGTTCTCCAGCACCTCCGCGGGCGTCGACAGGCCCCGGTCGACGAGCTCGCGGCCCACGGTGTGGTCCCGCGTGATGGCGCTGATCTGGCCGTCGCGTACCAGGTAGATGCGGCTGTCCCCCACCCAGGCGTAGTGCGCCACGCCCGGGGTGACGTAGAGGGCCACGACCGTGGTCCCCATACGCTCGCGGCCGGTGCTGCCGCCCTGGCGGGCCATGATCCGCTCGTGGGCCGTGGCCAGGGACTCGAGCAGCCGCCGCGACGGATCGATGGCCGTGGAGTTGCGGAAGCTCTCCAGGATCGACTTCACCGCCAGCCGGCTGGCCACATCGCCGCTCTGGTGCCCCCCCATGCCGTCGGCCACGACGAACAGCCAGCCGTGTCCGACCTCCTCGGAGCCGTACGCGTCCTCGTTCACCTCGCGGACGAGGCCGGTGTCCGAGTAGGCGGCGTGCAGCATGTTCGGGCTGGCTTCGGCTTCGGCCATCCCAACATGCTACGGGGATCACCCCGCGTTCGCCAGGGGTGGGGGCGATCCGGACGATCGGGTCGGGGGTTCCCACAGGCGCGCGGACATTGGATACTGTGCTCGTCCGTCCCACCGTGGTGGAGGAGCCCATGCGACGTGTGCTGCCGCTGATGATCGTGCTGACCCTCGTTGCCTGCCCGTCAGACGAGGAGCCCGAGATCATCTACGACCCCTTCGACGTCACCCTCCACCTCAACCTCGCCGGCGACGACGGCCTCATCGACGAGCTCGACACCCTCCGCGTGACCCTGCACTACGCCAACGGCAAGGAGGAGATCTCCAGCTGGGACTGGTTCGACTCGGACTCGGCCCTGGTCATGGAGGAGATCGAGCGCGGCGAATCCGTGGTGTTCCTCGCCGAGGGGTTCGTGGGCAGCGACCTCATCGCATCGGGGCAGAGCGAGCCCGTGGACGTTCCGGGTGAGGAGGAGACCCTCGACGTCTGGATCCTGTTCCGGCGGCACGGCGCGTTCCTCGAGCTGGACGGTGGATCGATCGACGCCCGCATGGGCCACGCGGTGTTCGCCGTGGAAGGCGGCGCCGTGGTCGTGGGCGGTGAGACCGAGGACGGGTTCGCCGCGATCCATACGCTGACGCAGACCGCCAACGGCGGCTTCGGGCTCGAGGAGGTGGCGAAGGCCCCCTCCGTGTCCGGCTTTGGCGCGACGATGATCCGCACGGGGGAGCTGGAAGGGCAGATCGTCATCGCAGGCGGCGCGGACACCTACGGCGATTTCGCCGGGGTCACCGACCTGTACCACGTCTGGGACCCGGTCACGGGTGAGTACACCTACCAGAACGAGAACATGCTCTCGGCACGATACATGGGTACCGCCACGGCCCTGGGCGATGCAGGCGGAGATGGCAAGGTCGTCTTCATCGGCGGCATCGAGGAGTACGAGAACATCACCGGCAGCATCAGCTTCTCGCGCACCGTCGAGTCCCTGGACCCTGTCTCCGGCGTGATGGAGACGGTGACGGTGCTGGCCAACCGGTGGCTCCACTCGGCGGTGGCCTGGGGACCCGACGTCACCGTGTTCTGCGGCGGATACGACACCACGATGTTCGCCCTGGAGCCCGGCACGGGGTGTTCCTCGTACACGGCGTCGGACAACAACTACGCCCGCGCCGACAGCGCGATGCAGCAGGGTCGCGCCGGGCACGGCGCCGCCGTGATCCCCGGTCACAATGGCGAGCGTATCCTGATCGTCGGCGGGACGAGCACGGAGTTCGACTACGTCCCGACGGTGTGCGATCTGCCCGACGTGATCGACGAGGCCCTGAACACCGCGGAGATCATCGAACAGGTGGACGGCGAGTTCGTGTCCACGGAGATGATCGACATGGTCAACCCCCGGCTCATGCCCCTGGTCCTGCGGCTGCCCGACGAGGACCGGGTGCTGGTCTGCGGCGGGTACGACGGGAGCATCTACCGCAACGACTGCGAGTTCTTCAACGAGGGCGCAGGCACCTTCACCCTCGCCGAGGGGCTCGTGCTGCCCGTCCCGGTCAGCAGCCCGCAGGGCGCCGTGCTCGACGATGGCTCCGTCCTGCTCGTCGGGGGTCACAAGGGTGGCTGCGAGGCGGCAAACCAGGCCGTCCTCTACACACCCTGATCGTCAGAACCAGGGCAACCTCACCCGGTCGTCCAGCCGCGTCAATCCAGCCATCCTGGCGGCGCGTCGCGCCTCGCGCATCTCGTCCTCGGTGACCCGCCGGCAGATCTCCGGGTACCGACCCGCCTCGCCGCACGGCCGGTACTGGTCCATGAGGTTGACGTAGGTCTCGGTGGACAGCTCCCTGGCCACGAACTCCATGATCCGATCCGTGCCCGCGAGGTCGTCCGGCATCACCAGGTGCCGCACCAGCAGCCCCCGCACGGCGATGCCGCGGTCGTCCAGGCTCAGGTCGCCCACCTGCCGAAACATCTCGGCCAGCGCGGCGCGGTTGACCTCCGGGTAGTCGGGCGCACTGCACAGGCGGGCCGCCACCGCCGGATCGGCGAACTTCGCGTCGGGCATGTAGACGTCCACCACGCCGTCCAGGGCCTGGATCACATCGAGGGCGTCGTATCCACCGGTGTTGTAGACCAGCGGCAGGCGCAATCCCTGCGCGGCCCCCGCCTCGAGCGCGTCGAAGATCATCGGCACCACGTGGGAGGGGGTGACCACGTTGAGGTTGTGGCACCCCGCCTCCTGGAGCCCCAGGGCGATGGCGGCGAGCCGGTCCGCGTCCACGGGGTGGCCGCGGGAGTCGAAGCTGATGTCGTCGTTCTGACAGAACGCGCACCGCAGGTTGCACCCCGAGAAGAACACCGTGCCCGATCCGCCGCGCCCCACCAGCGGCCGCTCCTCGCCGAAGTGGGGCGACGCGCTGGCCACCACCGCGCGATCGCCGATGCCGCAGGTACCGATCTCGCCGTCGGTCCGGTCCACGCCGCACTCCCGCGGGCAGAGGTCGCAGGCGGCGAGGCGCGCGCGCAGCTCGGCCGCTCGCCGTGCCAGCTCGCCACCCTCGGCCAGGGCCACGTAGCCGGGATCAGGCATGGATCTCCACCACGTCGCCGTCCTCGAGTTCCTGGTCCTGGGGGATGCGCTGCCCGTCGTGGTGGCGATCGCTCCAGATGCGGGCGAAGCGCAGGTCCTCGGCGATCTCGCGGTGGATGGCGCGGGCCATGTCGGCCACCGTGGCGCCGCGGGGCAGCACGATGGGCTCGTGCATGCTCGGCGGCTTACCCGGCGGCTTGGCGTAGACGCGGATCACCTGCAGCGACGCCAGCGCTGCCCTGCGAAGGTCGTCCAGCCCGGCGCCCGTGCGGGCCGACACCGCGATCATCGGCCAGTCCTCGCCGAGGAGCTCGACCAGGACCTCGAAGTCGTCGTCGTTGCCGGGCACGTCGGCCTTGCCGGCCACGACCAGCACCGGCAGCTCCTCGTCGCCCGGTTCGAGGCGGGCCAGGAGCTCGGCGTCGTCCAGCTCCACGCCGGTGACGTCCTCCTCCTGCGCGGCGCGTTCGCCCCCCTCCCCCACCGCCCACCACGCGGGCACCAGCTCCACGCGGGCCCGGGAGACGGTATCCCGCAGGTCGTCCATCACGCCGAGGACGCCGGTCATGGACGGATCCACGACCACCAGCCCCACGTCCGCGTTGCGCACCAGCGTGTTCATCCAGGGCTGATACACGGCGGGCTCGACGGCCGGTCCGTCCACGAGCTGAATGGCCACGTCCTCGCAGGTCATCATCCCCGGCTGCGGCCGCTGCGTGGTGTACGGATAGTCCGCGATGGCGGGCTCGGCGTTGGTCAGGGCGGCCAGCAGCGAGGACTTGCCGCCGTTGGCCGGCCCCAGCAGCACCAGCTGGCCCGCACCCTGCCGTGGCACGTGCCCCGGATCCGACCGCCCTCCCCCCTTCTTGCTCGCCGTCCGCTGCTCGACGCGCAGCTGGCTGAGCTTGCGCCGCAGGTTGCCCCGCAGGTGGTCGGTCCCCTTGTGCTTCGGGATCACCCGCAGCATCTCCTCCAGCGCCTCGATGCGCTCGTGAGATTCCGTGGCGGCCTTGTAGCGGGCTTCGGCGGCCAGGTAGGTGGGGGTGAGGTTGGCGGGCATGGTTCCAGTTTTCGGTAAAACTCGGAGCGGGGCAACCCTTGCGTGAGCTCTCCATCGGTCCCATGCAAGGACCGCGTCAACACGTGTCAAAGGCCTGCAAATTCGCAGGCGACGTGGCCGGAAAAAGATGTCGCTGGCCGGACCCTGACCTAAGTTGTTACCTCGGAAGTAGAAGAATTAGGAGACCCCACATGCTGCGCAGTGCCTCCCTCGCCCTGACGGTCCTCGGCCTGGTCCTGATCTCCTCGACCGCGGCCCGGGCCTTCCAGCAGCCCTCGTCGCGCATCGAGCACGTCCCCACCGGCGCCGAATGGATCGCCGGCCACGGCGACGCCTCGCCCAGCAGCGACATCGTCGCCCTGCCGCCGGAGTTCGCCGAGCGGTACGGCCAGGCCTGGACCCACCGCGAGCACGGCCCCAACGGCGTGTTCCGCCACCTGTGGGGCAAGGGCGTGGCCGTGGACCCCGCCGCGCTCACCGACGAGATCCTCGCACAGCGGATCGCCAAGGACTTCTGGCGCGACAACGGCTACCTGCTCGCCGGCGGCACGTCCGAGGACCAGCTCGTGCCGTGGTCCAACCAGGTCTCCGGCCACACGCGCTTCGTCAGCCATCAGCAGACCTACCAGGGCGTCCCGGTGCTGCGCGCCGGCACCTTCGTGGCCATGTCCCACGGCAAGATCGTCTGGCTCGGCGCGCGCTGCTTCCCCCACGTGGAGGTGAACCCGCAGCCGTCCATCACCGTGGAGCAGGCCACGGACACCGCGCTGGGCGCGCTGCAGGACCTCGGCGCGGCCGCTCGCGCCGTCAGTACCCGCCTGGCCATCGCCCCGTCGGTGCGTGAGGACCGCTTCGAGTACCGCCTGGTCTGGCTGGTCGAGCTGGACAACGACTGGGGTCGCTGGACCGCCTACGTGGACGCCCACGACGACATCGTGTGGGCCATGCGCGACGAGCGCATGTTCCTCGACGCCACCGTGGAGATCTCCCACCACGACCGCAACCCGGGCGGCGACATCTTCACCAGCCCGGCGCGCTACCTGAACATCGAGCACAACGACGGCTCCGATACCACCGACGTCGACGGCTTGTTCACCGCCAGCGGCGATGCCACGGCCGTTTCCGCGGAGCCCACGGGCACGTACACGCGGGTCAACAACCTGCGCGGCAGCGAGATCTCCGCCTACCTCACGGACGTCGGCGACGGGGACACGGCCGTGTGGGAGTGGCCGGCCACCGAGTACGAGCAGGCCCAGATGGACGCCTATCGCTTCACCAACGACGTGCGCGACTTCGCCGAGTGGATCGCCCCGGGGATCGGGATCGCCCACGAGCGCATCACCGTCAACGTCAACTACGACGACGAGTGCAACGCCTGGTACGACGGCGACATCACCACGCTGAGCGAGGGCAGCTACTGCAACAACACCGCCATGGTGGCCGACGTCCTGTACCACGAGTACGGTCACGGCTTTCACTGGTACAGCATCGTGTGGGGCGTGGGCGACTGGGACGGCGCCGTGGGTGAGGGCTTCGCCGACGCCATGGCGTTCCTCCAGACCCGCGACCACCGCATGTCGCCGTACTTCGGCCTCAGCGGCGGCCACATCCGCGACGTGGAGGAGGACCACGTGTACCCCGACGACGTGGTCGGCGAGGTGCACGAGGACGGCCTGATCGTCGGCGGCGCCATCTGGGACCTGCGCACGCTGCTGGTGAACGACCTGGGTGAGGAGCAGGGCGAGGCGGTGATCGGCAGCATCTTCGCCGGCATGGCCGAGATCACCTCCGACATCCCCTCGACCTACGAAGCCGCGCTGGTGTCCGACGACGACAACGGCGACCTCGACGACGGCACGCCCCACGTGTGCGCCATCGACGCCGCGTTCGGCCCCCACGGGCTGCTCGGTGACGGCGCGATGGCCGCGCTGGCCATCGATCACGAGCCGGTGGAGAACATCCTCGAGCACAACGAGAAGGTGGAGATCACCGTGGCCGTGGCGCCCAAGCACCCCGAGTGCCTCGACAGCTCCGTGGGCGACGTACGGCTGCACTGGTCCGACGACGGCGGCGAGAACTGGTACGAGCAGGACATGGAGTCGCTGGGCGGCGAGGAGTTCACCACCGAGCTGCCCGCCCGTCCCTGGGGCACCCAGCTGCGCTACCGCGTCGAGGCGGACGAGATGGAGTCCGGCACCGTGATCCAGCGTCCGTACAACCCCGGCGATCCGGGGTTCTACGTCTACGTGGGCGAGCTCACCGAGATCTTCTGCGAGGACTTCGAGTCCGGCGAGGGGGACTGGACCCACGAGCTGATCTCGGGCGAGTACTCCGAGGGCGCCGACGACTGGATGCTCGGTGCCCCCACCGGCAATGGCGGCGATCCGGACGCCGCCTACAGCGGCAGCAACGTCTGGGGCAACGACCTCGCCCTGGAGGAGAACTGGGACGGCAAGTACCAGAACAACAAGATCAACGCCCTGTACAGCCCGGCGTGGGACCTGTCCGAGCACGACACGGTCCGGCTGCAGTTCCGCCGCTGGCTGGGCGTGGAGGACGCGGTCTACGACTTCGGCCGCATCTACGTCAACGGTACCGAGGTGTGGTCCAACGCGGAGGGTCCGGGCGACGTCCATCACCAGGACAACGAGTGGATCCTGTTCGACCTCGACATCACCGAGTGGGCCGCCGGCCAGGACTCGGTGCAGCTGCGCTGGGAGATCGAGAGCGATCCGGGCCTGCAGTTCGGCGGCTGGACCATCGACGACGTGTGCCTGTACGAGATGGTCGAACACGTGGGTGACGACGACGACGACACCACCGGCGACGACGACGACGACTACGACGGCAACCTCGACGACTACACCGGCGACGACACGGAGATCGGCGGGGACTGCTCGTGCCGCGTGGGGTCGGATCCCGGCTCCGCCGCACTGGCCGCCCTGTCCCTGCTGGGCCTGCTGTTCCTGCGCCGCCGCTGAGCCCGGCCGCCCAGCGGTCTGGCGGTTGAACCAATTTCCGGAAAACCAAATTAATTCGGAGAGTTATCTCCGTTCTCCTTTGACATTGTCTGGGTGACGTCACATCCTACGGACGACCTTCTTCCAGCCACCCCTCACTGGAGCATCAGCCTTGACTCGAGCCAAGTTCGCCGGCATCGGCATGCACGCCCCGGACAAGGTCGTCACCAACGACGACCTGTCCCAGTTGATGGACACCAACGACGAGTGGATCCGCACACGCTCGGGTATCCGCGCGCGACGCTTCGCCGAGGAGGGCGTATCCACGTCGGAGCTGGCCGTGCCCGCGGCGGAGCAGGCCCTCGAGCAGGCGGGGATGGCGAAGAAGGACATCGACATGATCCTCTTCGGCACCCTCAGCCCGGACCACCACTTCCCCGGCGCTGGCTGCTACTTCCAGGCCCACATGGACATGCAGGGCGTGCCGGTGATGGACATCCGCAACCAGTGCTCGGGCTTCCTGTACGGCGTGGGCATGGCAGACTCGCTGGTGCGGTCCGGCTCCTACCGTAACGTCATGGTCGTGGGCTCGGAGATCCAGTCCAGCGCGCTGGACTTCACCACCAAGGGGCGGGACGTGGCCGTGCTGTTCGGGGACGGCGCCGGAGTGGGGATCATCTCGGCGGCCGAGGACGACGACCCCAGCGCCATCCACTCGTGGCACCTGCACGCGGACGGCCGGCACGCCGACGCCCTCGCGGGCAAGGTGTGGGACATCAAGCAGAAGCCGTTCATCCAGCACGAGGGCCAGATCGGCGTCGTGCGCCCCGACCTGCTGTACCCGTACATGAACGGCCGCGAGGTGTTCAAGTACGCCACCCGCGGCATGATCGGCGTGATCATGGAGGCCTGCGCGGCCAACAACATCACCCCGGCCGACATCGATCTCGTGGTGCCCCACCAGGCCAACATGCGCATCAACGAGTACGTGGCCAAGATCCTCGAGATCCCGGCGGAGAAGGTCATCCACACGATCGTCGACTACGGCAACACCACCGCCGCGACCATCCCCATGGCCATGTGCGTGGCCGAGGCCGACGGCCGGCTGAAGCGGGGCATGAACGTGATGGCCGTGGGCTTCGGCTCCGGCTTCACCTGGGGCGCCGCCTACTTCACGTACTGATCACGTTGCCAAGCGCTGCGGCCAGCTCCTTGTAGGTGTACGGCTTGATCAGCGTGCGGCCGGCGAACTTCGCCAGGAACTCCGTCGCGCTCTCCCGCGCCAGCTCGCCCGTGACGAAGATCACGCGCGCCTGCAGTTCCGCCGGGAGATCCTCGTAGAACTCATCACCCGACTCGCCGGGCATGCGCAGGTCCAGCAGGATGGCGTCGAACCCGTCGGATTCCGCCAGCGCCTGCCGCGCCTCGGCCGCACTGGACGCGTCCGCCACGTCGTGCCCGTAGTCCCGCAGCAGGGCGCAGATGCCGTCGAGCACCACGCGGTCGTCGTCCACCACGAGCAGGTGATGGTGGCGCCGGTGAACCTCGCGGATGGTGCCGGTGGAGTCCATGGCCGAGACCGGTCCGAGGGACTCCTGCAGGGGCAGGCGGATGCTCACGGCGGTCCCGCCGTCCTCGCCCGGCTCCAGCAGGCGGATCTTGCCGCCGTGGCTGACCAGGATGGACTGACAGATGCTCAATCCCAGGCCGGTGCCGCCGCCCATGGGGCGGGTGGTGAAGAAGGGATCGAAAACGCGCTCGCGCACGTCCGCGGGGATGCCGGGCCCGTTGTCCCGGACGATGAGCTCGGCCCACTCGCCCGAGGCACGCGTCTCGAGGATCAGCGAACGCGGCAGGTCCCTCCCCTTCAGGGCGGTCGCGGCGTTCTGGGTGACGTTGAGCACCACCTGCTGCAGCTGCCCTGGCTCGCCCAGCACGGCCAGCGAACCGGACCGGGCCACCCGCGTCACCTCGACCTGGGCCATACGCAGGTCGTACCCCTGCAGGTCCAGGGCCCCCGTGACGATGGACTCGAGGTCGAGCAAGACCCGGCTCTCGGGCTGGTGCCGGGCGAAGCCGAGCATCTGGCGGATGAGGCGACGGCAGCGCTTGGTCTCCTTGACGATGGTGCGCGCCATCTCGTTGACCTCGGGCGCGCCGCCATAGGCCGCGAGGATCTCCGACGTGGTGAGGATGGCGCTGAGGGGGTTGTTCAGCTCGTGGGCCATGCCGGACACCAGCCGCCCCATGGCGGCCAGGCGCTCGGTCTGCGCGGCCTCTGCGTCGGGTGCTTCGGGCGGGCCCCCGTGCTCGTCGTCAGTAGCCATGGATCCCTCCCCCGGAGTCCAGTAGCAGCTGGTTGTCCTCGTCCCGAGTCTCGCCGATGGAGGTGATGCGGATGGCCGGGATGTCCGTCACCGGGCACCGCGTCTCGCAGATCCCGCAGCCGGTGCACACGTCGGGATTGACCACCGGGCGACGCGCGCGCTGGGGTGTTCCGTCCGGCCCCAGCGACTCCACCTCCACCAGCTGGATCGCCTTGGTGGGCGTGGGGCAGTGCTCCTCGCACACCACACACTCCGTGCCCAGGGCGATGGGCAGGCATCGCTCCGGATCCACGAAGGCGGTGCCGATGTGGATCTCCTGCTTGCGCTCGACGGTGAGCTCCTCGATGGCGCCCGTGGGGCAGACCTGGCCGCACAGGGTGCAGTTGTACTCGCAGTAGCCCCGCCGCATGACGAGCATCGGCGTCCAGATCCCCTCCAGCCCCGCCTCGAACCCCGTGGGCTGCAGCCCGCCGGTCAGGCAGACCTTCATGCACTCCCCGCAGCGCACGCACTTGAGCAGGAAGTCGGCCTCGTGCACCGATCCGGGGGGGCGGATCAGCACGGGATTGGGCAGGCCCCGCGCGCCCGGGACCCGCAGCAGCGGCGCGGCGACGATCCCGGCCGCGGCGCCCACGACCACGGTGCGGCGGCCCGCGTCCACGCCGGCCAGGTTGGACGCCCTGACGTCCGGAGCACCGAACCCGAACTTCAGCCCGTTGGGACACTCCGACGTGCAGTTGCCGCACACGTAGCACTCGGCCGGGCGCCAGCCGCCGGACGCGGCGTTCTCCGGTTCGGCGCCGGAAGGGCAGCGCACGGTGCACTTGCCGCAGCCGTCACACTTGTCGGCCGGCATGCCCAGACGCAGGGCACCGAACCGCGCCGGCAGCCCCATCAACGCCCCCAGCGGGCACAGATACCGGCACCAGAACCGCGGCCGGTAGAGGTTCACGGCCAGGATCGCCAGGAAGATGCCGCCCAGCAGCGGGGCCTGGCGGAACGACGGCTGCTCGAACGACAGCACGCTGGCCTTGGCCGCGCCGTACACCGGCTCCGACACGGCGCGCACCGGGTCCAGGCCCGTGTGGTAGAGGGCGTCGAAGAACTGGCGCGTGCTCAGCTCCGCCGCGGGTCCCACGGCCAGGCTCAGCGATCGGATGGTCAAGGAGATCGGGTCGAGCACGCCCACCCACTGCAACCCCAGCGCCGACGCGGCGAGCACCGCGACCAGCACGCCGAACTTGATCCGCTGAGCGCGGCTCCAGCGGCGCACCGCCCGCTCCTTACCCGGCCTCCTGCGCTGCAGATGTCCTGCGATCTGGTTGAGGGCGCCCAGCGGGCAGATCCACCCGCAGAACGACCGCCCCAGCGCCAGCGCCGCGACCAGCACCACCAGCGCCGACAGGAACGCCACGGGCACCGTGTGCGCCGACAGCAGCGTCCCCAGCATCACCAGCGGATCGATGTCGAGGTACAGGCGCGCCGGCCAGGCGAGCTCGTCCGTACCGCCGTACCGCGTCATCACCAGCAGGACACAGAACAGCAGCAAGCTCGCGCCCTGGACGACGCGGCGGGTGTGTCTGAGCACTCGTCAGGCCCCCAGGTCGACTTCTCGGGTGGCGAGGGAGGCGAGGTCGCGCGTCCCCAGGCCGCGCTCCTCGCCGATCTCCAGGCTCCGCAGCGTGTCGGCGCCGACGCCGAACAGGGACGCGCCGAAGGTGTCCACGGCCACGGGGTCCGCGGAAGCACACATCACGCGTTTGTTCTCCACGTCCGCCGGATTGCCCCCGGTGGGGCCGTTGGCCGTGAGGATACGGTAGGCGTCCAGAACCGTGAGCTGGGGCCGGAAGTAGGCGGCCAGGTCCACGACGCTACGGTGGATTTGCTGGTGCATGCGGCTGCGGTTGCCGCCCACGCAGCCCATCCAGTTCTTCATGCCCAGGGTCAGGCGGGACAGGGCGTGGTGCTTGGCGATGGGCACGTTGATGCGCACGTCCACGTCCTGGACCTCGTCGTACACGTCCCACTCGTGCAGGACCTCGCCGCCGAGGTCCGTCCGCGTGACGCGGTCGTCGTCCACGTGCACCACGCGCGCGCCGGCCGCGCTGGCCGCTGCCTCGATGCCGCTGTTGGCGTAGCAGCGCCGCGCGTCGTTGCAGGTGCGGTCCAGCACCGTGACCCGCTTGGCGCCGGCCTCCAGCGCCATCTCCACCAGGCGGGCGATCACATCGGGGTTGGTGTTGGCCGCCAGCTCCGGCTTGCGGTCCCACCCCATGTTCGGCTTGACCAGCACCTTGTCGCCGCTGGACACGAACTTGCCCATGCCGCCGAGGCTGGCGATCACCGAGTCCACCAGCGCCCGCGGGTCGCCGTTGCGCGCCACGGCGAACGCGGCCTGACCCGCTGCGGCCTGCGACGCACCCTCGGCCGCGGTCCAGCCCGTGGTCGTCGCCGCCGAGGACGCCGAGCAGCTCCGCGCCTCGAGCAACCCGTAGCTCCCCGCCGCCGCTGCAGCCGCACCGCACCCCAGCAATCCGAGCACTTTCCTACGCTTCATCTCCCTGCCCATGGTCCCTCTCCGATCCCGAGGCATCGCGCCGTGGTTCATCTGATTGCCGTGTTTCGTTAGAATACGGCCTCCGCACAACCTGTGACCATGGAGAACGAATTCCAGATGCGACATTCCGGCCTGACGACGCTGCTGCTGGCCCTCCTCATCGCCGTGTTCCTCACCCCCGCGGTCTCCGACGCCAAGCGCAAGAAGCCGCCGGTGGAGGAGGAGGAGACGGTCCAGACGATCCCGGCCACCTTCCTGGTGTACGGCACCTTCCTGCAGGACCAGTTCGACTACGAGTACGGCGAGCGCGTGGAGTGCGATCTGTACCTGTACGTGGTCCAGGGCGGCGAACCGGTGACCGACGCTGCCGTCTCGGTCGGCGACCTGACCCTGCCCGGCGACAACTGGCTGCCCGGCCGATACCGCGCCGTCCAGCAGTGCGTCGACCCCGGCGCAGGCCTCTCGGTGCACATCACCCGTGAGAACCAGGTCTTCGACCTCGAGCGCTCCATGATCGGCTTCCCCGTCCTGAGCAAGCCCGCCGTGGAGGAGGTCGTCCCCGCCACCGCCGATCTCGTGGTCTCGTGGGACGCGGCCGAGGGCGCGACCGCCTACACCGTCGAGATCGAGGGGCTGGACAAGCGCTGGGTCACTACCGAGCCCACCGTCACCATCCCCAAGGCCGACATCCCCCCCTACTGCCATCACAAGATGACGCTCACCGCCATCGGCGCCAGCGCCGATCCCGAGGCCGCCGTCGCGCCCCTGTCCGGCGCCGAGAAGACCTGGCCCGGCCTCACCCCGGTGACCCGCGTACGCCGCGAGTTCAGCTTCGGCCCGTCGCTGATGAACCAGAACTGGGCCGGCCAGGCGACCATCCACTGGTGGGTCGCCGACGACGAGTACGACGACGACCTCTTCAAGGTCTGGCTCCGCCTCACCCCCGACGGCCGCTACGAGCTCAACCGCGTCAAGATCGGCCTGTTCGAGAACGGCATGCTCGACGGCCGCGAGATCCCCTGGGAACTCCACGACGCCGGCACCTTCGCCCTCGGCGAGGGCGGCAAGCTCGATCTCCAGTCCGACCTCGACGACAACGGCTGGACCGCCACCTACGCCGAACCCACCCTCACGCTGCTGCGCGTCCTCGCCGACACCGACGACGCCACCGAGAAGAAGCAGCGCTCCTTCATGAAGCGCAAGGGCTTCCCCAAGGCGTGGGAGCTGACGATCCAGGAAGTGGAGGCGGTGGAGTTCTAGGCGACTGCGGGCTCCTCCACGTTTGCGTATTCCCTCGTTCCTACGGTCCACCGTGGGAACGTCTTCTTCGGCGCTCCAGCGCCGTCTCCTCGGGGTGGCGATCACCAACCGACGTGAAGGAATGATGGGCTGTTTCCCGTACGGCCGGCCTCTGTGCGGAGCCCGGCCGGCGAGGGTATCCGTGGCTTGGGGAGTTAGATTTCTTTGGACTGGGCCGTCGACTCAAACGAAACAACAGGCGATCCAAGCAGCCTTGAAGTTCTCCGAGACGGAACCTCGGGGAGTCTTGGTCGACCAAGACGGTCTGGAATTCTCGCTGAGGGAACTTGAGGGCATCTTGGATGGCCGGCCGGAGGCCGACCGGAGGCCGACCGCGGGGGAGACCGCTTCGAACCGTGATACCGGGGGCGTTGGACCGGAGCTGCGGTTTACGAGTTTCCCCGAACGCTGCTGCCGTTCAGCGTTTCTGCGCAGGGTATACAGGTCTGGTGCTGTAGCCTGTGGGGCTGGGTTCATGACGCAGGCTGCGGGGTGTTCGCTCCCTCATCGCCCTTCCGGGGGGTATCCTGCGGTAGCGTCCCGAGCATTGGTGTATGAGCGCCGACCGGCTGACGCCGGCAACGGCATAGGTGTGGCCTGAGATGACAAGGGCCATCGGTTCCTCCTACAAAGGCAATCACCACAACGCCATGAAGGAGGAATACCGATGGCCGAAGAGAGTGTAGAGGGTCTGCAGTTGGTCAGTCACGTCCTGGAGGACGCCCACCCGGATCTGTTGCGCGAAGTGCTGTACGAAGCGCTGGTGCGTTTCATGGACGCCGAGGTCGGTGTCTTGTGCCAGGCCGGCTATGGCGAGCGCGTCAAGGAGCGCGTGACGTCACGCAATGGATACCGGGAGAGGCCGTTCGAGACCCGCCTGGGCTCGCTGGAGCTGAAGATCCCGAAGCTCCGCCAGGGCAGCTACTTGCCAAGCTTCCTGGAGCCGCGACGTCGCTGGGAACAGGCCTTCGTCAACGTCGTGAGCGAGGCCTACGTCAAGGGCGTGTCCACGCGAAAGGTCGAGGATTTGGTCGAGGCCATGGGCGCCAAGGGGATGTCCAGGAGCGAGGTCTCCAGGATGGCCAAGGTGCTCGACGAGCAGGTGAACGAGTTTCGAAAACGGACCCTCGAGACGGAGTTTCCGTATCTGTGGCTGGACGCGCTGTACATCAAGGTGCGGGAGGGCACGAGGGTCGTGTCCAAGGC
>CAZLEO010000040.1:33540-42732 GCA_964558555.1 uncultured Rickettsiales bacterium | reverse complement strand
GGCTGCCGCCGCCTCCTCTCACTGGGTGAGAGGCGGCGTCATCCGCCGGGCGAGGAGAAACGCGATGTCCTTTGATGCTCATTCCTTTCCACATCGACGGCTCGTGGCCTACACGTCGGCCCTGGAGATGGCTCGACTGGCCAGGTCGATCGCAGATGGGATTCCACGGGGGTACCGGTCGTTCGCGGATCAGCTGCTCAGGGCGTCGGGGGCGACGGTGCTGCTGGTCGCAGAGGGGGCGAACCGGCGGTCCAGGGGGTCCAAGCGCCAGCGATTCGAGGAAGCCCTGGGAGAATGCGGCGAGGCGGCGGGGAACGTGGAGATGCTGCTGACGATCGGTCTGCTGGACGGCGCTGTGGCGGACGAGTTCGCCGATGTGGCCGGGAGGACGGGGGCGATGATCTCGGGGCTGGCGAACCGACTGCGGTAGGTCGCGATTCCACTCCCCAGGGCCTGCGGCGGAACCCTGATGGCGACCGCTCCGATAGGTAGTGGAAGTGAACCGGCCTCGAGTATGGCCAGTGCGACCAAACCGATACCGGATGGCAACCAGAAGGCCACTGATTGGTGATGGTTCAGTCGCTCGAGGCGGCAGAAGCGACGTTGGAGCTGGTGAGGGTGTTGGTGGGATGACCCAGAACAAAAAAAAGGGAAGGTTGACGCCTTCCCCTGGTCGATATCGAGTACCCGCGTTCCCCTCCGAAGTTCGAATCGCGTGCGGTGAACGTCCGCCTGCCGGCGTTGCCGCCGGGTTCCTCCGGTTCGTCCTTGCCTTCGTACCGAGGTACGTCGGCCTTGACTCATCGGGGCTGAGACGCCCGGACCCTCCGCGGTGTTGCACTGACCTTCAGCGTTTGACCGGCCGCTGTAGCCGCTTGCTTGGCTTCCTGGCTCCGCCTACGTCCTTTTCACCTTGCGGTGTGGACCCTGGCGTGTTCCAGCGATCGGACTACCGGTTGGTTGTACCCGCCCGGTTGTCTCGCCACTCCTGGCCTTGTGCTCACCCTCGAGGACCTCGCTCGCTCCCTCGACCGCGCTCCCGGACCCGTCTACGACGGACTGATCCCTCTTCGCGGCCCTCCTTCCGTGGGGTTTGCCGCCCCTCCGACGCTCCCAGCGCGCAGAATCCACTTCCCGGCTCTCCCTTCCGCATCGGCCGAAGCCGCTGTTTCGGAGGTCGCCTCGTCGCGGGCTTCCACACCCGCTTCGGTCCGCCTTCGTCGTTTTCCACGACCTTGACGGTTTGCTCCTCTGCGCACCCTGTGACCTTTTTCAGCCACTCACGCCCCTGGGGTTTGGGCTCCCTGTTCCCTGCTCCGTGTCCTTTCACATCGGTCCGAAGACCGACCCTTCCGGACGCAGGGGGTAGGTTCATGCACTCGAGAGGCTCCCGGTCGAAACTCCCGGCTTCGCGACTTGCGCCGCCCGCCCTGATGCTCCGCTGCTCCGGTCGCAAGCGACCGTTCCAGCTCCGGCTCCCCGCTCCGTTCGTCTCGGCCTGTGTCCGCTGCCGGCCCTTCCTCCGCCCGAAGGCGGTCTCACGACCATCGTTTGGCTGCTTCGTCGTCCGGGTTGCCCCGTTCGACCACCACGGCTCGCACCGCGATGCTTCAGCTCCGACCCCGGCTCATGGGGTTTCCTCTCCCGTCTGCCTCGACCCTCGACTGCGTTTTACCGCCGTCCTGGGCCGGCCTACCAGGAACGAACCGAAGTGTTTCCTCTCCGGTCCGCCTTGCGCTCCCGGCCCTGCGTGCTCTCGCCCGCCCGACCGTTCGCGTCTGCCGACTTCTCCCGACCGCATCCCCGATTCCACTCGCCGCTTGCGCGGGCGCTTCATCGGTTTCTCGGCCGGACCGTCGGCAACGAGGACTCGTTATTAACCTGTGAAAGAGCGTCAACCTTCGAGAAGCAATCTAGGACGGCAGACGGGGGTCGTCAACGAGGGATCCCGAAGGGTCTGGAGGGGGTGAGAAAGCGTCGTATCGGCGCGTTGATGGAGCGCAAATTTCTTTGAAAAACAACGAGGGTGGGATCCGCGTGGCACGAACGATCAAGCGGGCTGCAGCGACGTGAGCGGATCGGCGTGTCGAGCGCGCCGGGATGGACGTCTTTCATGGTCGACAGACCGGGGGAATTGGCTCGAGTGAGGGTGGTTCGGCAGCGCTATGCACGCTAGCCAGAACGTTCGTTCGGGGGGAGGTGGAGTCGGCGCTCAGCCGCCCTTCTGACGGAGCTCCTCGCGCTGGAAGACCCACATCCAGGCGCGAGCGCCGAGGGCGGCGGCGCGGTCGACCATGATGTAGGCGACGGGCACGGCGAGCAGCGTGAAGACGGTGGCGGCGGCGAGGCCGCCGATGACGGTCAGGGCGAGGGGGGCCATGGTCTCGGAGCCCTCGGTCTTGCTCACGGCCATGGGGATCATGGCGAAGATGGTCGTCATGGAGGTGATCATCACCGGGCGCAGGCGGGTGGTGGCGCCCTCGAGGGTGGCCTCGAGGATGTCCATGCCCTGCTTCCGCAGCTGGTTGATGTAGTCGATCATGACGATGCCGTTGTTGACCACGATGCCGGCGAGCATGATGACGCCGATGAACGAGGCGACGGACAGCGGGGTGCCGGTGATCACGAAGATCCACAGCACACCGACGAGGGCCAGCGGCATGGTGGCCATGATGGTGAAGGGGTGGGCGAAGCTCTCGAACTGGCTGGCCATGACCATGTACACGAGCAACACGGCGAGGATGAGGGCGAGGATCAGCTGACCGAAGGCGGTCATCATGTCCTCGTACTCGCCACCGTACTCGATGGTGTAGCCGGGGGGCATCTGGGACTTCAGCGGGGTGACGACGCCGGTCACCTCCTTCATGGCGGCGCCGAGGTTCGTCCCCTCCACGTTGGCAGTCACGGAGACACGCCGCGTCTGGTTCTCGCGGGTGATCTTGACGGGGCCGGCCCCCCTGTCGAGGGTGGCGATCTGACCCAGGGGGATGGCGCCGCCCATGGGCAGGGGGACGAGGATCTGCCGCATGGCGTCCTCGGTGTCGCGGAACTGCTCGGCGTACCGCAGCCGGACGTCGTACTCGTCGCCCTTCTCGCGGTAGCGCGTGGCCACCGTGCCCAGCGTGGCCGTCTTCACGGCGCCGGCCACCTGACCGACGGTCAGCCCGTAGGACGCGGCCTTGTCGCGATCGATGGTGATGTGCCGCTCGGGCTTGGCCGCGCGCAGGGTGGTGTCCACGTCCTGGATTCCGGGCAGGCCGGTGATGCGCTCGGCGATGAGATCGGACCACTGGCGCAGCTCTTCGAGGTCCTGGCCGTAGAGCTTGATGTCCACCGGCGCGGCCGTGTCCCCCATGGCCGAGCCCATGTCGAAGAACTCGGTGTCCATGTTCTCGACCACGGGCATGTTCTTGCGGAACGCCTCGAGGATGTCGTCCATGCTCTTGTGTTCGCGGTCCTCCTTGTCGAGGAGCCGCACGAAGACGATGGCCTCGTGGACACCGGCGGGGTTGGTGGGGGACATGCCGGCGGTGGGGTCGTTCTCGTCGGCGCCCAGGGAGGTACCGACCGTGGCCACGTCCGGGAACTGACGCAGCACGGCCTCCACGCGGCGGCACGCGGCGTCGGTCTCGTCCATGGAGGTGCCCACGGGGAAGGAGACCTTGAGCATGACCAGCGGCGTGTCGCTCTTGGGCATGAACTCGGCGCCGACGAAGGGCGCCGTGACGACCAGCGACAGGAAGATCAGCACGCCGATGAGCACGGACGTGACGTAGCGGTGATGCAGGCACCAGCTCAGCAGCGCGCGGTAGGCGGCACGGAATCGGAAGAAGAAGCGGCCCTCCTTCAGTGATTTTTGGATCCCCGCGCGCGAGAAGAACACCGACGCCAGCATGGGCACGATGGTCAGGGCCACGAACAGGGAGCAGAACAGGGCCGCGGCCACGGTCAGGGCGAGGCCGCGCGCCATCCGCGCGGCGAGGCCGCCGCCGAACACGATGGGTAGGAAGACCACGACCGTGGTCAGGGTGGAGGCGACGATGGCGGTGCCCACCTCGCGGGCGCCGAGCTTGGCCGCGTCGACGCGACTCCGGCCCCCCTCCAGGTGTCGGTAGATGTTCTCGATCACCACCACGGCGTTGTCCACGAGCATGCCGATGCCCAGGACGAGGCCCCCCATGGTCATCATGTTCAGCGTGTCGCCGCTGACGTAGATGGGGATGAAGGTGGCGAGCAGGCTCAGGGGGATGACCACGGCGATGGTGGCGGTGGGCCGCGCGTTGCGCAGGAACATGTACATCACGACCACGGCCAGCAGGGCGCCGATGAGGCCGTTCTGCACCACGGCCCGCCCGAGCTTGACGATGACGCGCCCCATGTCGAAGAGCATGTCCATCCGGATCTCGGGGGGGAGGGTCTCCTTGATCTCCTCGAGCTCGCCCAGGTACGCGCGCCGCACCTGCAGCGGGTTGGCGCCGGACTCCTTCTGGACCATGAACATCACGGCGTCCATGCCGTTGGCCCGCACCTTGTTGCGCACGTCGCGCACGGTCCAGACCACGTCGGAGATGGCGTCGAGGCGGATCGGTGCGCCGGTGGTGCGGGACATGCCCACGGCGGTGCCGCGGATGTCGCGCAGGTCGTCGAAGACCCCGACGGTGCGCAGCAGCAGCTCCTGGCGGTCGTGGATGATGCGGCCGGCGGGCATGTTCAGGTTCTGGTAGGCCAGGGCCATCATCACCTGGTCCGACGTGACGCCGGTACCGGACATGGCCGCGCGGTCGAGCAGGACCTGGACCTCGCGCTCGCGACCGCCGAAGAACATGGCCTGGGCCACGCCCTCGAGGCGCTCGAGGCGGTTCTGGACCGAGTCCTCCATCATCCGCTTGAGCTCGACCGTGTCCTCCATGCCCGTGACGCTGTAGGCCGCCAGCGGCATGGACGAGAGGCTGAACTTGATGACGACCGGGGCCTCCACGTCCTGGGGCATGTACGGCTCGAGCCACGACACCGCCTCGCGTATGTCGGCGGCGGCCGCGTCCAGATCGGTCCCCCAGATGAAGTCCACGAGGATGTAGCAGACGTCCTCCTGGGAGATGGTCTGGACCTTCTTGACCCCGGTCACGGACGAGATGGCGCCCTCGTAGGGCTTGGCCACCACCGTCTCGAGCTCCTCGGACTGGGCGCCGGGGTAGCGCACCATGATGCTGAGGGTGGGGTAGTCGATGTCGGGCATGAGGTCCATGCCCAGCTTGCTCAGCGCGATCACCCCCACCACCACCACGATCATCACGATCATGGAGATGGTGACCGGGCGTTCGACGGAGAAGTCGGTGACCCTCACTGCACCACCTCGATGCGGGCGCCGTCGGGCAGGCCGAAGTTGCCCTCGACGATGACTTTTTCGTTGCCGGTGAGCCCGGAGACGATCTCCGTGCCCTGATCGCCGTCCATGCCGGTCTCGACGACGACCCGCCGGGCGGTGACGCCGTCGGCGACCATCACGTAGGACTGGCCCTCGGCCTCGCGCACCGACTCGTCGGGGACGTGCAGGGCGGCGTCACGGCGCTCGAGCACGAGGCGTACGCGGGCGTGGACGCCCGCCCGCATGGCGTCGTCGGGGTTGTCCGCGACGATGCGCAGCGGGAAGGTGCGCGTCATCGGATCGGCGGCGAGGCCGATGAACTCCACCGCCCCCTCGACGCCCTCCTCGGGCAGCACGTCGGCCATGGAGTCCACGAAGATCCGCGCACCCATGCCCTCGGTGAGCCTGCCCACGTCCTGGTCGGAGACCTGCAGGTCGAGGCGGATGCTCTCCAGGTTGACCAGGGAGACCAGCACGGGCGCGCCGCCGGTGGCGGACATGCCCATGGGGTTGAAGTACTCGCCCTCCTCGCAGCCCACCTGCGTGACGATCCCGTCGAAGGGGGCGCGGAGCACACCGCCGGAGACCTGCTCGTTGGCCAGCCCCTTGGCGGCGGCGGCCTGGGCCAGCTGCTGCTCGGCCATCTCCAGTCCAGACTGGGCCTGGTCGAACTGCTGGTCGGTGAGGGTGCCCGAGGCGTGCAGGCGTTCGGCGCGACCGAACTCGCGATCCGCCGTCTCCAGCCCCAACTCGGCCAGCCGAACCATGGCCTCGGCCTGGTCCAGCTGCAACCTCGCCATGTCCGTGTCGAGCCGCGCGAGCAGCGCGCCCTTGCTCACCTCGTCACCCACCTGCACCGGCAGGCTCTTGACCTTGCCCGGCATGTCCGGCACGAGCCGCACCGACTGGCCGGCCTCCACCGTTCCGGACAGCTCGAGGCTCCGCTCGACGATGCCGTTTTGGACGGGCTGCACCTTCACGAGCGCGCCGACCTCCTCCACCTCGCTGCCGCCCAATCCCAGGGATTCGCACCCGGTCAGGCCCCCCGTACCCAGCAGAACGAATCCCAGGACCACCATCCCGTGCAAAGTGCGCCTCATCGCGGCACCTCCGGCTCCATCCCCACCGCCTTGCGCAGGGAGGCATGGGCCACATGCATCTGTGTCTCGGCCTGCAATACCGTCAGCTCCGATACGGCCACGTCGGTCTGGGCCTGCAGGAGCTGGATGTTGTTCGCCACGCCCTCGCGGAAGCGCTCCTGCTCGAGGCGGAGGCTCTCGTTGGCGCGCTCGAGGCCCTCGCGGGCCACGTCGAGTTCCGCCACGGACGCGTCGAAGGAGGTCAGGGCGGCTTCGAGTTCGACGCTCATCATCTCCGCCAGCAGCTCGCGCTGGCTCGACAGCTGGCGGTGCGCGGCGCGGGCAGCGCGGTTGCGCATCAACGCGGCCCCCCGATCCCAGACCGACCAGCTCAGGGCCAGGGTGATGTCGCCGCTGCGATACCACTCGGGCTCCAGGGAGTAGTTGGGGTTGGCCCAGTTGAGGTTGGCCACCACCACCACCGCGGGCAACCACGAGGCCCACACCGCGTTGGAGCCGTGCTTCATGGCGTCGAGGGTGTAGTCGAGGCCTGCGAGATCGGGACGCTGGACCAGCGCCGTGGACAGCAGCTCGTCGCGGGCTGCCGGGAGATCGTCGAGGCTCGGGCTTCCCCCCATCACGAGCTCCAGCGGCTCGTTCCGGGGCAGCCCCAACAGCACACGGAACGACATCTCGGCAAGGTGCGTCATGTGCGCCATCTTCATGGCGTCGAGCTCGGCCTGGCTGAGCTGGACCTGGGCGGCGAGCAGATCCGACCGGCTCGCCATGCCCACCTCGAGGAGGTTCTGGAGATCCGAGACGTAGGCCTCGACCATCGCCACGGCGCCGTCGGTCACCTCGACGGCGCGCTGGGCCGCGACCACCTGGTAGAACCCCTGCTCGGCGCCGAACGCGGCGTCGAGCCGGGCAGCGCGGACCTGCTGGTGGCTGGCGCGCTGGAGGTCCATGGCCGCAGCGCGTCCCTGGTGCAGGGCCCCGCCGGCGAAGACGATCTGCTCGAGGGAAGCCGACACCCGGTAATTGTTCTGCACCCCCATCTCGATGCGAGTCGGGCCCGCGGTGTCCGAGGAGCCCGAGGACATCCAGCCCATGATCATCTCGCACATGGCCTGGGCCATCTCGAGGGTGAACCCCGCGGGCACGTCGTCCTCGGTCATCTCCGCGCACGGATCGCCGCCAGAGCCCCCGCCACCGAGGAACGCGGAGGTGTCGAATTCCATGTACGGCACCTGGTCCAGCCGGGTGTAGCTGCCGGTCACGCTCGCCCTGGGGAAGAACTGCAGCAGCGCCTCGGTGGCCTCGGCGCGCGCCTTGTCCTCGCCCGCCTCGGCGGCATCGAGGGAGAGGCTGTGCTCCAGGGCGAGGCCCACGGCCTCGTCCACCGTCAACGTTCGCGCATCGGCTGGTGCGGCGGCCAGCGCCGCGATCGCGAACCATGCCGCAGCGCAAACCCACAATCCACGAGAATCGACCATCGTCACTCCCTCGGTCCGGGATCGGGGATCCCGGGAGTGCTCAGATTGCGTCCGTGCGTATCTCACGTTCCACCCCCATCGGGTGACGAGGCGCCAGCGCCGCCGAGGAAGTACTCGCGGGTCAGCGCGATGTACAGCTCCACGGTCAGCTGCGGCTGGCCCTCCCGCTGCATCACCACCCCCTTGGCGAAGTGGGTGGCCAGACCGATCAACGCGTGGGCCCCCACCGTCGGCTCCTGCGGACGCAGCCGCCCCTCTTCCATTCCCTGCTCGATCAGGGTCGCGAGCCGCTCCACCATCGCCCAGAAGGACTCCTCCATGAACTCGTGCAGGTCGCTGGACGCGAGCCCTTCGTGGGAGTCCGGGTCGAAGAGGAAGCGGTACCCCGCCGCCGTCTCCGTGGTGAAGTCCGCCATGATCTGCAGGTAGGCGTCGAGCCCCTCGTCGAACGTCTGCGCCCGTTCCATCGCCTGGTCGAAGCGCGGCTTCATCCGCTCGATGATCCCGCGCACCAGCGTGGTGAACATGTCCTGCTTGTTCTTGAAATAGTTGTACAGCGATCCCGTCGAGTACCCCGCCTGGCGTGCGATCTCCTCCACCGTGGCGTTGTGGTATCCCGACCGGGAGAAGACCGCGAGCGCGGCCTCCAGGATGTCCTCACGTATGCGCTGGCGCTCCCGCTCCTTGCGGACCTGGCGCAGCGTTCCGGAATCGTCCGACACGGCGAGTCCTCCGCGTCCCCTCCCCCTCGTTCGTGCCCTCAATCCCCTGAACGGTTCGAAAATAGCTGAATATGAACTCAGATTCAAGAGGCTGAATTCAGATTCACGAAACCGTCACACCTCCCGGAACGCACCTGCCTACGCGCGGGCGCAATCCACTATTTCACCAGGTGCCGACGAACCCCGTCGTTGCTATACATGGAGCATCCATGACCGACACCGACACCATCGCCATCACCGTGGACGGATTTCCCGAGGACGTACCCGCCGGGCTGGACCTGGCCGGGTTGCTCGAACTGAGGGGGGAGTCGGCCAAGACCACGATCGTCGAGCACAACGGGCGGTACGTGAAGGTGACGGAGTTGGGCGAGGTGGTGCTGGCCGAGGGGGATCGGGTGGAGATCATCTTGCCGGCGTTTGGGGGGTAGGGGGCGCCCCCCCCCCCCCAATGGCCCCCCCCCCCCCCCCCCCCCAAAAAAACCCCCCCCGCCCCCCCCCCACCGTCCCCAAACCAGCCCCCAACCCCCAAC
>CAZLEO010000040.1:32447-33530 GCA_964558555.1 uncultured Rickettsiales bacterium | reverse complement strand
GGGGCCCGCGGGGCTGCGGGTGGCCTGCTTGTGGCGGGGTTTTGGGGGGGCGGGGGCGCCCCCACCTCCCCATTGACACCACCCCCCTCACCCTCCAAAATGACCACCTGACGATTCCGGTCATTCGTCCAGAAACGAGCCCCATGCCCCGTCACTACGACACTGACGAAGACAAACGCGAGCGCATCCTGCGCGCGGCGTGGCAGCGCATCCGCCAGTACGGGTATGCCAAGACCACCGTCGCCGAGATCGCCGCGGACGCGGGGATCGCCAAGGGAACCGCCTACCTCTACTTCCGCAGCAAGTCGGACATCATGCTGGCGCTGGTGGAGGAGACGAACCGGCGGGTGCTGGAGGAGCTGGTGACGATCCAGCGGGGGGATGGGCCGGTGCTGGAGCGGCTGCGCGAGGTGATGGTGCACCGGGTGAGGGCGATCGCGGAGCTGGTGCGGCGGCATCCGCACGGCGAGGAGTTCGTGCGGTCGTTCAAGCCGGAGATCGTCAAGCGGGTGGAGAGCTTCGTGCGCACGCAGGGCATGCTGGCCGCGGCGCTGATCCACGAGGGCAACGAGGAGGGGACGCTGTCCGTGGAGGACCCGGCGGCGACGGGGTTGCTGCTGGCGGAGCTGTTCGAGCGGTTCACGCCCCCCTACGACCACGCGACCACCGCGGAAGAGGTGGTCGATTTCGCACAGCGGACGTTCGATCTGCTGCTCAACGGCATGGTCGCGAGACCGGACGGCGGGTCCGGCGCGCGGACACGAGGAGAGACACCGTGATCCTACCGAGCTTCGACGTCCTCGAACCCACCAGCGTGGACGACGCGTGCGCCCTGCTGGCCGAGCACGGCGAGACGGCGAGGGTGCTCGCCGGCGGCACCGACGTGCTGGTGAACATGAAGAAGCGGACGATGTTCGACGTGCACCCGCCGCCGCGGGCGGGGGAGAGGTTCGCCGGCGCGCCGCACCCCTGGGCCGGGGCAGAGGCGGCGTCGGTGCTGGTGTCCGTGGGCCGGCTGCCCGAGCTGGGCGGGGTCCGCGAGGCGGCAGACGGCTCGGCCGTGGTGGGACCGACGACGACGAT
>CAZLEO010000040.1:0-32437 GCA_964558555.1 uncultured Rickettsiales bacterium | reverse complement strand
GCGGGGGGGGGGGGGGTGGGCGGGGGGGGGGGGGGGTTTCCCCGCCTGGGCGGGGGGGGGGGGGGCGGGGGGGGCCCCCTGGGTGCGAAACCGCGCCACGGTGGGGGGGAACCTGTGCCACGCGCGACCGGCCGCGGACACCGCGCCGCCGTTCATGGTGCTCGGGGGTGTGCTGCAGGTGGTCTCAGCGGCCGGCAGCCGGGAGATCCCGGCGGACGCGTTCATCGTCGCGCCGGGGCGATCCGCCCTGCGGCGGGACGAGCTGGTGAAGGCGCTGGTGCTGCCGCCGCCACCCGAGTACGCGGGCAGCGCGTATCTCAAGCAGATCGCGCGCGCGACGCTGGAGATCTCGGTGGTGGGCGCCGCGGTGTACGTGGCGCTGGACGGCCCGGGCGGGACGGTGACCGACGCGCGCGTCGCCCTCGGCGCCGTGGGACCGACCCCGCTGCGCGCTCCGACCGCCGAAGCCGCCCTGGTGGGGCAGCCCTACAGCGAGGCGCTCGCCAGCGCCGCCGGGGTGGCGGCGCGCGACGACGCGAGACCCATCGACGACCACCGCGGCACGGCCGCGTATCGACTCGAGATGGTGGAGGTGCTGGTGCGGCGGGCCGTCGAGCGGGCCGTGCAGCGGGCCGGGAAGGGAGGCGCCGATGCGTAAGCGCCTGATCGAACTGAGCGTCAACGGATCGACCCACGAGGTGGCCGTGCCGCCCAACCGGACCCTGCTCGACGCCCTGCGCGAGGACCTGGAGCTCACCGGCACCAAGCAGGGCTGCGGCATCGGTGACTGCGGCACCTGCACGGTGCTGCTCGACGGCAAGCCGGTGAACTCGTGCCTGGTGCTGGCGGTGCAGGCGGTGGGCCACGAGGTGACGACCATCGAGGGCATCTCCGACGGCATGCAGCTGCACCCGCTGCAGCAGGCGTTCGTCGACCACGGCGCCGTGCAGTGCGGCTTCTGCACGCCCGGCATGGTCCTGGCGGGCGTCGCAGTACTGGACGAGCACCCGGAACCGACGGAGGGCCAGGTGCGAGAGGGGATCTCCGGCAACCTGTGTCGTTGCACCGGATACCAGAAGATCGTCGAGGCCGTGCTCGGGGCGGCGCCGGCGGTGAAGGGAGGTCGCCATGGGTGATTTCCGGATCCTCAACAGCCGCGCCCCGAAGGTGGATGCGGCGGACAAGGTGACCGGCCGCGCCGTGTACACCGACGACATGAAGCTGCCCGGCATGCTGCGCGGGGCGATCCTGCACAGCCCGGTGGCCCACGCCCGCGTCGCCAGGCTCGACGTGTCCCGCGCCCGCGCCCTGCCCGGGGTGGCCGCGGTGATCTCGGCCCAGGACGTGGGTGCCATCAAGTACGGCGTCAGCCCGGCGCGCTACGACGAGACCATGTTCGCCGTGGACAAGGTGCGCTACGTGGGTGACGAGGTGGCGGCCGTGGCCGCCGTGGACGAGGCCACGGCCCTCGAAGCGCTGGCCCTGATCGAGGTGGAGTACGAGGAGCTGCCCGCGGTGATGGACGGGCCGACGGCCATGGACGAGGGCCGACCCCAGCTCCACGAGGAGTACCGCGACAACGTCTGCGCCCAGGTGCACCAGCACTTCGGCGACGTGGACGCGGCGCGGGCCGAGGCGGACTTCGTGCGCACGGACACGCTGACGTCGAAGATGCAAGACGGCGCGTTCCTGGAGCCCCAGGCCACCCTCGCGCGCTTCGAGCACGACGGCACCCTCACCGTATGGTCCTCCACCCAGGTGCCCCACTACACCCAGCGCACCATCGCCATGGTCATGGGCATGGCCAACGGGCAGGTGCGGGTGATCAAGCCGGCCGTGGGGGGCGGGTTCGGACCCAAGGCCGCGTGCTCGTCCATGGAGCTGATCACCTGCGCCCTGGCGCGGGAGACGGGCCGCCCGGTCAAGACGGTGTTCACCCGCGAGCAGGTCTTCCTGCACTCGCGCGCCCGCCACCAGTTCTTCCACGAGATGACCACGGGCATCCGCAAGGACGGCTCGCTGGTCTTCCTGGACCACGATCTGGTCATGGACGGCGGCGCCTACTCCAGCTTCGGGATCGCGTCGGTGTACTACGCCGGCTCCCTGCTCGGCGGGCCCTACAAGCTGCCGAACATGCGCTACGTGGGCTACCGCGTGGTGACCAACAAGCCCGCGTCCGGGGCCCAGCGCGGTCACGGCGCGGTCATCGCCCGCGCCCTGTTCGAGTCCCAGCTCGACGCCCTGGCCGAGGAGATCGGCATGGACCCCGTCCAGCTGCGTCTCAGGAACATGATGGAGGCCGGCGACGTCACCTGTAACGAGCTCAACATGTCCAGCCTGGGCATGCGCGAATGCGTCGAGGGGGTGCGGGATCAGTCGGGCTGGGAGGCCAAGAAGGGCAACACCCCGCCGGGCAAGGGCATCGGCGTGGCGTGCGGGTTCTTCGTGTCCGGCGCGGGGTACCCCATCTACCGCTCGCGCACGCCCCACTGCACGGTCATCGTCAAGGTGGCGGACGTGGGCGGCAAGGTCCACCTGCTCACCGGCTCCGCCGACATCGGCCAGGGATCGGACACCACGTTCGCCATGATCGCCGCCGAGGTCCTCGGCGTACCGCTGGCCGACGTACAGGTCCAGTCCGGCGACACGGCCCTGACCGTGGACCTGGGGGCCTACTCGTCGCGCCAGACCCTGATGACGGGGCACGCCACCAAGGAGGCGGCGGAGGACGTGCGCGACCAGGTCATCGGCGTCATCGCCGCCAAGCTCGGGATCGAGCAGGACTCGGTGACGCTGGAAGACGGCGTGGTCAAGGTGGACGGCGGCCCGGGCGACTTCCAGGCGCTGCGCACGGAGTACATGAAGGAGCACCGCGGCTACGAGGACCCCCCCGACGGGCCCTACCTGACGTTCCGCGAGGCGACGCGCATCGCCTTCCTGGAGCTGGGCAGCCTCGTGGGCACCGGCCAGTACCGGCCGCCCCCCCTCGGCGGCAGCTACAAGGGCGCGGCCGTGGGCACCTCCCCCGCGTACGGCTGCAGCGCGCAGGTGGTCGAGGTGGACGTGGACCTCGAGACCGGCAAGATCACCGTCGAGGCGATGAGCGACGCCCACGACTGCGGCTTCGCCATCAACCGCACGTCCGTCGAGGGTCAGATGCAAGGATCGGTCTGCATGGGGCTGGGCGAGGCGCTGTACGAGGAGATCAAGTACGGCGACCGCGGCCAGGTGGTCAACGCCAACCTCGCCGAGTACAAGATCCCCACCGCCCTGGACATGCCCAGCATCGGCACCGTCGTCGTCGAGAGCGGCGAACCCAACGGCCCGTTCGGCGCCAAGGAGGTGGGCGAGGGCGCGATCATGCCCACCATCCCGGCCCTGATCAACGCGGTCTACGACGCCACAGGGGTGCGGTTCACCGAGCTGCCCCTGACGCCGGAGCGGGTGCTCATGGCAATCAAGAACGCACGCGACGGCTCATCGCAGGGATAACACCACGGGCGCCACCCCCACGGGCACCTCCGACGCGTCCACCGCGACCCCATCCGCCGGATCGCAGCCCGTGACGGCGAGCAGCTCACCCGCGAGCCACTCTTCCACGTCCACCACCACCTCCCCCTCGACCACGTCCGCCCAGGCGAGCAGGAATCGGTCGCCCGGCACGAGGTCCTCGATGTCGCCGTCCCCCGGGTCGGTCATGTGCTGCAGCTCCAGCACCCGCACGCCGCGCTCGAGGTGTTCGTCGTGCACGGCCAGCAGCTGCGCGTCGTACAGGGGGGCGAGCTGGCACAGCCGGTAGGGGTACCCCTGGCCGGGCTCGTACTCGAAGGGGATCGACCCGGGGTTCCGCCCCTCCCAGGCCTCCACCTCGTCGAGGATCTGGGCCCGGCTGGCGGAACACATGGAGCGGCCGGTGAGGCCGTCGGCCGGGTCGATGAAGGAGTCCACGAGGAACCCCGCCAGCTCGTCCAGGCGCTCGTTGTGGGCGGCGCCGAGCTCGGGGTGGACGGTCACGCCGGTGGCGAAGCAGGGGCTGTCCACACCCTCGAGGGCTGCGGCACGCCACTCCAGGTACGCCAGGAACGCCAGCGTCTTCAGGTGGGCGACGGAGCCGTCGAAGCGCTGGTGCTCACCCAGCCCGAGGCTGCCCACCTGGGGGTGCTGGGGGACGACCACGAAGGGGACGGACGGATCGTGGGACAGGGAACCCTCGTCGCCGCCCACTCGCCAGCGGAAGGGGTGCAGCACGTCGAAGGAGTGCTCGACCTCGATCCCGGACGTGGCCGACCGGCTCCAGGCGTCCAGGGTCTCGGTGTCGTACCCGGACGCGATCATCATGTCGTACCACCAGCCGCTGCGGCCGGTGAGCCGCACGTGGCCGCCCGGGTAGTCGATCCCCTGGTCGTCCAGGGCGGCGCCGATCCACTCGCGGTGGTCGTCCACGGACTGCTGCAGGTCCTCGTCCGCGGGGTCCTCGCCCAGCTCGATCCAGGTCAGCTCCCCCGCGCGCACCCTCGGGTGGTGGTGCACGCCAAAGGCGTGGCCCGCCGCGGCCAGGTCCCCGTAGCGCGACGCCTCCCCTGCGGTCACGGCGGCCTCGGCCTGGTAGCCGTTGAGGGCGAGCTCCAGCACCAGGCCGTGTACGTCCGCCCAGTGGGCCAGGAAGTCCACCTCGTCCCGCACCAGCTCGTACTGCTCCAGCGTGCCCGAGTCGAAGCCCCGGAAGTGCACCGCAGCGGTCACGGCGATCGCCGCGCCCTCGCTCCCCTCCCCCACGCACGCCGCGTCCGCGAGGAACGCGGTTGCCGGATCGTCCGCGCATCCGTAGAGACACAGCGACAACCACAACAACACCGACCCGGGTTCGAGAGCTCGCACGTCGACAGGTTACCCGAAAGCCCCGCTCGACAAGTCGTTCCAGATGAGCTACACGGGTCCAGGCTCGACGACCGTCCGAGGAGACGGCGTCACCGCGAGCCCAACCCGACACACCACCGAGAGACACCATCATGGACCGTGATCTTCGTGAACTCGCCCGGGCCCACGACCACTACGACATGGCCGGGGTCATCGAACGTATGCCCGGCCAGATCGAGCACGCCCTGGCCGACGAGGCCTTCCCCGCCATCCCTTCAGGCCCCTTCCAGCGCGTGGTCGTCGCCGGCATGGGGGGCAGCGCGTTGCCCGTGGACGTGCTCCTCGGCGGATTCGAGGGCCGCTTCAACGCACCCGTGACCGTGTGCAGGCACTACGCCACCTCGGCGCCGGCCGAGGGGACCCTGGTCATCGGGAGCTCGTTCTCCGGCAACACCGAGGAGACCGTCACCTGCCTGGAGCAGCTCCTCGACGCCGGCGCCACGGGCGTGGTGCTCACCGCCGGCGGCCGCCTCGCCGAGATCGCCGCGCAGCGCGACCTCCCCCTGGTCTCCATCCCCGCGGCCCGCGAGGGCGAGGGCTTCCAGCCCCGCTGCGCCACCTGCTACGTGGTGACCTACCTGGCCCGGATCCTGTCCGCGGCCGGCGTTCTCGAGGCCCCCGAGGCGGATCTCGCCGCCCTGCCCGCGTTCCTGCGCGGCCTGCAGGTGCGCGAGGACGCCGAGGCCATCGCCGGGTGGTTCGGCGACCGCCTGCCCGTCATCTACACCGACGAGCGCCACCTCGCGTCGCTGGCGCGCATCACCAAGATCAAGCTGAACGAGCACGCCAAGCGGCCGGCGTTCTTCAACGCGCTGCCCGAGGCCAACCACAACGAGACCATCGGCTTCTCCGCGACCCACGGCCGGTTCGCGCTGCTGTACCTGCACGACCCCGCCAGCCACCCCCGCGTGCAGCAGCGCTACGATGTCATGCGGCAGGTCTTCACCGAGCGCGGCATGGACCACATGGACCTGCGGCAATGGACGATGCCGGGCGACACCGACCTCGAGAAGCTCTTCGCCGCCCAGACCTTCGGGGAGTGGTGCGCCTACACCTGCGCCCTGCTCGCGGGGATCGATCCGACCCCCGTGCCGCTGGTCGAGGAGTTCAAGAGGCTCTTGTAGGGTCTAGAGTTCGCCCACCAGCACCGGAATCCGCTGCGCCATGTAGGCCCCGGCCCCGGTCCCGTCCTGGTAGCCCGCCAGGTACATCTCCCACACCTTCTCGCCGTCCGCGGTGACCTCGAAGATCCGCGAGTCGCTGTCCCAGTTGACCAGGCTGCCGGCGTTGATCAGCGTGTTGCCGTTGTCGAGGCGGTCCGCGTCTCCCCAGGCCACGGTGTACCAGTCGTCCTCGACGTGCTCGCCGGGGTACTCCCACACGGGCTCGACGGTCATGGCGGTCTCGTCGATGACGTACTCCATGACGCGGGTGTAGGTGCGCTTGTTGCCGCCGCCGTTGTCGTAGATCAGCAGGTGGCCGTTGGGGAGGATCTCGGGCGCGTGGGCGAACTTGAACCAGGGGTCGGGGTGACCGCCCACCGCCTGGAAGTCGCGGTCCTCGCCCAGCTCCCACAGCACGTCGCCGCTGGCGCGGTCGATCTTGTACAGGGTGTGCAGCTGGTGGGAGGCGAAGTAGGCCGCGTCCTCGCCCAGGTCCACCTGGGCCATGTTCCCGTGGATGTGCTCCTCGAGCGCCTCGGGGATGTACTCGTCGGCCCGCCATGACCACACCTCGTCGCCCGCGCCGTCGAGCTCGACGATGATGTCGCGCAGCAGGCCGGCCTCGAAGTCGTAGCGCAGGGTCAGGTAGTGGCCGTTGTCCAGCGGCTGGAACGTGTGGTGGATGCTGTCCGTGGCCAGCAACTCCGCGGGCTGGGCCGGGCCGATCCAGCTCGCCTCGCCGGCCAGATCCACCTGCAGCGGCGAACACCCCGGCGCCACCGAGCCGCCGATGAGCACGCCCCGGTCGTCCAGCAGCGTCACCTCGATGTCCCCGAAGCCCGGATCGCCGCAGGCCTCGTGGTACCAGACGACCTCCCCCTCCATGTCGACGAACACGGCGATGGAGGGCGCGAACAGGGAACCCACGTGCATGTTCAGCGCGGTCCACCCCGGCTGCGCGCGCTGCTCGTCGTACACGGTCACGTCGGTGAAGGCCGCGACGAACGGGAGCTCTCGAGTGCGGTAGGTGCGCGGCGAGGATCGCAGCTCCACCCCGTCCGCGGTGACCGACACGGCCTCGAGGCGATGCGCGCGCAGGGGGCGCATGCCGAAGACGAGCAGCTCGTGTTCGGTGGTGAGCTCGTCGGCCTGGACGAAGAACCGCAGCTCGTCGGCCTCGCCGAACTCCACCCGGGAGGTGGCCGGCACGGACGTGGTCCAGCGCACCAGGCACGCGAGCACGCTGTTCGGGTGGTCGGCCACCTCGACGCCCGCCAGGGACGGCGGATCCGCGCCGCTGTCGTCGTCGTCGTCGTCGCCGACGACCTCATCCGGCGAGCAGCCGACGCAGCCGAGCCACACCAGGCCGAGGACGAGCAGCGGGGTTCGGAACGAGTTCAGGACCATCGGAAGCGCGATGTTAACCCCTCCCGCGGCGGGAATCACGGGCGACCTCGATTGCCGCGCTCGCCATCGCAGCGGTAGAATTCGTTCCGACGCGCGTCGAGGTGGTCACAGCCCGAGGAACCCCATGCCCGAACAGCTTGGCCGCTACCTCCTGCACGAGCGCCTGGGCAAGGGCGGCATGTCCGAGGTGTTCCGCGCCACGCTCCAGGGGCCCATGGGCTTCGCCAAGGACGTGGCGGTCAAGCGGGTCTCGCGCGAGCTGACCGAGGACCGCGAGAACGTACGCGCCCTGGTCAACGAGGCCCGCATCGGCGCCCTGCTGCGCCACCGCAACGTGGTGGAGGTGTTCGAGCTCGACCAGGCGGACGACGCCTGGTACGTGGCCATGGAGCTCGTGCGGGGCAAGACCCTGTGGGAGCTCCTGCACCGTTGCCGCAGCACCGGCGCCTACCTGCCCCGTACGGTCGCACTCGCCATCGCCGAGCAGGTCGCGGACGGGCTGCACTACGCCCACAACTTCTCCGACGACGCCGGCAAGTCCATCGGGCTGGTGCACCGCGACCTCAAGCCGGCCAACGTGATGGTCTCCGACCGCGGCGTGGTCAAGATCATGGACTTCGGCATCGCCCGGTCGTCCATGCGGTTCTACAAGACCAGCCTCGGCGGGCCGCTCAAGGGCACGCCGCTGTACATGGCGCCGGAGCAGATGGAGGGGATCGACGCCTCGTCGGCCTCGGACGTGTTCTCCCTGACGGTGATGCTCTACGAGATGCTCACCAACGCGCGGGTCTTCCTGGCCCCGACCACGGCGGGCGTCATCGAGCGCCTCACGCGGATGGACCTGACCCCGTTCCTCCAGCCCATCGCCGAACGCGATCCCGAGCTGGGCCATCTGCTGCGCGCGGGCCTGCAGCGCCTTCCCCACGCACGCATCGGTTCGGCCGAGGAGTTCCGTGACCGCGTGGCGCAGCTGCGCGGGGGCTCCACCCCGACCCTGGACGACTTCGTCCGCTACCTGCAGATGGCGCCGCGCCAGGGTCTGATCCAGGCGGACCAGGCCGATCTCTGGCAATGGAAGCCGCCGTCGGACGTGGCCGGAGACCCACCCGGACAGGGCCGTCAGCTGGCCGAGATCTCGCGGGAGCTGCAGCACTTCGGCACCGCGTTCCTCGGCCCGGTCCTGTTCCCCGACTCCCGGGAGCGGGAGCTGGACGCGGCGCGACGGTCGGTGGTCCCCCACTACGGTTCCTTCGACACCGGCGCCCGGGACATGTCCGCGGAGTTCGGCATTGGACCGGCCCAGGTGGACACGGGCGCGACGACGCACCTCGACGCGCCGCACGGACACGGCTCCGACGGCGCCCAGACCCAGGTGGGTCATGAACCCGTCGACCCGGCCACCCTGTCCCTGGGCGGCCACAGCAAGGGATGGGTCGCGGCGGTGGGCTGCCTCATCCTCGTGGCCGTCGGCCTGATGATCGTGCTGGGGGTGTTCGTGGGACGCCCGCGGTTCGGCGCTGACGACCTCGATCGGTACACGACCGCCGTGGGGGAAGGCGACTGGACCACGGCCGCTGCCATAGCAGCGCGCGCGACGACCGCGCCCGAGAAGCCCGAGGCCCGGCTCGTCCTCGCCCTGGACGCCGCCCTGGCCGGCCAGATCGAGGAAGCCCGATCCCGTCTGGGGGACCCGTCCGACCTCCCCCTGCCCCTGGGCGCGCGGGGGCACGTGATCTCGGGCGGCCTGCATCGCAAGGAGCCTTCGGGCTACCGCGATGCAGCGGATTCCTACGCGCAGGCCCTGGATTGCACGGGCGCCGGGTGCGAGCCCATCGTGGACTCCGCACGCGCGGGCCTTGCCCAGGCGTGCGCCGCCCTCGAAGGTGATCCTCCCGCCGCCTGTAGCCGCGCGCCCGCCGTCGCGTGGTCTTCCGGTGCAGAGCGCTCCCTGGTACGCTCCGTGGTACTTTTGGACGACGGTCACGACGCGCAGGCCCTCGAGGCGTTGCGGTCCGGGCTGGAGTCCGACGAGGAGATCGCCTGCCCCGGCGTCGCCGCCCTGCGGCGCTGGGCAGGGGACGAGCGAAGGCCGCAGGGCACCGGACTGGATTCGGCGCTGCAGGCGCGGGGCCGCGAGGCAGCGCGTGGGCGGCACGACTGTCAGCTGTTCGGGGAAACGGGAAGATGAGCATCGGAAAAGACCTGCGAGCATCGATCGGGTTGCTGCTGCTGGCGGCGACCGCGCTGGTGGGATGCCCCAAGAACGGCGGCACCGACACGTCCGGGGACACCGAGCCCGTCTGGGTGGTGTTCGACGTGTCCGAGAAGGGGTCGGGCAACGCCCTGACCGCCGCAGTGTGGGTGGACGCCCACCGCGACGACTTCGAGACCCTGATCAGCGGCGAGGGGGAGCAGGCCCGCTTCGACGGCTTCGGCAAGACCGGGGACGGATACGCCGTGACCTTCCTGCAGGGCGAGAGTCTCACCTTCGTCGCCTGGGCTCCGGGCCACGAGATGGCCAAGGTGGAGGCGCGCCTGAAGAAGGGCGCGAACCACGTGGCCATCGAGCTGCGCAAGACCGCGGTCGAGGACGACCGCGTTCCCGACCAGATCCGCCTGGACATGCTCGAACGCCTGCCCACCCAGGGACCGAGAACGGGATCGTGATCGCCCCACCCGCCCTCCCCCGCTTCGCGGCCGCCGTGCCGGCCGCCTCGCTGCTGTGGATGATCGCCTGTTCGACCGGCGATCCCTCCGCGACCGCGGCCCAGGACTGCTGGGGGCACGGCGTCGAGGGCGGGGACTGCGCCCAGCGGGTAGGCCACGACGCGGCGAACCTGGGGGTCGCGCCGCCGCAGGACGACCCGGTGCTCGCGGCCGGCGACTGCGGAGATCCGGTGGACTGCGACGCCGCGGCCGAGGTGGTCGAGGTCGAACCGATCACGGCCGGGCACGACGTGGAGATGCCCACCCCGAACATCGTCACCCCGCCACCCCGCGGTGACGACGACGACGCCACCGCCGAACCGGCCACCGAGTCGCCCACACCGCCGCCGCCGCCGGTGACCGCGACCTCATGGCCCGGAACGTGCGCGGCCTACGACGTGCGGCGGGTGACGCGCCGGGGCCAGCCCTTCACCGACGGCGAGCTGGGCTGTGTCCGCGACGTGGCGCTGAACCACGAGCCCCTGGAGATCGACGACTTCACGGCCATCCAGGAGGCGACCATCGGCCTGGTGAACACGCGGGACGCCAGCTGGCAGCAGGCGGTGGAGCGGTCCCTGTCCTACAGCGAGCTGCGCAACTCGCCCAACCTCAACTTCGCGGGCATCACCCCGGCGTACAACCAGGGCCGCTACAGCACGGTGATCAGCCGCGCGAACTGCGTGTGGTCCAACCTCGACAAGGGGTACGCCATCAGCGCGGCGGATCGCACCTTCGTGGCCGAGTTCGCCTGCCGCTCCGGCGTGCAGCTCCACATGCAGGGACAGATCTCGCCGGACCACGAGCGCTGGTGCCGCATCTGGGTGGACCGCCTGGAACACGAGGGGAAGGACGCCACCGAGGCCCGCGGCCTCCTCGACCAGGTGGAGTGACCGTGATCCCCAACCGCACCGGCCTCGTCGCCGTCCTGGTCCTGGTGACGCTGCTGGGCTGCCGCAGGTCGGCGCCCGTGGTGACCGAGGCGCCGACCCTGGCCTGGCAGGACACGTGGCCCGTCCTGGTCCTCACCGATCCCCACCTGCCCCAGCACCTCGACCCGCTGGACGCGGTGTCCGGGCTGTGGCTCATCTCCCCTGCCCGCTCCAACGCCGCGCCCTGGCCCGACGCCTGGACCCTCCCGACGCACCTGGGCGCCGAGACCCCAGCGGCGCAGCTCTCGCTGGCGCGCGCCACCGCAGCGGCTGCCGGGGCCTGGCGCACCCTCGCGCAGCTGGACGCCGAAGCCCTGTGCCAGCTGGGCCGCAGCCCCGCCGCGTATGGCGACGAGGTCCCGGTCGGCTACCTCTACGGCGTGGAGGGGTGCCTCTGGGCGGGGGACCTCGAGGGCGCACGCGCAGCCTGGGCCAACTACGGGGCCGCGGCCGGCGCGGAGCGTATCGACTGGCCCGCCGTCCCCGACGAGCTGCCGGCTGCCGCGGAGCTCGCCGCGCGCGCGCTGCCCCACGGCGGCCACGCCCCCGGCGCGCCGCCGGGGCGGGCCCACGCCACCTTCTACCGCTCGCGCGAACAATCCGTGGAGTACGCGTTCGTGCTACCCGGGGACCTGTTCGCGGCCGCGGCCGACCTCGAGGAGCGGGCCGGCGAGATCGACGCGTGCGAGATCGACGCCGCCGAGGCGCTGCCGCTGCTCGTGGCGGACAGCCCCCTGTCCCATGCGCAGCGATGCGGAGAGGCCCGCGGCGAGGCCCCGCCGGTCTTCGAGGCGGGCGGAGCCAGCCCGATCTCCGACCTCGACGGGGCCGTGGAGGCCTACCTCGATGGGTACCTGGCCGCCGTGGAGGCCGGCGCGGCGGCGGACGGATCGTTGCCGCTGGAGGCGCTCCCGTCGATCCGGGAGATGGCTCGCCGCGGCGTGTACCGCAGGGTGGGCCTCGACGCCGCCGCCGGGGGGGACAATGCCACCGCGCTGTGGGCCCTCGAGACCGCCGCCGGCGCGGACTGGAGCACCGCGTCGCGAGGCGCCAACGACCCCGAGATGATATGCTCGTTGGCGCTGGCTCGCTTCCGGGCCGGGCGATACCGCCCCGTGGTCCAGTCCCTGGACGACCTCGGCGCCGCGCCCGGCTGGAGCGCGCTACGTGACCTGGCCCGCACCGTGGCGCGCGTGGACGCCATGCCTGGCGCGGACAGCGTGGGAGTCATGCGTTGACCGGCAAGGAACGTCGCTTCATCCCGGTTCGATCGTTGCTGCCGGCCCTGGCACTGCTGGCCTCGGCCGCGGTGCTGGTGGCCCGCGCGCAGACGCCACCCCAGACCGAGATGGTGATCCTCGAGGAGGAGGAGCCCCAGTCCCCCTACCCCTTCCTGGCCCGCTCCATGAGCGAGCAGCGCCTGGCCGAGCTGCTGTTCGACCGCCTCTACGTACGATCGGAGAGCGGCTACCTGGCCACCCAGGTGTTCCAGGGCGAGGGCACCGCCCGCCCGCCGCGCCTGCAGATGGAGGTCCGTGAGGACCTGCGCTTCGCCAACGGCGACCCGACGACCTTCGCCGACGTGGCGTTCTCCATGAACGACGTGTACCGCTCGTGCGCCGTGGCGCCGGACGCCTGCGGCTGGTTCGGTCTCGTCTTCGGCGACGCGCGGCAGATCACCGACCGCATCGGCGAGGTGGTGTTCTCGGTGAGCATGCCCGACGAGGAGCCCGAGCAGTACCTGCGCACCACGGCCCTGTATTCGCGAAAGGCCCTCGATCCCGCGGGCAAGGGTGAGCCCGACGTGTACGCCTCGCGTCGTGACCCCGTGGGCACGGGGCCGTTCTGGGCCGAACAGACCATCGACTCCTTCGACGACATCCACCTGCGCCGCAACCCGCACCGCAAGGCCGAGCGCGACGGGGTCGTGTCGGCCCTGCGACTGCTGTACGATCAGGACAGCGCGCGTCAGAAGGAGCTCATGCTCGGGCGCAAGGCCGACGTCTGGGTGTCCCCGCCCCCCGCCGTGCTGCCCGAGTTCGCCAACCAGACCGAGACCTTCTCCGTCGTCCCCTACGAGCTCAACCAGTGGTGGTACGTGGCGGTGGACACCTCGGACACGGTCCTCTCCGACGCCCGCATTCGACAGGCGCTGGACCTGCTGGTCCCCCGCGACCAGCTGATGGAGAAGTTCGGCGGCACGTCGGCCGCGGCCATCTCCGGCCCCTTCATGCCCGGATCGGCCTGGTGCGCGCCCGACACGCAGCCGACCCGCGAGGATGCGGCCGCAGCGGCGCGGCTGCTCGAGCAGGCCGGCTACCGCAAGGAGGCGGGGATGTGGAGCCGCGACGGCCAGCACCTCGCCCTGACGCTGGGGGTGCAGAGCGACATCGTCGACGACTACTACGACGTGGTCTACGGCCTCTCGGACGCCTGGGACAACGCGGGCATGCGCATCAAGGTGCGCACCATCCGCCCGTCGGACTGGCGCGATCTGGTGGAGACGGGGCGCGGCCCCGAGCAGTTCGATCTGATCCTGGGTCGCTGGAACGTGGACCGTGAGGCGGGTGCCCTGGACCTGTTCGTCGAGGACCGCGACGGCGGCCGAACCGTCAACCTCATGGGCTACAACGACGCGCAGGTGGAGGAGACGGTCCAGGCGTTCTATCGCGAGTCCTCCGGGCCCGAGCGCGAGGCGATCATGCGCAGCCTGCATCAGCGGCTGCACGACGACCGGCCCTACCTCTTCTTGTGGTCCCTGCGCGTCAACTCCGTGGTCCGGCGCGACCTGCTCAAGGGCGTCCGCCCCGCCACCTTCTACTACTACACGACCATCGACGACTGGCGCTGGCGGGACCCGCAGTAGCCCCCATGAGCCCCGATCCCGGCCCACAGCTGCGACGCTGGTCCGGTGGACTGGTCCGCGCGGGCGCGCGGGCGATCCTGTTGCTGGTGGTGCTGCCGCTGGTCTCCTTCGTGGCCGTGGGCGCCCTCGCCCCGGAGTTCCACCTGGACCGCTACGAGTACGAGCAGGGCGAGGGGTTCGTCCCCGCCCCCCCGGCGGCCGGGGAGCCGACCGATCCGGGGATCTCGGACCTGGCCGGGTTCTACCTGAGGTTTGCCGGCGGTCTGGTCGCGGGCCGGCCGGGCCGCAGCCGCGACGCAGCCGACCGGCCGCTGACGACGCTGCTGGTCCAGCGCTGCACGCCGAGCCTCGGGATCCTGGTCGTGGCCCTCGGTCTGACGGCGCTGGGAGCCTGCGCGGGCGTCCTCGCCGGGCTGTGGCGGCGCCGGTCTCCCCGCTGGAGCCGACCGCCCGCGGCGCTGCTCGCGTGCCTCGTGGAGGGGTTCCCCCTGCCCTTCGTGGCGATGATCGCCTTCGTGGCCGTGGTGCGCCTGGCGCCGCGGGGCAGCGCCTGGGAGTCCGAGGCGGCCCTGATCGTGTGGGCCGGGCTGGCCCTCGCGCTGGGTGACGCGGTGATCACCGGCGTGCTGCGCGATGTCCGCGACGAGACGCGACGTGCCTCACGGCGACCGTTCGTCCTGGCCGCGAGGCTGCGCGGCGAGTCCACCCTGGCCGCGCTGCTGCCCAACCTGCTGCCGGTCGTCGGCGCGCGCTTCCGCGGGGCGGCGCTGCTGTTCCTCGGGGGGCTCGTCGTGGTGGAGCCGGCGCTGGGGATCAACGGCCTGGGCGAGACGTTCACCGACATCGTCACCGACCGCGCCGGCACCGACGTGCTGCTGTTCGCAGGCGTGCTGACCCTCTTCGCGATCCCGGTGGCCGCCGCCGATCTGCTGGCCTCGGCCGCCCGGGCCGGCGGCACGGGGGGCTCCCCATGAGCGCCCGGGCCCGTGGGCTGGGCATGGGCGTCCTGCGCGCCTGGCCGCTGATCGCCCTGGCCGCCTTCCAGCTCGTGTGCTGGCTGCGCCCGGATCCGGATCGGCTGACCAGCGGCGCGGCCTGGCCCAGCGGGCTGCATCCGCTGGGGGTGGACGGCCGCGGGCGCGACTTCGCCTGGGTGGTGATCAGCGGCGCCGAGCGCTTCACGTTACCCGCCGCCCTCGCAGCCCTGTTGCTCGCGCTGGCCGTGGTCGGCTACGCCGCGCTGACGCTGACGCGCGGCCCCTCGGTCCACACCCTCGCCCGGGCGACGTCCCGCTGGGTGGGCACGCTGCCGCGCTTCCTGGTGGTGCTGCTGGCCATGATGGCCCTGCCCGAACCCAACGTCTGGGTTCTGGCCGCGGTGCTGCTGGCCCTGTACCTGCCCGTGGCCCTGGACGAGGCAGCGGTGCGCCTGGAGATGCTGGGCCGCGAGCAGGTGCTGCTCGGCGCGCGGGCCCACGGCATCCCCCTGCGGCGCGTGGTGCTGCGCCATCTGGCGCTGGGACACCTGCGGCCGACCCTGAGCGCACATGCGACCTACCTCTTCGCCCAGGTCGCGCTGACCGAGATCGCGGTGGCCTACGTCTTCGGCGGCAGCGCCATCCTCCCCGGCCTCGCCACCTCCTGGGGTGTGGAGCTGCGCCAGCTGATGGGGCGCATCCCCCACCCGGGCAGCCGGGTCTGCTGGGGAGAGCCGCCCCCATGCGAGGCGCACGTGGAGGCGTTCCAGGCCGCGGCCCTGGTGGTCCTGGTGGCGCTGCTCCTCGGCGGCGTGATCCGCCTCTCCCGCGCCCTGCGCAGCGGGGCGGAGGACCGGGCATGAGCGGGTTGCGCGAGCTCGCGCTGCGGGGCGTGCGGCTGGGCTTCGCCCGGGCGGGGGGCGACGTGCGTTGGGTGCTCGACGGCGTGGACCTGCGGCTACGCCGTGGCGAGACGTGCAGCCTGCTGGGCCGCTCCGGCGAGGGCAAGACGGTGCTCTCACGCCTGCTCATCGGCCTCGCACCCGGGGGGTGCCGCGCCGAGGGCACGCTGGAGTGGACGGACGACGACGGGCCGCACGCCGTCGCGCTGGACCGGGATCTCCGTGGCGATCCTCCCGTGGCCGAGTCCCTCGCGGGCGCCTGGGGCCGGAGCATCGCCTACGTCCCCCAGGGTGGCGTGCGCAACCTCAACCCCGCGCTGACGATCCACACCCACCTGGCGCGGGCGCGACGCCGCGCCGGATTGCCCGCAGACGCGACCGCCGAGCTGGAGCTGCTGCGGGAGGTGGGCTTCACCGATCCGGCGCGCGTGTGGACGCGGCGCCCCATGGCGCTGTCCGGCGGCATGGCCCGCCGGGTGTTGCTCGCCCTCGCCCTGGCCGGGGCACCCGACGTGATGGTGGTGGACGAGCCCACCACGGGGCTGGACAGCGACCGCCGCGCCCAGGCCATCGAACGGCTCGACGAGGCGCGACGACGCCACGGATTCGGGCTGCTGATGGTCACCCACGAGGTGGGGGACGCCGCCGAGCTCACCGCCGAGGGATGTGTCCTCGCCGACGCTCACATCGTCGAGCGCCTGTCCTTCGGCGACGGCGAGCTGGACGGCGAACCGACCAGCGCGCGCGGCCGGGAGCTGGTGGACGCCTGGCAGTGGACCGGATGGGGGGCGACGCCATGATCGTCGAGCTGCGAGACGTGACCTGGTCGGTGCGGGAGCGACATCGCGCCTTCGGCAGGGTCCACCACAAGCAGGTGCTGTGCGGCGCGGACCTGGCCGTGGCGCCGGGCGAGGTGGTGGGGCTCGCCGGCCCGAGCGGCGCGGGCAAGACCACCCTGGGGATGTGCCTGCTGCGCTTGATCCGACCCCACGGGGGGGCGGTATTCTGGGAGGGTGACGACGTTTCCTCGTGGTCCGAGGGCAAGCTGCGCCCCCGGCGACAGCGTTTCCAGGTCCTGCTCCAGGCGCCGTATGCCATGCTGACACCCTTCCTCACGGTGAGGCAGCACCTCGAAGAGACCCTGCGCTTCGTCGTCGACAAGAACAGGCCCCGCGCGAGCGACTGGGCCGATCTGGTGGAGGAGCTGGCGCTGGAACACGTCATGGACAGCATGCCGTCACAGCTCAGCGGCGGCGAGGCGCGGCGCGTGGGCCTGGCTCGGGTGCTGCTGTGCCGCCCCGCATTCCTGTTCGCCGACGAGCCGGACGCGGGCCTGGATCCACCGCGCCGCATGGCGCTGGCGGCGCGGCTGCGCCAGCTGGCGGCCGACGGGAGCGGCCTGCTCGTCGTGACCCACGACACTCCCACCCTCGAGCGGGTCAGCGACCGTCTGCTGACCCTGCGTGAGGGGCGGGTCGAGGGGGGGAGCGCGTGAGATCCTGGCTGACCACGCTGGGTGTACTGGCCCTCACCGTGGGGTGGGCGGCGGCCGCGGACACCAGAGAGCCCCCTGATCAGGGGACGGCAGAGGCGTGCGAGCGAGACGTGGAAGCCGACCTGTTGACCATCCAGGACCGCCTGGACGCGGGCCGGCTGGACTCTGCCCGGGCCTATGCCGAGGACCTGCTGGCCTGCCCCGAGGGCCGAGCCGCCGCCGGCGTGCACCTGGCCGTGGCCGAGATCGAGCAGCGGCTGGGGAAGCTCAACGCCGCGTACGCGGCGCTGCAGGAGGCGGCCCGCACCGCGGACGACGTGCAGCGGACGACGGTGGCCGCGGCCACGCGGCAGTTCCGTTCCAGGTGGGTGGCCGTGGACCTGTTCCACACCCCGGGGACCCAGGCGGATCCGCTGCTGGAGCATGCGGGGCTGGTGACCGACGAGTCCACCGCCCGCTGCCTGGACGAGCTGGCCGTGGCCGCGCACGCCGCCCGCCCGGAGTCGCTGCCGATGACGCTGTGGATCGTGCCCGGAGACTATCGCCAGGGTACGCTGCCGCTGAGGCTGCCGCCGGGCGCCCAGTACACCATCAAGGTGGCCGCCGAGGCCGCACAGGGGGCGCCATGACGTCCACCCTCCCGACCCTGCTCGCTCTCGCGGCCGCGCTGTGGACCACCGCTGCCGCGGCCGCGCCCATCCCCGTGGTGCGCGTGAGTCGCCCCGACGAGGAGGCCATGCAGGCGCAGAGCCCGGTGTGGGCAACCGCCGACGCGGAGACACCGACGCTGACCTACGAGGTCAACGACCGCAGCCGGAAGATCTACCTGCGGGTCGCCTCCCGGGCCGCGGACCAGTGGGAGGTCCAGGACGTGCCGCTGGTGGCCGCGGGGACGCCGGGCAGCTTCCTGCTCTCCGACCAGTGGGCCGACCGCTCGGTGGCGTGGGTGGACGGCCGGGGCTTCTTCTTCACCCGCACCCTCGACTCGCGACCGCGGCTCTACTACTTCGACGTGGCGCCCCACAAGGTGCCCTGGAGCGCCGACTCGGTGGAGGATCCCGCGGTCTCCCCGGCGGGCGACGAGATCGCGGTGGCCGTCACCGACGAAAAGGGCACGGAGCTGGTGCTGGCCCGCCCCGCAGACTGGGAGGCGGTGACGCCGCTGACGGCCAGCCCGGCCGTGGTGGAGCACAGCCCGTGCTGGTTCTCGGACGGCCAGCGCCTGCTCTGGGCGGCCACCGACCGCGACGAGACGCAGCTGTGGACCGCCCGCCTGGACGGCGGCGCCGTGGCGGAGCGGCGCGTGCTGTACTCCACCGCCGAGGAGATCCTGGTGCCCTCGTGCTGCCCGTTCTCCGCCCTGGGGCTGGCCGCCGTGTACGTGCGGGGGGCCAGCGGCGGGTACACGCTGCTGGTGGTGGACGCGGCAGGGAGGATCCACCGCAAGGTGGACGGGGTCTACGTGGAGCCCGGGCGACCCGCCCCGCCGGCGTGGTCGCCGCGGGGCCGCTGGGTGGTGTTCGTCGCCGAGGACGCCGCCGGCGGCAACCCGATCCGCGCCGTGGACATCGCCACCGGCCAGGTGATCGACATCCCGCTGGACCTGTCCGGCGCCCTGGAGGTCAGCGTGGCGAGCTGGCTCGACGCGGGTGTCTCGCGAACCCTCATCGCCGTGGTCGCCGTGGGGGACGGCGAGGGCGTGCGCAATCATGTATACGTGGCGGACGTGACCGCAGTGCTACAGGAGCGATGAACGACGAATGTCGACCCTACTGCGACGATTGACAGGACTCACGGCCACCTTCGCGCTGGGGCTGCCGTTGCACGCGCTGGCGCTGGAGCCGGCCGCCGACGCGGCGGCGCGGGCCAACGAGGTCAACCAGACCTACTGCGGCGACGCGTACAGCCTCGACGTGACCCTGGCGGCGGACTCGACCATGCGAGTCGCCGAGACCTGGTCCCAGGTGGATCAGGTGTACGCCGACACCCAGGCGCCCTACCTGCTGTTCTGGCGCGGCGTCCTGGCCCAGTGCCTGGGGCGGCCCGAAAACGCCCTGGAGGATCTCGAGGCCTTCATCGGGTTCCAGGAGCAGGACGGCGGCTACGCCGATCTCGTGCGACAGGCCAAGGTGCGGCTGCGCCGCCTGGGCCGCAAGCGACAGCTGGGAGACGGCCCCGCATCGCGCTACCTGCACGACCACCATATCGTCGAGGCCAGCCTGGGCTACAGCGTCGGCCTCGTGATCCACCGCAACGTCTGCACGGACGTGCCGATCGAGGGGGATCCGTTTGCCCCGCTGGACGGCGGCTGCCTGGGCCAGGAGTTCCCGTTGTGGCGCAACGCGGTCATGGGTCAGCCCGTGGGGGTGGAGGCGGCGGTGGCGATCTACCCCGTGTCCATGCTCGGGCTGGGGGTCCGCTTCGGCGCCGGCGTGACCACCGACAGTCAGCTCGGCGTGGTCAAGGACGACCTGCAACCCACCCAGGTCGGTCCCCTGTGGACCCTGCTCGCCGGCCCCGTGATCCGTCTGCAGCGGCCCGTGTCCGCGGGATCGCGCGGCGTGCGCGCCCAGATCATGCCCGGGCTGCACGTGCGACACGAGCGGATCAGCCCCCTGGCCGGGGCCATGAACCTGCCCAGCGTCGGGTTGTTCCCGGCGGGGACGTTCGCGTGGACCCGCCCCGGATTCGCCACGTGGTTCGATATCTCCGTCGAGCTCAACCGGGCCATGGCGCTGCGATTTGGCGGCGAGGGGGGTGTGGCCGCGTCCACCGAGAGCCCCCAGCTCACCGAGGTCGCCGCCCCCTCCGAGGCCATCACGCGCATGCCCGACTCCACGGGGCTGTGGGACGCAGGCTTCGCCGGTGGGCACGTCGGGGTGCTGTTCGCCCTGGGCAAGGGGACCACCGCCGTATCCCCGACCATCCACTTCCGCTGGCAGACGTCCGCGCTGCGATATCCCAGGCCCCTGGGCGACGAGGTGGACGCCGGACTCTCGCCCTCCGGCGACCCCGCGAACGCGCGCGTCTACTCGACCCGGCAGGACCTCTACTCGATCACGCTGGAGCTGTCGTTCAGGTTCGGGCTGGCCAAGAAGACGTACAGGAGGAACTGACCCGGCGGGCCTCACCGCCGCAGACCACCCCCAGGACGGCGTCGAGGTCGTCGGTACGGTAGGACCGGACCGCGGCGTCGAGGGCGGCGAGGGGATCTCGCGGTTGCTCCATCCGCACGAGGGTGATGTCGGCGCGAGCCCCCTCGACGAGCCAGCCGCGGTCCTCGAGGCCCAGGGCGACGGCGCCGGCGCGGGTGGCCAGATGGAGTCCCTGCGCGGAGTCCACCTCGCAGTACCCGTCGTGCTGCTCGTGCAGGCAGCGCAGCACGTCGAGCAGACACAGGTCGGGTCCGGCCCCCACGTCGCTACCCAGGCAGACGGCGGCACCGCTGCCGAGGGCTCGCTCCAGCGGCATGCGCCCGGAGCGCAGGGCCTCGTTGCTGGTGGGGCAGTGCACCACGGTCGCGCCAGCGTGGGCGATGCGGCCGAAGGCGTCGTCGCTGCAGTGGACGCAGTGGGCGAGCAGGGTGCGGTCGCCGAGCAGGCCGGCGCGGTCGTACACGTCGAGGTAGTCCCGCGCCTCGGGGAACAGCTCGGCCACCAGGGCGATCTCGTCGGGGTTCTCCGACAGGTGGGTCTGGACGATCAGCCCGTGCCGGCGGGCGACGCGACCGCACGCCCGGAGCAGCTCCGCAGTGCAGGACACGGCGAAGCGGGGGGTGCTGACGACCCGATCGCCGAACCGCGCGACCAGCTCCTCCATGGCGGCCTCGGCGGCCGTGGGGGCCGTCAGGAGGCCCGCGGGACCCTGCTGGTCCATCAGCGCCGGGCCCGCGAGCACCGTGGGCCCGCCCGCGGCGGTCAGCAAGGGCTCGACGCTGGCGGGGTGAGGGCTGGCGTAGACCGCCGCGGTCGTGGTGCCGGCCGCGGCGAGGGCGTCGAGGAACACCGGGGCCTGGGCCGCGGCGTGGGCGGGGTCGGCGTACCGTTCCTCCTCCGGCCAGATGTGCCGGCGCAGCCAGGGCAGCAGCGCGCCGCCGAAGCGTCCGCGCACCGGGTACTGGGGGAAGTGCACGTGGGCGTCCACGAAGCCGGGCAGGATCAGCCCCCGGCCGCGCACGTCCAGGTCGGCGTTGTCTCCGGGCTGCGCTGCGCGCACCTCGGTCAGCGCGGTCCCGTGCCAGGCGACGAGGGCGTCCTCCAGCGCGAGCAGGCCGGTCGGGCTCGGCGTGAGGAGGGGGCCGCGGATGGACCAGATCATCGCCCGACGAACTCCGGCGCGCGCTTCTCGGTCAGGGCGGCCAGGCCCTCGGTCACGTCCTCGCTGTTCAGCGCGGCCTCGGTCAGGCGGTCCACGGCCGCCTGGGTCGGCTCGTCGAGCGCGGGCAGGACGGCCCGCTGGACGATGGCGTGGATGCCCTGGACCGCCAGGGGCGCCCTGCTCGCCAGCGCAGCGACACGGTCGTCGAGCTCGAGGTCGAAACCCTCGCGGGAGGTCAGGCTGTTGTAGAGGCCCCAGTCGAGGGCCTGGCGCGCCTCGACCGGCTCGCCGGCGAGGAGCACCTCCATGGCCCGCCCGAGGCCCACCAGGGCCACGAGGCGCCGCACGCCTCGTTCGGGGTACACCACGCCCAGCTTTGCGGCGGGGATGGCCCACTTGGCCCCCTCCACGGCGTGGCGCAGGTCGCAGCTCATGGCCAGCAGACAGCCGCCGCCCACCACGTGGCCGTTGATCGCCGCCACGGTGACGCCGCCGAAGGCCTCGATGGCGTCCAGGGCCCTCATCAGGGGATGCTCGCCCTCGGCGTACCCGGCGCCGTCCCCGCAGCGGGCCAGCTGGGTGAAGTCGTACCCGCCACAGAACGTCCGCGCCGCCCCCCGCAACACCAGCACGCGGGCCCCGTCGTCGTACAGCCGGGGGATCCCATCGGCGATCCGGGTCAGCATCGGCTCGTCGAGGGCGTTACGTCGTTTTGAATGATCCAGGACGACGGTGGCCACCCGATCGTCGAGCCTCAGATGAACGTTTCCACTCATTCGATCGGCTTTCTGTGTGACAGATCTCCACGGCGCGGCGCCGTGCGGCTCACCAGGCGAAGATGTACAGAAGATCGTCTTCCTGACCGTACTGGGCGTTCTTGAGGTCGAGGTAGAACCAGTTGTCCTCTGCGGTGTCGCAGTAGTAGATGAAGGGACAGGACCCCGCGTGCATGCCCAGGCGCAGGGTGCGGCCGTCTATCTCGAGGTCCTCCAGCAGGAACCGGAACAGCAGCGAGTAGGTGCCGTCGTCCTCTTCGGTGCGGTACAGGATCGGCGTGGTCGGCGTGATCTCGTCGCCGTCGAACCAGCCGTCGAACCAGCCGTCCATCACCCGGAACCCGCCGAACGCGTAGTGGAACTCCAGGCGCCACCAGTTCGGCACGTCGTAGAACGCGTAGGTCAGCCACAACGTCGTCTCGTCGAACGGGGTGTGGGAGTCGGTCTTGATCCACATCACCTCGCCGTCGGTCTTGTACCAGATCTGGGCGATGTCGAACATGTAACCGTTGGCGTCGCCCATGGGGTCGTCGGCGTCGGTGATGGCGGTCCAGGCCCGCTCGCCGAGCTCCACCTCGAAGGTCTGGGTCCACGTATCCGTGCCGTCGGTGATCTCGATGTCGAGGATCGCGAGATCGCCCATGTACCCGTCGTCGGCGGAGAGCTCGAAGGCCTCGGAGAGCAGCTGGCTCTGGCCCGGCAGGAGGCCGCCGGCGAGGGTCTCGGTGTCGTCGGTCACCGTCAGGGTCACCTCGCTGGTGGCCGACGGCGAGATGGTCACGGTCAGGTCGTCGGTGATCTCGTAGTCCCCGGCGTTGTGCAAAACCGCGGTCACCCGCACGGTCTCGCCCCGGTCGAGCAGGCCGTCGTCGTTGAAGTCCGCGTCGTCCAGGACCATCTGCTCGAGCACGGCGTGGGCGTGGGGCACGGCCACGGTGAAGTCCAGGTCGAAGGTGTCGATGCCGTCGGTCACCTCGAGGGTGAGCTCGAGGTCCGAGTCGTCCACGTGGGCGGCGTCCACATCGAAGGTGAACGGCGTGTCGCTGAGGGCGACCTGCCCCGGCTCCAGCGCGTCCGCGCCGAAGGCGACGCCGCTGCCGGTCATGTTGGACACGTGCGGGTCGGCGGACGTCAGGGTCCCGGTGAGGGGGCCGGCGGTGGTCACGCCACCGACGTTGTCCACGCGCAGGAGCAGCTCCACACCCGCGTCGCCGGGGGCGACGGTTTCGGGATCGGTGATGACGCCGGCGACCTGCAGGTCGGGCAGGGACGGCAGGTAGGCGATCCCCTCGCTCTGCGCGAGCACGGTCAGGGGCAGCTCCACCGAGGTGAACACCTCGGCGCCCCACTCGATCTCGAAGCCGGTGACCGACGCCGGGTACAGGCCGTCGTTGGTCACCTTCAACCACCAGCGGTTCTCACCCACCTCGGGCGGCAGGTGGGATGCCTCGGAGGTGATGGCCGTGGACCACTGGGCGGTGTCCTCCACGTCGGTGGAGACCTCGAAGCTGGGGAAGTCCGGATCGCCGTAGCCCACCGAGAGGATCACGTCGCCGGAGGCGGTGGCGTCGTAGTCCACCACCGCGTACGACTCGTCGCCCATGAGCAGCTCGAAGGGCAGGTCCCAGAGGTGCTCGCCGTCGGACAGGCGCAGGGTGAGGTCGAGGTACGCGTTGTCCACGTGCTCCAGATCGATGGTCAGCTCGAACGCGCCGTCGCCGTAGGACGTGGCGCCGGTATCCACCTCGCCGAAGTCCACGTCCGCGCCCGTCTGCGACACCAGCGCGTCGTCGGAGACCAGCGAGCCGGTCACCGGCGCGGAGGGGATCAGGGAGAGGTTGGTGATGGAGATGGAGATGTCGAGCACGTCGCCGGGCTCGAACTCCTCGGGATCCACGGTGATCTCGTCGATGACGAAGTCGGGCATGGGTTCGCCCACGGTCACGTCGTCGATGAACCACTTGTCCGCGGGGTACTCGCCCTCGTAGTAGAAGGCCACGAAGCCGACGCCGCCCTCCCCCACGTGCTCGGTGATGTCGATGACCTCGGAGGCGGCCCACTGCTCCTCCAGCGGCGCGGTCAGATCCGCGACCAGCTGGAAGTCGCCGACGTCGGGGTCGTCGCTGCCCATGGACACGTACAGCTGGTGCACCTCGATATCGGCGGTGTACAGCCCCAGCTCGTACCAGAACACGGAGACGTCGGTGGTGCCGTCGAACTCCAGGGGCGGCGAGACCAGCCAGTCCATGAACATCGGGACGCCGTTGATGCCCTCCTTGTGCATGGCCGAGAGGTCGCCCGAGTACGCGTACAGGTCCGACAGCTCCCAGGTGTAGTCCCCCATGCCCTGCTCCACCTGGAACCAGCCCAGGTCGTTCAGGACGTCGCCGTCCTCCCAGTCCTCGAAGAACGGCAGCGTCTCGCCCACGACCTGGACGTCGAAGTGGTGGAACACGTCGGGCGCGCCGTCGGGGGAGAACGCCTCGGCCTGGGGCACGGCGTCGTCCACGGCGCGGATGTAGTAGTCCACGCCCAGGGCGGTGACCACGGTGGCCGCGATGGTGCCGGCATAGCCGCCGGGCTCGCCCGTGGGGCTGAGGTAGCTGATCTGCCAGTCCAGGGCTCCGCCCTGGCGGTAGAACAGGGACACGGCAGAGACGCCGGTGTCGTCGGTGACGATGCACTCGATGGGCACCTGCACCAGCGCCGTCTGGCCGTCGGGGACCGGCTCGTGGATGATCTCGGGCGGCGTGCCCTCCTCCACCACGGTGTCGTCGTCGTCCCCCTCCTCTTCCTCGCAGCCGAATGCGAGCAGCAGCCCGGCCGCCGCCAGCAACGCCCACAGACCTCTCATCAGCCCTCCCGCGCGATCCATGGTCACTCCAGCAGCCAGCAGGCGGTGATGCACTGGTACCCCAGGATGTTCCCCGCGACGTCCTGGACCCGGCCGCATTCGTAGCCCCGGGGGCACTCCTGGCCCATGGAGCAGTCGACCCCGCAGTAGGTCTGCGAGTAGCCGATGTTCAGGCACATGTTGCCCGCGCCGCAGTCGTCCTCGTGTTCGCATTCGCGGCAGTAGTCGCCCACCGCCTCGAAGCACTCCCCGGTGAGGGGGTTGCAGAACTCGCCCATGGCGCAGTCCAGCACGGTGCTGCGGCAGCCGCCGTCCACGCACACGCCGGCGTCGTCGCAGCGGTGGTACGGGTAGCAGTCGCTGTCGTACTCGCAGCCGTCCTGACACACGCCCGATCCGTGGTCGCAGTACTTCTCCACGGGACAGTCGGTGGACGTCGCGCAGCCGAACACCACGTCCACGCACTCGCCGTCGATGCACGACTGGTCGAGGCCGCAGTGCTGGTCCTCGAGGCACTCGTTCTTGGCGCAACCGACGCCGATCAGCCCCAACAGGGCCAGCGCGGTCGCCGCGAAGGTCAGCATCCTCATGGTCACTCCTCCCCCCCGGCGCAGGGCCCGTCCACCGGACGCGGCACCACCGTGTACGACACCACGATCGTGGTGTTGCTCGGCGGGATGTGGGCGTCGTCGAAGACCACGGCGTTGTTCTCGCAGTCGTAGATCCAGCCCTCGTTGAGCGGCTGGTCGTCCACGGTCATCTCCAGGGTGGTCTCGTCGGGGTAGCGGCTGAGGTAGAAGACCTTGCGCAGACCGCTGATGTTCAGGCCCAGCTCCTGCACCATGGGCGAGAAGTCCACGTTGCAGATGGAGTCGTAGATGCCGCCCGTGCGGGTGGCCAGGTCGATGTAGCGGTAGCCGGGCTGGGCCGGGTAGATGTCGCCGCCGAGATCCTGCTCGCAGCCTTCGGGGATGTCGCCCACCACCGCGGAGATGTTGAGGATGGTCTCGTCGCGGTAGGCCTCCCAGCCGTCCACGGGGGACTTCGCCGCCAGGTAGAAGTCCAGGTAGTACTCGACCGGATCCGGGCTCTTGTCCTCCTCATCGGAGACGAAGACGATGGACAGGGCCGCGTCATCGCGCAGGAAGCCGGCGTTGTCCTCGGTCACCAGCGGGTCGGACAGGGCCATGAACGCCCCCTCCAGCCCCTGCTCCCAGCCGGACCCGCGGTTGCCCACGTGCACGTTGGCGGCGAAGTGCGCGGCCGCGTTGGAGGTCTCGGGGGTGATGATCTGCACCCCGCTCATGGAGTACCCCGACTCGATGCCGATGACCTCGTTGACGCCGCCGTCGCCCACCTCGAGGGTGGCCTCGGCGCACGGCAGCTCGGTGGTGATCCAGATCACCCCGTCCTCGGTGGCCGAACCCCAGGCGTAGTCGATGAAGTAGTAGGTCACCAGCTCGGCCACCAGCTCCGCCGTACACGTCGCCGTCTCGCCGTCGATGTCGCAGTACTCCTCGAGCAGCGACCACTCGAACTGGTGCTCGATCAGGTCCGCGCCGAAGCCCAGCTCCAGGGTGTCGGTGAGGTCCCGCGTGATCACGAACGGCCCCACCTCGGTGCCCACCACGTCCGCCGAGCACCGCAGCCGACCGGTGTGGTGCTCCTGCTCCTGGTCGGTGGTGACGACGCCGATCTGGTAGTCCACGTCCACCTCGGCGAAGGAGTCGATGAAGTTTTGAAAGTTACCGGCGAGCTTCTCCTGCTCGTCGATCATGGAACACGAGTTGTCCACCACCAGCAGGATGTCCACGACCTTGCGCGACTCCTGCTCGAAGACGTCCTGGTGGGTGTTCTGGACCAGCGTGTATTCGGGACAGCCCGTCAGGATCGCCACGACGGCGACGCTGAGGGCCAGCGGCCCCAGGTTGCGCATGATCCCCTCCTATCCCTCGGTCCGGTCGAGCTGTAGGACGAGGTAGTTGATGATGTCCTGCACGTCGGTGGTGATCTGCGCCACCGTGTGGAAGGGGGTGTAGATGACCTTGCCGTCGCGGTTGCCGTAGCCGAAGCTGACCAGCAGCGGCGAGTCCGGGAGCACCACGTGGTCCGCGCCGTCGCGGTACACGATGTCCCCCTCGAGCAGCACCTCGGTGCCGTCCCCCACCGACTCGATCACCGACCAGCTGTCGAAGCGGAAGACCACCTCGACCTCGTTGCTGTCGGCGGTCATGCCCAGGTGCTGCTGCAGGCCGTCCTCGAGGACGCGGCCGTTGATGGTCTGGGGTTCGCCGAGCTGAGCGGCGTCCAGGTCGGTGTCCTCGCCGAGGAAGTCCATGGCGTCGGGGAACGCCGCCTCGATGAGGTCGTAGGTCCAGTCCGTGGCGTAGACGTAGCCGCCCATCTCCACGAAGTGGCGCAGGTTCTCCACCACGTCCTCGTCCGCGACGAGCTGGTCGTCGGGCTGGGTGGAGTCGTTGTAGACCTGGGCCCCCACGCCGCGCATACCGCACGACAGGAAGATCAGGTCGTACTCGGTCATGCCCACGCCGTCGGCCATGAACGACTCGACCGGGATGTCGAGCTCCTCCCAGGCGTAGTCCGGCTCGTACCCCTCGTACCGGGGCCCGTTGGCGTGGAACCCCTCGATGACGGTGTACGGGACCTCGAGCTTGTCCAGGGCCCCTTCGGGGGTGTCGAAGTCGCCCGTGACCACGGCGACCTCACCCAGGTTCAGTGCGTAGATGCTGGTGTCGGTGCAGCCGACGCCGAGGACCAGGATCGCCAGGATCGCCAGTCCCCCCTTCGCCACAGGTCGGTTCCCTCTCATGGCCGCTCCCTCCGCTCGTGCTCGCTACTCGGCCGCGCCGCTGCTGCTGAGGATCATGAATCCCATGGTGGAGATGCCGCTGCTGCCCGGCGCCGAGCTGGGCCCGATGGCGGAGAAGGGCAGCTGCCAGGTGGGCTGCGCCGCCGAATCGCCGAACACCAGGTAGCCGTTGCCCTCGGGCAGGTACTGCAGCTCGTCGGGGGTCCAGGTCCACTCGCCGTCGTCCCAGGGCAGGACGATGTTGTAGTAGGCCTCTTCGGGGTTCTCCGCGCTCTGGGTCTGCAGCACGATGGACAGCCCGGCCACGTCGTAGGTCATGGCCATGGTCCACTGGATCACCAGATCCTCGTCGGGATCGTGGGTGTAGTTGTTGCACAGGGTGGGCGCCAGCAGATCGTAGTCCATGGGGATGGTGTGCAGGATGACGCCGCCCGGGTCGGCGCCCGGGGTCTCGTCCACCGCCGTGTCGAAGGCCGGGATCTGGTCGGGATCGTCGCTGCCGTCCGCGCGCATGGTGTAGTGCCGGTCGAAGTGGTAGTCCGCCAGCGTCATCGAGTGATCCAGGTAGTACCCCGTGATGCCCGAGAACGGGTCCACGTCGCGGTCGTAGGTCAGCGAGTGGGTCCCGTCGGTGGAGTCCAGGTAGACGTGCTCCCCGGCGTCGAAGGTGTTGGGGAAGGGGCAGTCGCTGTCGTCGCCGGACCAGACCGGGTAGTTGTAGTTGATGTCGTAGGGGAACACCATCGTCGGCGGCGGGGACTCGCCGCAGGGCTGGTCCAGGGGCTCGTAGAACAGGATGTAGGTGGAGTAGCCCTCGCCGATCCCGCAGCTGTTGTTGTCCACGCTGCGGCTCACGGACACCGTGTAGCTGACCAGGGCGTTGGTGACGTCGGGCGCCGTGGGCAGCACCTCGAAGCCGTCGTGCACGATCAGCAGCTCGCCGCTGGTCTCCACGTCCACGTCGCGCAGGCCCACGACGGCGGCGTTGGACAGGGTCATGCGACCGAAGGCGTCCGTCGGGCCGATCACCGTGAGGAAGTCCACGATGATGTCGTCGCCCATGTCCAGGAAGGTCTCCCCCTCGACGAAGGCGGTGTTGGTGCCGCGGATGGTGAAGTCCACCTCGTCGCCCTGGTAGGCCTGGTCCGGGTCGAACGCCACGGTCACGGCGCTGCGATCCACCAGGAAGCCGTCGAACAGGGTCCAGGCGGTGGAGCCGTTGAACATCGTCACGTCGCGGTCGCCGGGGGCGGCGTCGGGGTCGATGCTGATGCGGGCGATGGCGGAGGCCTCGTCCAGCACCTCCACCGCGTCCACCCAGATGCCCTCGCCGAAGCTCGCCTGGGTGTAGCCGTCCTGGAAGGTGGTGTTGTAGCCGGTGACGACCACGTCGAGGGATTCGCCGAGGCGCGCTCGCGAGGGTTCGATGGCGATGCCCCCGGTCTGCACCATGAAGCCGTCCTCGATGAGGAGCTCGTGGTCGCCGCTGATCACGGTCACGTCGCGCTTGCCCAGGGCGGCCATCATGTCGATGGTGGCGTCGAAGTAGGCCAGGGTGCGGCCCTCGACCTGCACCTCGCCGACGGTGATGCCTTCACCCATCAGCGGCTCCGGGGCCGTCACGTCCCACTCGGTGTTGGTGCCGCGCAGCTCCACCTCCACGGTCATCCCCAGCCCCCCCGCGGGGGGCGACAGGCGCACCACGGGCTCGTTGACCTCGACGGGCACCTCCTCCTCGTCGGTGCACCCGAGGTTCAGGGTGAGGAGGATCGCCAGGATCAAGGAGGTGATCGGTCTCATGACGCCGTTCCCCTGCTGCATTCGGTGTAGATCGGCGCGCAGCCACTCGCGCGCGGGGTGATTATAGCAGGGGGCCGGGGGAATACCCGGGCGATGATCAATTGCTATCCTGGGCCCATGAAGTTGCTCGGGTTCGACGAAGCAGGGCGCGGCAGCGTGCTGGGACCGATGGTGGTCGGGGCCTACTTGATGGAGGAGCACGAGGCGGACCGCGTCCGGGAGGCCGGGGGGCGCGACTCCAAGGGGATGACCGCCGTCCGGCGCGCCGCAGCGGTGCCCGGGCTGCTCGAGCTGGCCGCCGCGTCCCGCACCGCCGTGCTCGACGCGCGGGTGATCGACGCGGGCAACCTCAACGCCCTGGAGGAGGAGGTGTTCGCCCAGGCCTGCGTCGAGATGCGCCCCGACGTGGTGCAGATCGACGCCCCTGTCCCCCCGTCGGGCCTCGATCGCTTCCGCCGCCGGATGGCCGAGATGTTCGAGCTGCCGCTGCAGCGCGTGCAGGTGGCCAATCAGGCCGAGGACCGCTTCCCCAGCGTGGGCGCCGCGTCGATCCTCGCCAAGGTGGAGCGCGACCGGCAGATGGAGCTGCTGCGGGAGGCCCACGGAGAGCTCGGCTCCGGATACCCGTCCGATCCGAAGACGCGCGCCTTCCTCAGGGCCATCCTGGAGGCCGGCGAGGACCTGCCCCCCTTCGTGCGCAGCCGCTGGGACACGGTCCGCAAGCTGCGGGCCGAGATCGCGGACCGATACCGTCAGGACTCGCTCTTCTGAAGCTCCGCAAAGGCCGCGCAGTACAGCTCCGGCGTCCCGGGCGGCGGGGTCGCCGAGGCGAGGAAGGCCGCCGAACGCTCGTCGTCCACGACCCTGGCGCGGCACACGTCCAGCACGAACCGCCCCACCTCGGTGCCCAGGCGCGCGCGCATGGCGCTGAACTGGGGCGAGCCGAGGCTGGCCTGGGGACCCAAGGCGTGGGCCGCGCGGGAGCCGAGCGCCTCGAGCACGCGTGCGCCGTCAGTGGCCAGCACCAGATCGCCCACGGGCACGCGCAGCGGCACCGTGTTCGTGATCAGCACCAGCGCGTTGAGGGACAGGCCCGGCAGCAGGTACGGCCGCGCCTCGGGCACCTTCCAGTACACCATGTGCAGCGCGACCTGGAGCACCAGCTGCGCGGCGATGCCGCCGTAGTGGTAGGCGAAGGCCGCCCCGCGGCCCATGGGGAGGCGAGCCGGGAAGGCGATCGTCGCACCGCCGGCGAGCAGGTTCGGGCCCAGGAAGAGGTTCAGGCGGTCGCTCACCGCCGCCGTGAAGAAGCGCCGGCCTCCCCCGAAGCCCGACGCTGCCACATAATAGCCCCCGAGGCGCCCACCCACGACGTGGCCCGCCTCGTGCACCGCGGACACCACGGGCAGGAACACACACAGCATGGCCAGCGGCAGCAACACGGATTCCATCGACGGCGCCTCGCAGAAGCGCGATCAGGGTAGCACGGAGCCCCCCTGCCGCCTCTGCGGCCACGCCTGCGACGTGCTGCGGTCCCGAGAGCGCGGCCGCTGCGCCGCCGGACCCGCGCCCATCCTCGCCGCCGCCGTGGTCCACCGCGGCGAGGAGCCGTCCATCTGCGGTGACGGGGGAACGGGGAACCTGTTCTTCGGGCGGTGCTCGTTGAGGTGCCGGTTCTGCCAGAACCACGAGATCAGCCAGGGGGGACGGGGCGAGGAGGTCACGGTGGAGCAGCTGGCCGCGGCGATGGTGCGGTTGCAGGACAGGGGGGTCGATACGGTGGGGCTGGTCACGTCCACGCACTTCACGCCGGCGGTGGCCGAGGCGTTGCGGCGGGCGCGGACGATGGGGCTGACGGTTCCGGTCGTGCACAACGGTTCGGGGATCGACTCGGACGAAGCCCTGGCCCTGCTCGACGGGCTGGTGGACGTGTACCTGCCGGATCTGAAGTGGGGGCGGGCGGCCGAGGCGGAGCAGTACAGCGGCGCGGGCTGGTATCCGGAAGTGGCGAGGCGGGCGATCCGGTCCATGGCCGAGCAGGTGGGGCCGCTGCAGCTGCGGGATGACGGCATCGCCAGACGGGGGCTGATCGTGAGGCACATGGTCTTGCCGGACGACGCGGCGGGGTCGGCCGAGTTGCTGGCGTGGTTGGCCGACGAGGTGCCGGGGTGTGCGGTGAGTCTGCTCAGGCAGTACCGGCCGATGCATCGGATTCATGGGGACGAGAGGCTGGACCGATCCATCACCGACGAGGAGTACCGGGAGGTGGTGGAGATGGCCGAATGGATGGGGTTCGATCCGCTGTTCGTACAGGAGGACGAGTGTCAGGAGGTGGGGGTGCCGGATTGGGGGAGGGATGGGGTTTTCGTCTGGGATTAGGGGGAGTTAGGTGTTCCAACGGATTTGTTGGTTGGCTGTGGCCTGGGGTGCCCCCCGGGCTGGGGGGCAGGACCGGGGGGGTTGTAGACACAAAAACAAAAAATAAGACAAACCGCGCA
>CAZLEO010000039.1:0-43273 GCA_964558555.1 uncultured Rickettsiales bacterium | reverse complement strand
AAATCCGAGCCGCTACTTCATGGCCACGCGCTCGCAGAGTGCGCCGCCGGAACATACAGATGATGATCTGTGTAGCCAACCAGACATCGGTGTACCTCACTTAGTAATGCCTTTGCAGCCGAATCTGGTGGCATTTCTGATGCGGCGTCAGAAACTGGCTTTTCAGATGAATCGTGGGACTGCTGTTCAACGGCAGGGGACTCAGGTCTTTCCGAGGCGGATTTCGCAGCCACTTCAGCAGGCTGAGAAGTGGGCGTCAACGAAACTTCGCTCGGACCATTCGGAAGGTCTTCAGAAACGGCAGCGTCCGAGCAACCACCCATCGCCACGAACAGATCATACCCACAATTATGGCAAAGGGTGTGGCTTTGCTTCCATGCATGGCTACATTCTGGACAATTGTGCCACGAGAACCCGCATGTCACGCATTCCAGGACCCCTTTGCTAGGAAGTTCGGCCTTACAGTCAGGACATTGTCGCGTCCGCTTCTTGCGGATACGTTCTACGTCCCCTATGGCTATGTGGAGGCGTTTTCTCACCTCCCGCTTAAGTTGCCGACACTTTGACAAAAGGTGTTTGTCGACTTCAGGATGCTCTAGAACGGCGTCGAGGTCTTCCATCAATCGCCGAGCGACCGCGACAGGCCCATCCTGATTAGCATACCGTTCCACATACCATTCTACGTATCGTTGTTCATACAGTGCGGCGCCTGCGCGAAGTTCCAAGCCGGCCTTCCAGTAACGCTGATACAAGGCAATTAGCAGGGCCTCGCTGGCTCCCTCACGTATTTTCTGGGAAAGCGAGTGAAGCTTTTTTTCTATGTTCTCCTCCTTCTCCTTTGGCAAGAAGAGCCTGAACAACAGCAAGGGACTTAAGAGACAGCCTACGTCTGCCGTGCTGAACATCTTGGCGATGCCGAACCAGACGAAGAATATGAAGATTGGATAGGCGATGAATGTCCCGGCATGCTGAAGATACTCCATGTCCGTTGCTAGGCCGACCACTCCCAGCGCAGCACCTGCCAACATAAGGACTAGAGCCATTAGTCCCAGAGGGAACAGACCCTGTTGCACATAGCTAGGAACAAATGCGTCCTCCGGAGTTGCGGTGAGAGAAGGGTAACGTCTCCCGTAGTGCCACCACCACCACATCGCTACGTTGATAGCGATGAGGCCCCTTCCAAGCAGCAATACGAAAACAAAAACCAAGAAAAGCAGGAGAACTGCAAACGATGTGTTCATTCGTCTCTTCCTTTTTGTCAGAGCCCGATTTGTGTCGTCTGCCTTCTACGTGATGAGCTTCCTTTCGGTGACGCCGAATGGCGCTGAGCCGCGCAGACCATTTACCCCGCTGGCATGGCGCATGCACACCGTTGGTCGACCGGCTTCCAGTGCCCGGCTGGGGTGAGTTAACGCTCTGCATGCGGGCGTCTCGAGAACTCACCATAGATCGTCTCCCATCCGTCATCCACCCCGTAATAGTAGAAAACGCGAAGAACGTCCTTCTTGATTAGTTTTGCTCCTGTTGGTTGCCCCAGAGATACAGTGTTATCCGATAGCAGTTCCCAATAGCCGCCATAATGGAGCGGTCGAAAGAGAAAGAACCTGACATCCTCTTTCTTGAGAAACGAGAGGGTGATGTCAAAGCCAAAGCGATCCTTCCCGGTCCAGACTCCGACCAGTTCATCTTCACTAATCAGTAGTGGTGTCTGCGAACGGAAGTCGTCTGGTGGTTGGGGCGGCGGTGCACTCGACTCCGTTTTAGATCGTGCGTTCTCCGTAACATCCGGCTCGACGGCAACCGCTTTTGGGGCCGTCCCCGGCTTGGGTCTCTCCACAACTGGCTGCGACTCTTCCACAACTGATGCTCGTGACTCGTCAACAACCGCGCTAGGCGCCTCCACAACCGGCTGCGATTTCTCCCCACAGCCAAGCATGCCATACATCAGCAGGAACGAAACAAGCAACAGCCATACAGTTTGTGATTCCATGGCATTTCCTCCAATTGTCTGGGCAAGATCGATCTGTCTCGGCTCGGTCACTCGTACTCCGTGCTTGTACCAACACTCAGACGTGGCTGCATTACTCCGCAGCCGCCAGCACGCCCGGACAGCCGTGTCTGGTCGATTCCTCTGTGGCTCTCTGCGTCCTAGTGAACGCGTCAATCATCGTCCCGGCGTCGATCGCTCGTCCCGTGGCCTGCTGTGCGTCGCCAATCGCTGCCAACCCACCTGCCCCGTGTGGCCGGCTTTCCGTTTCAAAATCGCACGCCCTCGCGGCGCTCGGGCGCAAGGGGTAGAGGTTCAAGGTGCAAGAGTCCTGGCAAGACGAAATCCGTAGCGGTCGAGGCGGAATCCCGGTAGGAACATGACCCGGAACGCGCACCGGAAGCGGTTTGGATGGCGGTCGCCCCACGACCCGCCGCGCAACACACGCAACTGTCCGGAATCCGGCCCCATTGGATCGTCTACCGGGGACTTACTGTAATAGTCCTCAACGTACCGATCCGCGCACCACTCGCACACATTCCCATGCATATCGTACAAGCCGAACGGGTTTGCGTTCTTCTGCCCCACACGATGCGCGTACTTCTCGTCCACATCCCATGCGTTGCCGTCGAACCAGGCATAATCCCCCATGCGGGAAGCATCGTCACCGAAATGGTACTGCGTTGTCGTCCCCGCCCTGCACGCGTACTCCCACTCCGCTTCGGTCGGCAGCCGGTACGTCTTACCTTCCTCGCTGCTTAACTTCGCACAAAACGCCACCGCATCATCCCAACTCACGCAACTGGCCGCGTAGTCCGAACCCTCTTGCACGTGTGTCTCCCCGCTCCACGGCCGAGTCTCCATCACCGCCTCCCATTGCCCCTGTGTCACCTCATGTACGCTTAAGTAAAACGGCTTGGTGATCCGAACCTTGTGCTGCGGTTTTTCCCAGTATGATGCCTTGTCGTCCGACTGCGGCGAGCCCATCAAAAACGCGCCCTTCGGGATCAATTTCAGTTTCATGCCGATACTGTTGGTGATTTCGACTGGCGTTTCCAAGTCCTTTTGTGCCGCATCAACTTGTTCTGTGGCAGCCCTTGGTTTCTCCGTAACATCCGGCTCTTCGGCAACCGCTTTGGGGTCTTCCGTGCCCGGCTTGCGTTCCTCTACAACTGGTTCCGGCTCTTCCACGACTGATCCTGTCGGCCCGTCGACAACCGCGCTCGGCGCCTCCACAACTGGCTGCGGTTCCTGCCCATAGCCAAACGTGCTGCACATCAGCAGCGACAAAACTGACAACAACCATTCCCTTTCTAGTTTCATGGCATTTCCTCGCATCGTTTGGGCAAGTTAGATCTGCTAGGCTCGGTCACTCGTATTCAGGTAAGGAACAGGCTGTTTTCCACCTCATGCGTCAACTCCTTTGTGCTCGTGGCCTAACGAGCAGAATGAGCCACGTCCTGCTCGATTCATTTGTTCGGCTGTCTGGTTTCATCTCAAACAGCTATCTCAACCGCAAGATACGCGTCAGGGCTGATGCGGCTGGAACGATCAGAAGTCTACGAACAAAGAATCGGGCGCACGGATGGTGTCTGAGGTACTTCGCAAGGGTCGGACCTATCCGATAGTACACGCTCACAATGAACCGCCCGTGTGTTGAGTGCAAGAGAATGCGGTCACGGAAAGCCTGCAGCACCCGCACTTCGGTAGAGTCATACCCGCAGACTGCGGTTGCCACGAAGCAGCGAGAGCTTTGCTGTTGTTGAGATGAGAATCCCAATTCCCGTGCAAGCTGTTCGGCGGAGCTTCTTGCATGATCCCGTATTTCCTTCGAGACTCCCTGCGAATCCCAGTACTCCGCTTCGTGTCGGGCTTCATCCAAGCCAGCTTGGTCTAGCCTCACATCAGAGTGGCGGATGCCTTTGGGACTCGGCGGGCCCACGAGGTAACGAGAGAGCGTTTTCATGCAATCCGCGCATATGCTCGAGTCGGACCTGTCTTGAGCGATGATTCCTTTCCAGCGGTTGTATGTGGCCGCATTCTGAGGAGCTCCTGGGACGAGGTTCTCTTTGAAGGGGTTGAAGCCGTTCGTGAACACAGCTTCGTAGATGTCGTTCGCCCCAATGGACTGGCACGCGGCTTCTCTCCTACAGATGTCGCACTTCATACCAATGCTCTCCTTTCTGCTGCCCAATAGTAAAGTGTGCAGAGGAGATTCTGCGGTAACGGACCAAAAGCAGGATGTTGTTTGCGGTGGCCCCGCGGATGGAGATAGCGTCATTTGCGCGACGATTTGACGAATTGCGCCGCCCAAGCAGAGGCAGCAACACTTGAAGGGTCAAATTCGTGGCGAGACTTGCAGCGGACATCCGCATCAGCCTGAAGAAGCGTGGCGGGCGAACATGCCGCATCGAACTGACCCAGCATAGATCTTTCCTACTCAACTCCATTCGTATCCCCTTCTGCTTTGTTATGCCTACTTGTGGCGGGATCACGGACTATCAGAGATTCGGCCTCCCGCCTTAGAAGCTGTACCTCCGTTCTCTCGTCCCAACGAATCCGACTGGTACCAAAGATCCGTTCTCGCTCCTTGAGATCATGGTCCAACCATTGCCTCGCTCTCTGTAGCAAGTTGTTAGCTTCTTCAGCGTTGCCCATCTGGTGGTACGTCATCGCGAGGAACAGCCATGGCCACATCGCACTCGTTCGAGGCGCGATCCTGGTGGACCCACCCAACTCCTTGATGGCTGCGTTGAGGTTGCCGCTGCGATAGTGTGCCGCGCCGGCCATCGCAGCATACATGGCACCAGCCGGACCCTTGTCGCCTGCCGCATCTTCCAGCAGGCGCAAAAGGGGCCCGAAGTCAGGAAGAGCATCTGGCACGAGCAAACATGTACGCACCACGGTGTTTGCGGTCGCCAAGTCATCCGTTTTCGCGAAATGCTCCAGCATCTGTTCGCAGGTCTCTCGATGCTCAGCCGTCTTGCCAAGTTGCAGAAGGACTACCGCATATTCACGCCAAGCGGATGCATCATCTTCACCCTGCCGAATGGCCGCCGAGTAGTCTGCGTCTGCATTCTCCCATTGACCAAGCGACGCATGGGCGTTCGCCCGGCGACGAAGTAAGTGCGAATCTTCGGGGTCCGCCTCGATCAGGTAGTCGAGGTGGACAATCGCCGCAAACCAGTTTCGGGCGACTTCAGACTCGTCGGCGTGCTGTTGGTGCCAAACATGAGCATCTTCTTTGGAAGTATCGAATTCAGCCTTGTACTTTTTCTTGAGGTGTTCCCAGGCCTCGGTGAGACTTTCCGTGCTCAACGGCGTACAGCCCCCCGTGGAGTCGACTTGATGGCCGCTGAGCAGTGCCGCAAGAGACAACAGATCTGGCAGGGGGTGGCTGTCGGCAGACAAGTCCCAAAGGCGCGCCGTACGATCGAGACTGGCCGTGATAACTTGCGCCCCATCTGAAGCGAATGATGCGTGCATGACTCGATTGTCATGTTCCAGCGGCGGCGTAATGGGCGCACCCGTCAACGCGTCCCACACTCGTGCAGTCCGGTCGGCGCTCGCCGTGACCACGACCCGACCGTCCGGACTGAACGCCGCGTAGTTGACGATGTCAGCATGTGCCAAGGGCGGCGTTACCGGTTTGCCTGTTGCCGTGTCCCAAACGCGCGCGGTTCGGTCGGTGCTTGCCGTTACAACTAGATCGCCCGTGGCGCTCGACTCAGCATGAGTTACCGCGCCGCGGTGTTCTAGTCGAGCAATCATCCGAGCCTCGCCTACATCCCAAAGCGTGGTCTCGCCATACGATCGACCACCATCTCCGAGTGGTTCCGTTCCGCGTACGATCAGTACCTTGCGACTGTCGCCAGTGAAGGAGACGTGCCTCAGCCGGTCGGCGCTAGATCGCGACTCGCGTGGCTGTGACGACCATTGTGACACCAGTTCGCCTGTATCAAGACTCCACACCTGCGCCTGCCAATTGGGATCAGACGCATCCTTTTCGGAGATTGTGATCAGATGGGACCCGTCTGGGCTGACGGCCACGCGCATCGGTCTGCCACTAAGCGGCAAAGGGGAGGAAAGCGGCCGATTTCCAAGTGCGTCCCAAAGTTGCGCTTGCCACGGGACTTCAGATGAGTTGCCCTTCGCTACGGTGACGACGTAGCAAGTGCTGTCTGGCAGAAATCCGACGGATCTGTAGTCCAAACCGCGGTTCAGATCTAGCTCGATCTTGCGGCCAGTGCCTACGTCCCACACGCGCAAATCCCTCCTTGGGTCGCCAAAGGGCCTACTAGGCTCCGGCAACGCGGCCACATATCGGCCGTCCGGGCTCACAACAAAGGGCGAAGGCGTGCTGGTACCGCTTTCGAACGCGCTGAATGGACCCTTGAGGTCTGCGCTCCATATCTGCTCGCGTTTGGCCATGTCCCATGCCGATACTCCGCAGCTACTTACGCCTTCCCTCCGAATGAGCCTTGGTGGTGCTTTTGCCGTGCCGCGCACGTTGATGCCGGATTCTGCGTGATCGACGAGGCCAGTGAACACATAGCGCCCGGTGGTGTCAAAGACGGCGTAGTTCAGGCCCTTTGTGTGTCTGATCACCGAGAAACGACGGGCTGCGATCCGCGTGACGTGTGCCGTTCGTGCGGTTTTTCGCCATGTTTTGCGCTGCGAGGCTAGTGGGTCTGCGTCGGATACTACGGTGGTAGCAGAACTCAACGGGAAGTCGCTAAAAAACGTCCCGGAAACGACCGTGTTCGTGCCCGCCAGGCGGATCGCGCCCAAGCAAGGCGCGAACGGAGTGAGATCCCAGATGCGCACAGCCCCATCCTCGCTTGCCGTTGCGACGCGGCGCCCTTCCGAATCGAATGAAGCGCAAAGCACTGGTCCGGCGTGTTGAAGGGCTGCGCAAATCGGTTCCCCTGTGGATGTGTCCCAAATCCGCGCCGTTCCATCGCGGCTGGCAGTGAGTGCGCGTCGACCATCTGGGCTGAACGATGCGAATGACAACTGCTCGTCGTGTTGTAACGGCGGTAACAGCAATTCTCCTGTGCCTGCGTCCCAGATTTTTGCAGTACCGTCCCAACTAGCCGTGATGATACGGCTTCCATCCGGACTGAACGAAGCGTGGATGACGGTGCCCGCGTGTTCCATTGGTCGGCCGACCGCTTCGCCGGTATTGGTATCGCAGATCCTGGCTTCGCCGCCGGAGAATGCGAAGCTGGAACCACTGGCCGTCACAAGCCGCGTGCCATCGCCGTTGAACGTTACTTGGTTCACCTCGAATCGGTGTCGCAGGACTGGTGTTGTTTCCTCGCCCGACGCAGCATCCCAGATTTTGGCTTCGCCGTTGCCTATCCCATAACCGATCGCTGTCGCGACAAGCCGGCCGTCGGGACTGAACGTCGAATGATTTGCCCAACCACGGCACATCATCGGATCCATGGCAGCTTTGCCCGTGTTCGCTTCCCACAATTGGGTTGCACCGGGCCGACTACCGTGCATAGGACCGGGAATCTGCATTGTCCTGACCCCTCCTCTGCCGTTTGGTATGGTTATCGTTTGCATGGGGCCGGGATGAGCACCCGGTTGCTGCCGTCGTATTCCCACGGACGTTACAACGTATTTGCCGCTTGGGCTGAAAGTTGCGTAAGTCACGGGAACGGGAAGTCTCAAGGGTTGGCCGACTCGCTTGCTGGTGAACACGTCCCACACTTGCGCGATCCCGTCATCGCTCGTGGTGACCACGAGCCGGCTATCCGGGCCGAATGATGCGTAGGCGACAGAGTCATTGTGCATCAGCGGCTGCCCCAGCGCGTCGCCAGTGGTTACGTCCCACACGCGCGCTGTTCGATCCTCGCTTGCGCTGACGACGAAACGATCGTCGGGACTGAAAGCAACGGAGTTAACCTTGGCTTGATGGGGGCATAGTTGAATGAGCCTAGGCGATTGGCGCAGTGTGACGGCCACTCGCATACGGTGAATCGGGTTTTCCGGGTCCTCTTTCAGCGCCGCGACGGACCACGGCAGCGATCCGAAGAGGTCGCCATCATCGAGCCGTTCTTTGCCACGAGCCACATAATGGCGTACTAGCCTCTCCTGAGATTCCTTCCGCCGTGCTTCCGCTTCCTTTTGGCGTTGCTCCGCAATTCCTTTCTGACGCCGTGCTTCCTTGGCATTGGCCAGGGCCTCCTCTTTGGCCGCCTTTTCCCGTTCACTCGCCCTCTCCGCTGCCAGCCTCTGCCGTTCTGCGGCTTCCCGTTGCCGCCGGGCTTCCTGCGCGTTCGCCTGTGCATCTTCCTTGGCCAATCGTTCCCGTTCACGTGCGCTCTCCGCTGCCAGTCTCTCCTCTTCAGCTTTCGACCGCGCTATCTTGGACTCTGCCAAAGCGTCCGATTTCTTGAAATACCCGTCGGTTGCCCAGATAGCCAGCACCACTGCGATAGCCCACGAGGCAGCGACAACGGGATTCCGTCGAATCCAACGGAGAGTCTTTTCGACGACACTAACCCGTCGGACGCGGGCCGGCTCATCGCGCTTCCAACGGTCCAGATCTTCGACTAGTTCGCCACAGGCGCTGTAACGCTGTTCCGGGTCGTTCTTCAGCCGATAACGCTGTTTTGGATCTTTCTTCAGGCATTCGAGGCAAATGGCCTCCAGGTCCTTCGGGATGGTTCTGTCGCGCTTGCGGGGTGGCGTAGGTTCCGTCTCCAGGATCGCATCGAACACGTCCTCCGTTTTTTGTCCAGTGAAAGGCTGAACTCCAGCCAGCAATTCATAGAAGATCACCCCCAGGCTCCAAAGGTCGCTACGACCATCGACGAGATGGGTCTGTCCTCGCACCTGTTCCGGGCTCATGGATAAAGGTGTGCCTAAGACGGTTCCCTGGGGCGTAAGCAACGTTTCCCCGTGTTCTCGGTGCGCCAAGCCGAAGTCCGTGAGTTGCGGATCCCCGTCGGCATCAATGATGACGTTTTCGGGTTTGATGTCGCGGTGGATAACTCCCTTGTCATGAGCGTAGTGAAGAGCCCTTGCGAGTCCAGTAATCAATTCCACGGTTTCTCGGTGCGTCAATCGCCCCTCGTGTCTAATACGGTATCGAAGGGTGCAGCCTTCGATGAAGTCGCTGACAATGTACTGGGTGCCCTCTATCTGACCCGTTTCGTGGACCGGCACGATGTGAGGATGTCGTAACTGCGCCGCGGCACGAGCTTCGTGCCTGAACCGTTCCGTATCTTCCTCGCTCCGAAACATCTTGGCGACAGGAATCTTCAGGGCTACCTTTCGATCAAGGTAAGGATCGTGAGCGAGGTAAACCTCGCCGAACGCCCCTTGCCCGAGTGGCTCGATTACGTCAAAACGACCGAACTTCTCACGCGGCCGTAACGGTCCGATCGCCGGCGTTTCCTCCGTCGCAGGGTCGGTACCTGATGCACGACAGCTATCTGTGTCGGACGAAGCACCTGGGATATCCATCCCGCGGAATGCGCGTTCGACGGCCTCGATGTCATTTGGGAAGCGCGAGCTGTAATCATCGGGCGTCGGCCCGTCGCCTCTGCGTCTCCGATAATCCACATCAAGCAGGAGCAGTTCGAACAACAGAGCTGATCGCTCTTGCCCTTTCGTTGTTTCCAGATAGTCCTCGATACGGGGTCCGCGGTCCGCCTTGTGCGCCGCTTCGAAACGGTCGCATGCTTCGTCGATTTGTCTGACAACTGAAGGCGCCAGCGATAGACTCTCGGAATGAAAATCCTCACTCATCTCCTGAAACCTTGTGCGACCATTGATTGCGAATTCTCTTGAGCTTGCGCTCAACCGTCCGGAGAGAGCAGTCGAGAGTGTCTTTGATCTCGTCGTTCGTGTAACCTTCCAGCTTGAGCTCGACTATTCTCTGTAATGTTTCATCTCCCAGACTCTGCACCAATCGTTCACACTCCTCGGTCATCAGTGCTGCAAATTCAGGTGTTGGCTCGGGTCCTATTAGCTGTTGGATACCTTGCTCGTTTTCAGGCAGGGCTGGACTATCGAAACCTGATTCGCCTTGCACTTCTCCTTCCCCTCGCTTCAGGGCGAATTCACGCCGAATCTCTTTCGCAGCTTTCCGGCCGGCAATCTTGACCAAGAGTTTCCAGAGGTCGTCGCGGTTACTGAGCTGCTGAAACTCTCCTTTTTTCGCGCGACGGAAAACAGTCTGGAAGACGAGCAATGCAACATCTTCTTCGTCGGCATCGCGACAGAGGTGATTGTGCATTTTGAGTTTGCGGAGACAGAAATCCTTGAGGCGATAGTAGTAATGTTGCCACAGGTCACGCGCCGCCTCTTGATCTCCCGTCTTCACTTTCGAGATCCAGCGTGAGACTGATTTCTTGTCGTCCATCTGCGATTGCTCCCGTGGCCGAGTTTCCCCAGTGCTTCGCTCTGCGGGCGCCATTCTACCATGGAAGCGTTTCGGCGGGCAAATACGGCGAGTACGGGACGTCAAGGCGAGACGGCTCGGCGGGGTGCCGCTACAAGGGTCCCCACCCACTTGCCCGGGCCGTTTTCGATGTAGTTTTGCTTTTGTCATGTCAGATGATCTCGGATGCACGTGTGGTCCTCCGGGTTAAGCTCGTAGATCGAGAGGGCGATGAGGCTACCGTCTTGCGTCTATGACGAGAGGTTCGAGTCTTCGAACCTGAGGAACTTCGCCCAACATTTGTGGCCGACTTTCGTGTTCGTGGTACGGCAGGGATCTGCGAGGCTTGGATGCTTGTATTCCGCGGCACGGCCGCGCGCGAAGGCCGCGGTGGGCAGCGTGGCCGCTTGGTACTTTTTGAACATGGCGAATCTCCTCCTTCGCTTGTTTCCGGGTTCGCGGGCGTTCATTCGCCCAATAGCTATCTCCCCAAGCGTGCTGACGACCCGTCAGGTCTCAGAGAAAAAGGTCAAGATTCACAGTTTGCATGTCCAGATGAACAGGCGTATCGACGCTCATGAATCAAGCGAGCACCGAATTGGACGTCAACGGTTCCGTCAGACGCTTCCAATCGGTGCACCGCAAAGGCAAGGGTACTCGCAGAAAGGGCTGTTTTCGGGGAGTCGCAGGACGAGGGGTCATGCGCCGGCGGCATCCTCGTGCGACCACATTGTTCGGCATCAACAGTTCAACTGGCACGGCGGTCTCGGGGGACCCACAGAGAAATCTGGAAATCTCTCGAAAGATTGACGGGTGGCGAAAGGAATTGCGGAGATTCTTGGTAGGACGCGGCTGCTTAGGCGGGCGTTTGGGGCTGAGCGGGATCCTACGCAACAGATACCGCGGGATCCCGTTCATAATGGAGCAAAAAATGCGCACGTTCCGCCACCCCCGTATGAACACCCACATTCAACGGCCTTAGTGTCGGCTGGTGGCGCGAGTAAAACGATGTCTGCGTAAGCGAAAGCGAAGCCCTCTTTCTGTAAAAACAGTATTGACACCGAAAGGGATGCGGTAAGATCAAGGAGTGGCTTTGGAGACCCGTTCTTCTTTCGATCCGGATGACAGATAGGGTCCGGTGTGGTTTACCTTGCCAACGATTGGAGGGGATGTCATGAAATCACGACTGTGGCTGTTGCTGGTTTCGTTTCTGCTGTTCGTAGCCACTTCGCCGGGCTGGGCACGAAATTGGACGGACCGCACGGGAAAGTTCTCTACTGAAGCCGAATTGGTGGAGATACAGGGCGTCAACGTCATCCTGGAGAAGACCAACGGACAGAGAATAATGGTTCCGATCGCGCGATTGAGTGAGGTCGACCGTCAATACCTCTGGTCATTGGGCAAACCGGCTCCCAAGCAGTCTGCCCAGCCCGGCACTTCAGATGGCAATAAGTCGAATGTTCTGGACAAATTGCCGGACGAAATGACCAACAGCATCGGCATGAAGCTGAAATTGATCCCCGCGGGCGAGTTCCAAAGGGGGGACGAGTTACATCGAGTCACGCTGACGCGACCGTTCTAGATGGGCGTCTACGAGGTAACGCAGCAGCAGTACGAGAAAGTGATGGGGGAGAATCCAAGCTGGTTCAAAGGTGCCGCTAACCCTGTGGAGGGGGTGCCTTGGGCCGACGCGACGGAGTTCTGCAAGAGACTATCGGCTAAGGAAGGGAAAACGTATCGCTTGCCGACCGAAGCCGAGTGGGAATACGCTTGCCGTGCGGGGACGACGACCGCGTACAGTTTTGGGGATGACGAGTCCCGCCTTGGCGAGTACGCGTGGTTCGGTGGACACTCAGGAGGTAAGACACATCCGGTCGGTCAAAAGAAGCCGAACGCCTGGGGCCTTTATGATATGCACGGGAATGTGTCCGAATGGTGCCAGGATTGCTATGGCGACTATCCGAACAGTCTGGCTCCGTATCCGGGTGGTCTCGGGCCCGCCTTCTACCGCGCGATTCGTGGCGGGGGCTGGAACAGCCGCGCCTGGAGTTGCCGGTCGGTGCGCCGCAACGGGCAACCGCCCAAGGAGCGGTTCAACTGCGTGGGCTTCCGCGTGGCCCGCAGTCCGTCTGGCAGGTAAGCAAGCAAGCCAGAGGGGAGCCAGTAGCGTACGCCGAGCGTGTTCGCCTGCTACACAGACGCTTGCGTGGGAAATCGCGAGGTTATCCTGGAGACGGCGTCGTGGAAGGTGACGATGCGGTGATGTAGACGCCTCGGAGGGGAGCTGAGACCTCCGCTCCGAGACTTGACCTGTCAGCAGCACCACCTCCCTTGGGCCCATCTCAGCATGCTCGTTCGTCATTGTGTTCGCAAGAGGTGCGGTGCGCGCCGACGGAAATGCCTTTTGAAGGATTGCGAACGTGTCTGCTTTCCTTGCCATCCCTTGTGCCGGTATTGCAGCGAAACCTGTCGTCAGGCAGTGTGACGATGGTCTCGGTGGCTAGCTGCGATGCGTTAATCGATGCTAGTCTCGCCGAACAAGTGAGTCAGGAATCGTCCCCCGACATCGCGTCTCTTGCCCTTTGAGAACGACCTCGCGAGAAACATGAGCGTCCGATTATAGGGGACAGTCCTGGCGAAGCGACACTTGCGATCTCGTGATGAGTCTCTGCCGAGATAGGGAAGCTTCTGGGGATGCTTCGGGTCAACCTTAGGTTCGCGGCCCGGGGAATTCTCGAAAAATTGACGGGTGACGAACCGAATTGGGGAGATTCCTAGTAGAAGAGAACTTGTGCGGCCATTTAACGACGACTTCGAGAATCTTGGTCGCGAGCATCCTGGAAGTGGTTCCGCAACCGCCGACACGGGGCTTTTGATCGCGAAGGCAGCACGGTTTGTTTTGCGGGAGGTGAAGAAATGGGTTCATCGTTCTGGCAGAGTCCCGTCACAAACGGGGCGGACTCTGTAGAAAGTGCAAGCGTGAGGCGCGCAAAAGGCAATAAACGACCTACGGCATTACGTATAAAGCCGGCGAGGAGCTGACGGTCGGGTCCAGGACATCCGGAGGTTGACGCGCCGTATGTGACCGTTACTGGGCTCAATGGCTTCGATGGAGGCCGTCTGTATGGCGATGGCCGAGCGCAAGTCCGTGTAAAGCCGATTGGACTCGAAAAACGCCGATTATTCCAGGATGTATGTTAGGTGCGTTGATTCTGTTCGATATCCCGAAATACAATGGTAGCTTAACCTGTGCGTTCGACACGCCCTATTTGTCAACCCGAAAGCTCCAACCGCACTGGCCGCGTCGCTGGAGCCGCACGTACAAATCAAACGGCCGCTTGCCGACGATCGTTTCATCGGCGCGGCGGAGGCGCCGGTCGAGGGAGACACGATGCCGCCGTTAAACGAGCCGAAAGGAAGAAGACATGTAGCTCTCGCTGGCGAACATGGAATGAAAACAAGATGCCCAGATTCTTTCGACGTCTAAAAGGGCTGTTTGGCGGCGGGTCGGACGGGGACGACGCGACCGCCGCATCTGACTCGGGGACCTCGCGCCCGTCACCCGAATCGTTGACCGACGGTGACGGCCGTGTGGCGACGACGAACCCGGACACCCCGGATCCACTGCCACTTCCGAACGCGGCTAGTGCCGCCGCGCCGATCGCCGAGAACCATTCGTCGCGGGAGTTGGATAGCCTCCCCGTGCAGCCTCCGCAGTCGCCGGCCGAGATGGAAGTGTTGCGTATTCGCTCGACAGTCGATCGACTGGTTCGTTTGTCCGACGGCGAAGCTAGCCGAGCAGCGAAAGACGAGGCGCTCGACGCCGTCTCGCGTCTCGAACAATGGTGTAACGAAGAACCGGCGGGTGTACCGTCGTCGCCTCAAGACACCGGGCAGTACGTCAAGCAGGCGTGGAAGCTAATGGGCCAGTACCGCGTGCGGCGAATGTACGACGAGGCACTGCGAATTTGGGCCCTGGTGTTGGGGACGACGCTAGAAATCGACCCGGAAGTCATTCGCTTGGCAGCGGCTGTGGGACGGGAGTATCACAGGGACAACACGCTGCAAAAGGCGCCCTTCAACCTATGGACGTTCGGCATTGCCATCGAAGCCATCAGCATTTCGGAGTCTGGTCTCTCGGGCACGGTCCAATCCATTTTCAAAGATCTCTTCAACACGCTGGAAATCAACTGGAAGGTGCCACGTCCGAAGGACAATACGCTCAAGAGGTTGCAGACGATCGATCGGCTTCTACCGCTGCTCCGCCTGCCGCCAAACGAATATGCCAAGCGTCAGTTGAGCGAATATGCGGAGCGTCTTTCTTTTTGGGCCGCGATAGGCCGGTGGAGGTGGGACCGCAACGTCACAGGCGATGCCCTCCGCAAGCAGTTTCGGTCACTGGCCGAGAACGGCAGCGCCGATCCCGAGGACATCATGTTGTACCGCTGGTGCCAAGCGCGGATCCGATTTGACGCGGAGGTTCGCCTTTCCCCGCAGTGGCTGGAGGTTGCGAGCCCGATCGTGTCCGAAGAAGTGAGCCGGTGGGACTCCGACTTGATCGGTGTGCTTGCTGGGGGGGCGGTTCCGCAACTCGCCACGTACTTCCGAGTCCTGACTTATTGTGAACGGGGATTGAAGTGGCGGCAAGGGAATGTGCGGCTTGTAGAACGGGATATTAGGACGGCTCACCAAGTCTTCGGCGCGGAACCCTCGGTCGTCCGGCGATGCCGACGCGTGAGGGAGCACGTCGCTCCTATTGTCAAAGCCATCGACGATTTGTTCAATGCCCTAAACGGCTAACGCGTCGCCAGCCGCGAACCCGTAGTCCGCAACTGGGCTGAAAAGGCAAACGAGAGGACGGGAATCATGGATCTAGATCATCTTCAACAGATGGCCCATGAGTTACAGCCCTTTGTCGCCTCGCTGACGAGCGGTCCGCGATATGTTGAAGAGCTGCCCCTCCTCGATCGCCCCGTGCAATGGCAGGGGATCGTCGATCGTTGGGAACGACGGTTCGGTTCGGCGAGAGAGGCATCCCGCGGAATTGCAGAGACTTTGGGGGAAGTCCTCAACCATCTGTGGGAATCGCAGGGCGCTTGGTGCTGCGCTCGCGTGTACGAGACGGTCGAGACATGGCTGCGCAGTCATACCCTCACCGTGCATCACTATCGGCCCTTGTTGACCACCAAGTCGATCTGGATGATCGTCGCAGCACACAACTGGCTGTGGTGGTACCGCAACCCAGACCGCGTCATTCCGCTGGAAGCGAATATGAGCGACACGGCGCGCGGTTTGAGCGAGCAGACGTTGAGCCGTGACGTAGATGCTCCGCTGGAAAGGTTGCATTCCGAAGTATCTGAAGACGAACCGGTGCGTTGCGAACTTGGCGATCTGGTCGCTATGCATCTGATCGCCGAGAACCTGGGCCGGCTGTTTCGGGATCTTGGTCGCGACCTGACTAGGGCTCAGAAGAGCCGCCTTGAGAAATTGTTGACGACTTGTGCTCTCTCGCGATTGGTGGCCGTCTGCGGGAAAGCGAACGGCCAAGAGAAAACTCATCAGCCGCGGACACTGGACGATAGCTGGATCGGCATCGAAACGTTGTTGACCCAAGAAGAAGCCGCTGGCCTTCGCCAGTACCTCTCATCCCACTTCGGTCGGTACGCCATGCTCGGCGACCGGCAGGCGGCCGAGGTGCTTGACACCTTCGACGCCCTATCCGCATTGAGCGATCGAGAGGGCGCTCCCGCGGCCCTGCGAGATGGCGTGAGGACCTTCGTGGCCCAAGTGCTGAGAGCAACCTGTTCGGAGTCTACTGACGACGCCGCGTGGAAAGAAGTGTGGAACCAATGGTGTTTCGGTTTCCCAGACCGAACGAGTCTAGCGCAATGGTGCGGACGCCTGGCCCAATGGTGCGAGGCCCGCGCGCGAACGCATCATGGCCGCATGCCACCGGAACAGGAATGGCTCTGGCGCGAACTCGCCCAGAGCACGTTGCCCCGCTGGCTGCGCGGTCGCGAGGAGGCCATCCTCTGCTGGGGGCTATGGTTGCTCGGCTACCTGGAGAATCCCGGCCACACGCCTCGGCTGGTGCTGGCACGCAATGCGTGCGGTCAGTCACTGGAGCAGCTAGTCTCCAGTTGGAGCACGGCCGTCGGACGTGAGGAGCGCCGCGCCTCGTATCAAGGCGAGCATCTCAAAGGCCAGGGACGAATCGATCAACTGACGAAAGCGTTGAAAAGCAACTCGGTATTCAAATCGTTGTTGCCAGACGAAGTGCTTGGGCACGCGCTTTGGGAGCGGGTCGATGAGCCGCGTGGCGAGCCGAAGGAGAAGAAACCCAATGGTCCGCCGACCAATCCGGGTGTCAAGGCGTATCGTTACTGAAGTCGTGAGGCGGACCTACCGGAAACCGCAGGCGTGCCGCCGTGGGCAAATTGCAGTATACCAGCCGCAAGAAAGGATCGATCATGAATGCTGAAGAAACCTCAGCCATCAGCGAATTGGCGAAACGTGCCGACAAAGTGGATGATTTCGACGGTGGTGACGTCACCGAAAGCATCGAACGATTCACGGAGAACGACCTGCAGGAGCTGACCGAGAGTCGAGGCTTGGTCCACACACTCCGCGACGATCTGCTCGACCTGAAAAGCGACATGACCGAGGAGTTGGTGGATCGTGACGAGGCGATTGAAATGGCCTTGGCCTGTTTTATCGCACACGCAAATATGGTCCTTCTGGGCCCTCCGGGCACCGCAAAGTCGCTCGTCGTGCGGCGTCTAAGCTACGGGTTGGGCTTACAGAGCCGTCCCGTTACGTCGGATGACCTGAATCGGGAGATCCAGGACATTCTCCACCTGCTGAAATCGGCCACGGACGACGATTCATCCAACCGCGATCAAGACGACGCCCCGCAGGCGGCGCAGGGGACCTCGCAGATAGACCGCCGCTACTACGAGGTGCTGCTGACGCGTTATTCCACGTCCGACGAGATCCTGGGCCCCGCCAATCTGCAGCTCATGATTCGGCGGGCCATGTTCTATCGCCAAACGACCGGGCTGTTGCCGGAGGCTGATGTGGCGTTCCTTGATGAGATCTGGAAGGCTAATTCGGCCATTCTCAATGCGCTGTTGAGTATCTCGAACGAGAGGATCTTTTATAACGCAGGCAAGCCGGTCCACGTACCGCTGTGCATGATCTACGGGGCCAGCAACGAGGTACCCCGCGAAGACGAATTATGGGCAATGTACGACCGCTTTCCGGTGCGCGTTATCTGCAATCCGGTGGATGACTCTCGCAAGTTGCTGAATAAGGCGGCCGCGCAGGCGCACCGGTCCCTGTTCGCGGACAACGGCAACGGGAAGACACAAGGCAAGACGGTTCCCCACAGGGCCTCCGTCAACCACTTCCGGTTGCTGTTTCGCGCCATCCATGGTTACTTCGGGCCCGACTCGTCGCTCGATGGCGACAGTAAGTTCGCTCGCGCGTTCTGCGATACCTTCGACGCACTCAAGCGAGAGTTTCAGATCTCCGACCGCTCGCTGTACTCGCTGTACCGAGTGGCGCTTGCCTTGGCCCTGCTGCGCAAGCACGATCGGCCGGAGTCGACCGAGTTGGATGTATTCAAGTTCTGCTTTTACGAGCCGGAAACGGCGCCGGCCCTGCGCGACGCCGTCGACCAGCGGATCCGTGGGTACCGAAAACTACCCTGATAGCCAACTTCGTTCCGGATGCCCACATGGCTCCGGTCGAGCCTTCACCTCGAAAGGCGACGACTCCATGATCAAGGGTTCTGAGAAGTGAACGAGATCGAATTCGTACACAGCGCGCTTTATTCACTGAACTTCTGTGCGGTGCGAGCGAGCGATTATTTGTGGCAATGGTTCGTTCCCGCCTTCAACGACTGGTACGCGCCGTTGCAGGGCTCCTTCAGAGTGACGCTGGCCACCGTCCTGGACTTCGGTCTGCAGGTGGTCGAACCTGGCGTCGGTTTCAGGGATCTACCCTCCGCGGAACACATGGTGGTGGGCCGCTTTCAGGAATACCAAGAACATCTGAAATCGTTGCACGATCAGCCCTTGATGCGTCGCGCGCGACGGATCTGGGACACGGCCAAGCAATCGCATCGGCCTGGAGCTTCTGAGGAAGTCGGACGTCTGCTTTGCAGGGCGCTGCTCGATGGGTTGGAGTCGGCCTGCCCCGCCGCGGACCGTTTTCAGGAAGTGCGAGAGGATTTGCATCAATGGGATGCGCAGGAGCAGGAGCATCTGAAGCAATGCCCGCGGTGTGCCAAGATCGAGGCGGATCGTGTGGGCGAGCGGGAACACTGGGAACAACGGCTTCACGATATCGACCCGTTCTTCGACTACCCCTTCGTGAGGCTGGCGGACGCGGGGCGAATCGAGATTCTGGTCGAGGATTGGCACGGCGAGCGTCGTCTCGGAGAGATGGCCCTGGAAATCCCCGCCTTCGACCCGGCGAAGCCCTATCCTGCCTTCTTGCTCCCCGGAGACGACCACGTTGAGGCGGTCAACCGTGTTCCCCTGTTCTATGCCCATGCTGCCTGCCATGTGCCGGGCGTCGAGGACGAGCTTGATGGCAAGGTGGTGGAAGCCTGCATCGAGGCGCAGGACCAAGAGGTCACCGAATACGAGCCGCCAAAACTGTACAACACGGTTTTGGAAGACCGCACCAAGTCGCGATTGCCCGGATCCATCGCCGGCCTGACACGGATCGAGACCAAAACCGACACCGATTCGCTTATGGATGTGGTCCCATCCGAACTGGCGTTGATGTTGCACAACGAAACGGCTGGGCTCCAGAAGTTGCTGGAAAAGCCGCTGATATACAAACGGGAGCGCGAGCAAGACCAAGTGCCCAAACACCGCGCGCTGGTTTGCTTCTTGGTGGAGTCCGGCGATCTGCGACAGCGGAAGGCGACTCAGGTGGCCCGGTACCCGGCGTACGTTTATGCAAAACGTCAGTCCTTCGACCTGATCCGCGACCTGCGCGAGGCGTTGGAAAAGCTGCGCAACCGCACGCAGGTGGAGCTGGATGTCGCTGTATTCGTGCTGCGGGCGTACCAGAGCGATGCGGTCGTTCATCGCCTGTTCCGATTGGACCGGTTGACCCCTCGGCGAGTTCCGGACGAGCGCCTGGATCGATTCGATCAAATGCTCAGCTTCAGCGCCTTGCTACCCGGTTTCTTCAACTTCGACGTCATCCGCAGGGCGAGCGCCGGAACGGCTCCCACGGACGACAGCTACGAAATTATCGATCCCCAGGTCGAACGTTTTCTCCAGCGGAATCCTCAACGGATCGCTCCGTACCACGCGGAGCACATCGTGGCGATCGGGTCCGTGGAGCGGTTGATGGAATTCGTTCCCGCTACGATTCACGACGCGCCGTCGGTGGCCACCGTTCAGCGCCGCGTGATGTTGATCGCTGTCGACCCGCAGGACCAGGATCCAACGTCCAAGCTGGTCGGCGAACCGGCCTGGTCCTGTGTCGTGGCCCGAACGCTGCGCGAGGCTGCCCAACGCCTTAACAAGGAATTGTCGGCCAAACCAATACACGATTTGCGGGAAGGATTCCTGGAGATGATTCTCGGCGACACGGCAGCCAGTAAGAAGCACCGACGTCTGGTTCAGTACAATCCGTAGAGGGAAGGACAGTCGAGATGCCTTTTCGGATCGAGTTTCAAGAATTGGGGGACTGCCTGGAATTCGTGGACTTGGTGCTGCGAAATAAGTCGAAATTGCAGATCAGACGCCGCGACGTTCAGCTCGAAGCCAACTCCCAGGCAGACGACCGCAACGTTTTCGCCGTGACGCTGGAACGAGTTTCTGAAACCGCCGGCACCACGCTGCTGCGGCTGGCACGGTGTGAGGCGTTCGAGACCGAGCGGCAGTGGCCCGAGGGCGAGCCGCTGACGATCAACAAGTTGCTGGGGCGCGTGCGGCTGGTCCCGCAATCGAATATGCCGCCCGGGCGTTCGCTGGCCATCTTGCTGTTCAACGCCGCGGAACCCGAGTTCCGCCGGCAGTACACCGAACTGCTGGAAATGGGCTGTGAAGGCATTCGAGTTGGGCTCATCGACCCAGCCGCCGCGGCCCAGAATCTGAGTCACGTGATCCTGGTGGAAAGCCCGCCGACTACTTTTTGGCCGCCCGCCGCATGGCTCAAACCGAACGGTGACCGATCTTGGACAGTGGCTTGTTATCGCTGGCGGGATGACGCCGACTGTCGGCTCTACGTGCAGTGGGGCTACGAACACCCCGTGGATCGAGTCGAACACCTATATTTCGATTATTACGATCACGAGGATCGAGACAAACACACGTATGATCGCGATCCTTACCACAGAGTTTTCGCACTGCACGGTTTCGAGGAATCGGCCACGCCGAAACCGCAGTGGATCGACGTTCGCAAGACGGACTACGAGGAGATCTTTTCGCTCGGTTCCCAGAAGCTGGAGCTGAAGATCGAGTCGCCGATCCCCACGGTCGACCTGCACCCTGCGTCGTCGGACCGGGGTCTGGCACTGAGTTTACGTGTGCAACGGCAGGCCCGCGGCACCAGTTGTTCGCTAGAAGCGTTGGAAACTCAGATCGCCCATCACCAACAGGCCGTCGCCGAATTGCAGCGCGACTATCGGCTCGCGCATGCGCTGCGCCAGCAGGCCATCTACTTGGCTTACATCTTCGAGCAGGACTTGGACGACGACAGCGACCAGCCGCCCCGATTGTGCGCCACCTTTGCGCGTTTCCTCGAACAGCCGTACACCGAACTGGAGCAGATGGACTACGCGTTCTATGAGCTCCCGCAGGAAAACGGACGGCGCCGCGGTCTGCACATCGTCTTCGACAACAGGAGCGAATCCCACGGTCGCGTGCTGACATCGCTGGCTGACGAAGTGTACGTGCAGCGTGACGAATGGCGAACGGGGGAATGGAACTTGCCTCTCTTCGTTCGTAACGGCGACGATTTGCGACCCAGGCTAGACGATCCGGCGTTGGGCCGGAAGATTCGAGAATTGTTCTGGACGGACGGGAACCCGAAAAAAGAGCGCCTCCTGCTGCGATCGGTTTCGGGGGCGGGCGGGAACGGCGATCGACCATGGGAAGCCCTGTACGTACGCCAGACGACGCCTTTGGCCGAACGGGAAACCGCTGCGTCGTCAACTCGCGGTGCCGATTGCTTCCGGTTTCTCAACGACCAGTTCTGCTCCCAGGTAGTGGAATTCCGCCCGAAAGTGCCTCCCAAGCTGGAACAGGTCGTGGAGGATGCGAGCGTCCGGGTGACAGACCGCTGCAATCAGTTGGAACGCCGAATCCTGGAAGCGGTCCAGGAGCGGATCGATTTCGGAGAAAAGAAATGGCAGCAGGTCGATGTCAAGATTCACGAGGTGGTCGCCAAGACCGAACAGTACGACAAGGAGGTCAGTGCGGCGGAATTGGCGATTAGCGCTTTTCCCGGCCGTTGGACGACCTTTGTCGAGCAGGTGTTGACGGCTCACGAGAATCTTCATCAGACGAAGATCGATGCCGCCAAGGAATACCAGCGAGTCCAAGACGCCGTCGACAACGCGGAAAAGACACATGCGACGGCGTTAATGGACGTCGAGCGAAGGGTCCAGCAGGACATCTACGCTGTTGTTGACCGCAAGCAGAAGTACGAAACCGTCGAGCAGAGAGCCGACTCGCTATTGACAGATCTGACAGACAAGGTTGCCAGTTTCCACCAACAGCAGGAGCAAGTTGAGCTGGAACTGACAGACCGGCTCACCGTGGCGCAAGACAAGACCCACACTGTCGAAACCAGACTGACTGAGCTACAGGCCGCCCGGCAGGAACTGCAAAACCAACTGCGGACGCTCACACTGCAACAGGCGAACCTCGTGAGCGAGCGAAAGGAGGTCGACAAACTGAGGCGACAGGCCGAGGACAGCCAGTCCGACATCGAGTCTCAGAGAAGCACTCTGGAAAGGGATCGCGAGAGACTCGAACTCAAGCGGCAGGAGATTCAAGACCTTCGCAACAAGTTGCAGGAGGGGCGATCCCGGTATGACACAGAGCGGTCCGATGTAGACAAAACGCATGACCGACTGCGGCAGGAAAAACAGGAGTTGGGCCAAAATCAGACAAAGCTCGACTCCCGACGCAGACGGGTAGTAAAGGAAGAAGAAGACTTGCTGACCCAGTGCGAGGAGATTGCCGAGCTGGAGAAACAGTTGGGACGACAGGGGGCCGACAATGAGGATTTGAGGGCCAACAATCAGCGGCGGAGTCAGGCGTGCACGCAACGCAAACAGGAGCTGGATGAGCAATCGGCCAGCCTGCAACAGGAAAAGGAACGAGCGGAAAGCCACGAGAAAGACTTGTTAGAGCAACTGCGGCAAGAAGCCGAACAGAGAAAACAACTTAGGGCCAGAGAAGAAAATCTGGAGCAGCAGCTCGCGGAGAAAAAGCGCGATCTTTACGCAGCTCTTGATCAACTAGAGGAACGGTTGGCAGTCTTCGCGGGTCGCGATACGGCGCTGCACACCTTGTCCGAGAGAATCAGGGAACTGAACCACTGGCTGGCGCACCAAGAAAATGCAGCGTTGGACGAAGACGCGCCCGATACCCTGAACGTACAGATTGTTGGGATGACACCGGAGGAGTTGCTGGAGGAAATGCGTAAACGATTGATGAAGCGGAGTTGAGCGAGGATTCTGTGCCAACCACATGCGCCTGAGGAAATTCTCGCTTATGTACCGTGCGGCGGCGAACCGCTCAGACTAATCTAGAAGGGGTACGAAACAGCAAGCAGCGATGCTGGGGGAGCGTCATGTTCAAGCAGAAGATCGAAGTTCAAGAACGTCGCGTGGTTGCCCTTGGGGATGCCGCGAATGAAGGGGACCCGCGTCTCGATGCCCCCAGCCAGATCACGGCACAAATCGACAAGCTGACTGAAGATGCGAGAGGGATCTTTACCAACGGAATCCATAAGCGTCCGTTCGACAAGCGCGATGAAGAACAGGAAATCATCATTTCCAACAGGCCCGAGGTCCAAGATGCGTGGAAGTCCCGGCTCGACGAGGTTGCGGCAGACACCGAGTTCCTGCAGGATAAATCGAGAAAGGCTGCAAAGCAGTGCGATGAGACCGAAGCTGAGACCAGGCAGCTCCAGGCCCGCTGGGCGAAGGCTCGCGAAATCCATTTCCAGGTGCCGCCGCCGCCACCGGTCGAACGGTCGCTTTGGGAGCGGCTCCTGCGGGCCTTGCGAGCCATGAGTGTGCAGGCGTTTTTTGAACGGTATGAGATCAAAGATCCCATCGAACGCGTCGTCGAAATGGATCAGCTGCTGGGAGCACCTGAGCCGAACAACCTGGCTCTGGAGCAGAACCTGACCTCTGTCCGAGATGCCCTTGAGAAGTGCGTTAGTATGTTGGACGACGTGAATCAAATGTCCGCCCCGAATTCCGCGGGAGCCGATCAAAATGCCCTTTGAAACCGCGGATGCTTTCGATCAGTTGGTTCAGTATCTCGCCATCGGAGTGGTGTACGAGTTTGAGCGTTTTTGGCTTTCGGTGATCGCGTTCCTGCTTCTTTGGTTGTCGTGGTTTCGCTGGACGTACGCGTTCTTTTTGGCGCTGGTGCTTTTCGTCATTTTCTATCTCGCCTGGTTTGAAATGCACTGGCATTCGGTACTGGCCTACCCGGTCCTGCTGAGCGCGGTGGGCTACTGCTTCGCCCGCCAGCACTGGCAAAACGTAGTCGCCTTCCGCCTGCCCGGATCCAGGCGCGTCGAGGACTTTGTCGAAGCGAGTCTGCGTTCGCTTGCCTGGACGCGCGCCGGGGTTGTTTTAGCGGTCGCCTTGGCTGGCTATGGCACCTTCGCGTTGTTGGCCTTCGCTGCCTACAAATTCGTGCCGAAGAGTTTTTGGCTGCTCCTCGTCGCAATGCTTGCCTTCGTTCTTGCGGCGGCGCTTGCCTTCGTTCTTGCGGCGGTCCGCAAACCTGCACGATCGCATACGGACAAGAAGAACGTCAGCGCCGACACGCTTCCACGCCCATCAAATCGGGCGGCGTTCGCGAAGTACGTGCTGAGATTGGTGAGGCCAATCTGGCCATCAGTGGTGATGGTCGGCACGATCCTCATCTTCATTGCGCACTTGCCATGGACCTCGTTCTGTCTCGCTATCGCTGCGATCCCCGTCGTCGCGGTGTTCTTAATTGCCCTCACCTATCTGCGCGGCGGTAAATGGCTGCTTTATGTGTACCTGGCGCAAGAGCCCCGCATGGGACAGTACTTCGACTGCGTTCGTCGGTTGAACGCAACCCGCACAGCAGGGCCAGACTCACCCTTGCTTGCGAAACAGCGGTTCGACCGATCACCGCTTCTGACTGAGCACGGTGACGAACACGTGTTTAGATCGCGACTGGTCTTCGTGCTGGCCTTGGGCGCCTCCGCTGTTCTAGTGCTGGCCTCGTACCTGTGGCCGACGAATGATGTCGCCCCGTGCATTTGCGGTATGTTCTGTGTTGCAGCGGCGGTGCTTTTCGTCGGCAGGCTATTCTGGTTGAGTCGCCAGCCGGTGATCGGGCATGTCCTGTGGTTCTTCTGCCACCATCGACCCATGCCGGCGTTCGATTCCCGGTTCGTCACCGACTATTTGATGCGGGCACGGGAGCAGACGTGGAGCAAGTACGAAACACTGCGGTACGGCAAGACGCTAGACAAGTACCTTGAGCTGGTCGAAGACCGTACTCCCCTGCCCGCCGAGTTGCATGCCAGCGAGACGGCCGGCATGCCCTGGATGCGGGCCAACGCCAGAAACGTTCGTTTGCGATGGCTCGCACAGACGGAGGCTTTGGCGGAATGTCATTTCTTTGACAACCCCGTCGCCGAGGACAACGTTGATTTGCAGCCAAGACTCTTGCGGGCAGCCGCCCTGTTGAGCGGAGCAGGCGAGCTGCAGCACGAAGTGGCGAACGACTTGTCCCTTTACAAGGATGGCCGAGACGTCTCGGACTTGCGGTTGGCGAAACGGTTTTTCAATCTGTCGGCGCGCTGTCTGGAACTCTGCCTCGACCCCGACCGCGGACAAGAGCCCGAAGAAGAGGATGTCCCGCGGCGGTGCGATCGTTTCTGTACCAAATTGACCGAAGCAGCATGGTGGGAGGAGGCTCATGAACTGGCCGTGCGGCAGCAGAACGCCAGCGATAAAGCGTCCGTGCCTCCCGCGACGGCCGGCAAGCACCATCTGCGACTCGCACTTTTCTGGCAATACCTGCTCATGGCCGAACTGGAAGTGCAAAGCACCAAAAGCGGTTCGGGCGAAGCCGATTCGCCGGAGAGCGACGAGAGTCATCGCCTGAAAGAATGGTTGGACGGCAGCGCGGACAAAATGCTGAGAACCGTTCGTGACCATATGGGAAGCCGAAAGCCTTCGTTGCCGCACGAGACGGAGAGCGCCGCCGCGGATATATTTGCCTGCGCGTCGTACTTGATCGCCGCCGGGCGGAGCGGGGGAGGAGCGACGATCATCCGTGAGCTGTTGCCGAATGGCAGGAGCCGTTACGTCGATCCGCTGAGGTTGTTCGGTGCCTTGATAAAAGAGCTTGAGACGACGGAAGCGCGACGGATCTGGACACTGCGCGGACGTTTTTGCGAGGAACAAATGGCTAAGCAAACCCCAGGAAGCGAACTCTGGTGCAACGAGTGCCGACGGGCCGCGGCGTTCTACTTCCAGGCCCAGACGTCGCGCGTCTGGAGATTGTACGCGCAGGGAGAGCGAATCGCCTCGGCTGCTGAACGGAAGAAACCGGGCCAGCAAATCTAAACCTGCAATATCCTCTGGGTGGAACGAATCATGGAACCAATCTTGCAAGGACTTTTGTCCTACTTGGGCGATACCGCTACACGGCTCAAATCCCGCAAGGCCCAAAAACCTCCCGACCGCATCGATCCCGAGGACCATGCCGGCCAGAAACCGTGCTTCTGGGTGCGGCTGTATCTGGGGATCTTCTTCGGTTTTGTCGGCTTCCTGCTCTTCGTCGGGATCAGCATCATGCAGGAAACCAGGATAGCCGAGCCCGTCCCGAATTATTCACTGCTGGCCCAACACCGGCTGGACAAACCGGTGACCGCCTTCGACATTCTGACGGACGAGAAGGGTAAGACTAAGGGATTGCTCGTCGCGGACAAGGCGACTGTACACTACGGGAGACGGGTCAAGGAGCTGTTCGAGTGGCGGCACACGCCGATGCGTTTTTTCCAGGATGGCTTGCCCGCTCCCAAAATCGTCGGTCTGAGCGCCGACGAGGGAAGAACGCTGTTTGTTTGCGCAGACAGGGAAGACCAAGACAGCCCCCGTGGAGTCACCGCCGGAGTGTTGCCCACCTGCTTCAGCGACGTGAAGATGTGGGACCGGTTCATACTGGACACTTCGTTCTTCCGTGATGTGAACGACCGCTCCGCCCATTGCCTTCTCGATTACCCCTACCGTCTCAAGGGTGAAGACAAAACCGCGCGCCTGGTCGGTGCCTTTGGAGTTGGCATTTACGACCCGAACAGCCGCAGCTGGCTGAAAGTGGACTGGCAGCGCACCGGTGGGTTGCATTCCGAACAAGTGTACGACCTCGAGCATCTGCCGGCAGCGCAGATTGCGGTGATGGGCGACGGAGGCATCGATTTCGGTTCGCTGGACGCGTCGGGCGCGGACGGGCGAATTGCGTGGAAACCCGCAGCCCATCTCGACCAGGCGCGAGGGCTCGTCGGAGGCGATGTGCGCAACGGCGAGCTGGTCGAGTCGGAACTCACATACGTTACCGCAGAGGGCGGCTTGGGTGGAATCCACCTGGACAACGCCGGAAAGGTGGTGGATCTGCAAACCAGGGTTGGCGAAGGTCGCGTACCGGATTTGACGCGGGCCTCGCTCGAGCGCGCGGCCGAAGACCGTCATCGCGGTGCAGTCTGGATGGTCCATCAGGCGACAGAACCACCGGGGAGCCTATCGGCTGCGCTGTATCAGACGAAGGACCACCAGATGCTCGGCACTTCGGCCGATCAAAGGTGGCCTGGAGCGAGTAACCTGACGCTCACAGCCGATCCCGACGCCGACGTCTTGACAGCCTGGATCGGCAGCCAGGGGATCCGCAAGACAACACGACGCGGTGCCGTCACAGGGGACGAGCGGTTGGAAGTGATGTTCTGCGGCCTCGGCGATCGCCAAGTCGAAGAGATTGTCGTGAACCAGTACGCGTTAGTAGCCCACGCGCGGAATGACGCGGCAACCGGCACCGTTTCGCCTCATACCATCGAAGCGACCCCCCGTGCCTTGGTCGACGCAGGGGTGAGCGGTGCCTGGTCTCAACCCTACATCGGCCCTCGCCGCTTTCCGGGATTGACTCGCGGGGATTTGAGTGCGGCGTGTGAAACGCATGTTGAAGGCCAGCCAGCGATATATTTCGGTACGAAGAACAAAGGGATTGGGTTGTTTCTGCGGCGAACCCGCGAGTTGTTCCGCGTCCATCATTCGGCACATCCGGACTCCGATTTTCGGCCCCCATGTGACGGCACACTCGATTTGGCCGCGCGTGGCGAGCAACTGTTTCAGGTCGGGGCGAACCGCACGTTGGCCCACTTCGACGGGATGAAGTGGACTACTCTGATCGGCGAGGACGGCATCGATATCGATCCTTCCGATGTCAAGGCAGTGGCGGCCGACGGCAAGTCGCTGGTGATCGGTACTGCCGAAAGAATTGGCCTCTACGATGTCGACACGCACGCGTGGTCCGAGCTTCCGCCTGTGGACGGCCTCGAGCGGTTGGCTTTCGGCATCGGCCAACTGTGGGCCATTGATCTCAACAAGAGGCTGTTCTCCTTGCCGCTGGCAGACGATCCCAACCCATCATGGTCAGAGGTTGACCAACGGGTGATTGACTTTTACGGAGATCCCGATCTTGTCGCGGTGGTCGCGGGCGGTAGCGGTCGGCGACACTTGTGGATCCAGACCAAAGATGGTGACAAGACGAGTACAAAAAGAAGTCTCGCGGCGCCGGTCGCGCTTCCCCGGCAAGGCGGGTCTTGGGTAGCCGCCGCCGCGGATGCACAAATGCTGTACGTGGCGCCGCACAATGATGGTATCGGCGTATACAACCTGGCCAACCATGAGTGGAAGCACATTCCCTTTCCCAGCGAGACCGCAGCCCCGTCTTGCCGGCTGCTCACAACCGTCAGCGGACTCTGGTTGCTCGGCAGCGACAATGTACTCTACTTTCTTCCAGATGGGACTCCCAACTGGCAAAAGGCCTCCGACAACGTCAAGTGGCTCGACACCGATGGCATCGACGTGATCGTGTTGACCACGGCCGGGGCCGTTCAACGCTCTGCCAACGGCGCGCCTCCCATGGTCACGCTGGTCGGAGACGCGTTCGCCGACGATTTGCAGAAGGTGAAGTGCGGCATCGTATACCAGCAACAGCTTCTTGTGGGTACGCCCGATTGTGTCGGCCGTTTCGAGGTGAACCGCCATTCATGGCACACCTACGAGGGTGTGGAAGGGATTGTCCAATTCGCCTACACTACAGGGTTTTTGTACGGGCTCACCGGTCAGGGGCACATCCAGCGCTATTCGCCGAACGCCGATACCTGGGAAGTCGTGAAGCATGGCGGCAATCCACTGAACGCGAAACGGATCGCTGCCAGTGGCGGTGCCGCGCTGTTTATTCTTGACAATTCCGGTGCCGTCTCGGTGTTGTTCGACAATGGGGCCGGTCCGCCCGTGACACTGATCGCCGCGACGCGGATGGACCGGGGCGCGGTCATCGCCGCGGCCGAGCAGGATCGTGACCTTTTCGTTGGGCTGGACAGCGGCCGGGTCGCGCAGTACGCGAAGAAACCGAACGGGCCGTGGGTGTGGTCCACGATCTTCGAGGACAATTCGACGTCCGCCGGCCCCATCCGGCAGCTTCTTGCTCCTATCGCCGGGCGCGGGCGGCTCGTGGTCGTGGGCGACAAGGTGTGGCTTGTCAATCAGGGTGTCAACGGCGCGGGCTGGCAGGCCCAGGTGCTGCTCGATCAGAAGGGAATCGACGGAGCCGTGGGGAACGCCAATTTCTTTGGTCTGCAGGACGGCGGCGACGAAAACGCACAGATTTGGCGTGTGCCACTTCAGGCAAATCCAACCGCCCTCGCCTATTTGGGTCAACGTTTTCCCAAAAGCGATAATCCGGAAACCTTGGACGTGGGTCTCAGCGGGGCGGACGAGGTGTTCCGGGTCGACGAGGCCGGGACGCTCGCGCAGTACGACTTCTCCGAAAACGGCTGGACAGAACATGATCTGCAAAACGTGCGGGAGTTTCACCGTGTAGGACGTCAGCTTTGGGCGTGGGTACCGAGCGAGAATGCACTTCATCAATGGCGCCCACCCCAATGGACCAGCGAGGATGCAGATAAGGGCGTGGCGCACGTCGTCGGCGACGGCGACGCGATGTTGATCGCCACCAAGGACGGCGAGCTGCGATTGCGAACGGCGTTAGGCGATTCGGTGGTTCTGCCATCGCCGCCCGCGGCTCCGTTGCCTATCGAAGGGACGGCGCAAATCACGGCGGCCGCCGAGGACACAGACCGGCTGTTCTTGGCCCAGCAAGAAAAGCCACTTCTGTCCTACGACAGGCGAAACCACACCTGGCACGAGGAGACACCGCTCGACATTGTCGAGATCATCCGCGTCACGTCGGCGGGGGGTATTTCGACGCTGTTTGCCCTGAGCCGGGTCGGGCAAGTATATCGTTACGAGACTGCCAACAAACAATGGCCGTTGCTGCCGCTTCCGAACAATGCGGTTGCCACAAAGCTCATCCCCGCGGGCGGGTATGCCGCAATCCATTCGGAAAGTAACGGCGCGGTCTACCTGGTGGATGTGGCCGGAAAGCTCGCCGGCTCCTTTGAGCCGCGAATGATAGCCGATTGGACGGCAGCCCAAATGAAAGAGATTCGCGCCGCGACCGAACTCGATGGCAAGCTGCTTCTTGTGACCGCACCGGTACCCGGCGCGAACGAGCTGTGGCGATACGATCCGGACCTACATGCTTGGGATACGGAAGAAATTGACACAGGCGGGGATCCCCGGCATTTCTTGCAGGGCAGTCGCATCTGGTTGGTGACGGAGGACAACGGGCGGAGAATCAGCCTCTGGCCCGTCAACCCCGGCCAACCGATGATCGGGACTCCTATCCAAAACTTGTTTGACGCCACGAGCGACGGACAATCGATCTGGGTGGTTACGGATGAGCATCACGTACGCAAGGTGGGACCCGGCGGCCAACTGGAGGAAACGGGCGTACCCGATGCGTCACTTCCCGATGGGCGGGAAGTTATAAGCGCTTCTGGCATCGCTGATCAGTGTTGTCTCCTGCTAGACGACGGCAGCGTTTACCACTATGACACGCCCACGCGTCAGTGGAAGGAACAAATACCGGCCCTGCAAGCGAACAATCCGTTCAAGGGCAAGCTGTTTCGTCGTGGGGATCACCGTCTGATTCTCTCCCGGCCGCAAGGCGAAATGTGGTACTGCGATAGTAACAATGCCGGGTGGCACCAACTTGCAGTCGACGAAAACATCCCCAACCTTCCACCCGCGCCGAACGTTGGCCCTACGGCGCGATGGATCACGGAGCCCATCGAGTCGGGTTACAAATACCTTGTAGAGGTCGATGGCAAACAGCAGACACGCACCCTCGAAGACGGCCGTTTCGACTGGGACCTGCCGCAACGAGTTTTTGTCAAAGACGACTCCGTGTGGCTCGATACGCCGGGCGGGACGCGGCAGTACAAACGCGTCGTTCAGCCCGGAGGACAAGTGATGTGGAACGAGGTACTGGGTGCTGTCGGCGAATTCCCCGGGCGGCCGGTCGATCCAGTGGTGTTCAACGGCCAGCGGTTTGCCTGCCGCCGCGACGCGAAAGGGGCCTTTGTCGTCGCAGATGAAGGTGTGGCGCTCGACATGAAATGGGGCCAGCAAACGACGATGCTCAAGCCCGGCGAGAACCACATGGGGGCGGGTTTCGCCCACGACGTAATCCACGATGTCAGCGCGGCCGGCAACGACCTTTGGCTGGCAACGGAAGGTGGGGCGGCGCGGCTGAACCAACTTCCCAATACGAGGTTTGCGGAAGTCAACGGAGCTGGTCAGGGGCTGCCGGACGAGGATCTTACGCGCATCGTCGTTTACCAAGGCGCCGTGCTGGTCCGATCACAATCAGGAGGTTATGCCGCGAGACGCGCGGGTCAACCGCTGGCGAATTGGGCCGTTCTTGCCGGTCAACAGGAAGCCGCGGCGAAAGAGATGGTTCGTCAAGCGAGCTCGATCGAACGCTGTAACAGCCAACTCGTTCATTGGCAGTTAGACGAAAAACCGGCCGGACAAGTACAATTGTCGGCTCTTCTGGGGGGAGGGCCAGTTCCTGTGACCGTCGGACCAAACGGTTTCGGGTTCGATCGGCCCCAGGCTTTCGCGCTGACGCAGGAGCGGATTCGCTTCTGGACAATCGATGGTCGGGCCGAAATCAATCGCATCGAGGTACCGGGACCGCTGGTATCCCTCACACGCGGCCAAAGAACCCCTGCGTTCGAAGGACTAGCCGACGTAATCGACGATCCCGCTGGGCACGACATTTGGCTACGGACGCAAAGCGCGCCTTCCAAGGTCTGGAGGTTCAAAGATCCCACCTGGGAGGACGCGACAGACGCGGATTTCAAGCGGGTTTTCGAGGAGCGCAATCCAAATCTGACCGATGAGCCGAAGTTCCGCTGGGACCGTAACGATCACGTGAGCATGGCGCTGGCGGGCTTGAACGGCGGGAATCAGTTTGCGACCCGATTCGATGCTGCCCGGGGCCGCTTTCTTCTGAACATCCCTCATCGGATTGCTACCTTCGGAAACGATCTTTGGGTGTTGACGGATGGCGGACCCGTGCAATTCGATCAAAACAAGCGCTGGGCGAACGTGAATTCCATCGCAGTTTCCAACCCAGCAAATTCGCGATTTATGCATTTGAATCGACCGAGCCGGCTGGTCGCCCTGATCGACGAGCAACTAACGGAATACAACCAGGGCGCGTGGAACCAGCCAGCCAATCTGCCAGCCACCGAGGCGGCGGTTGAACGAGCGGATGCGCATTTGGTCGATGGCAACACCTGGCAAGTCGCGCGGGGAGCGGCGGGGGCCGGCGGAAAACCCATGAAGGTGCGGCTAACCGGCGACCCGACATTCCAAGACGTTGTTCTCAGCCCGGAGGGGTTGTTTGATTTCGAGCACGTGCATGACATTCTCGACGACAACTCGACATGCATTAGTGCTACCGATTTCGGATTGGTGCGCAGCGACGCTGGCCGAATCGATCATACGCACTTCTGGAAACAGCCATCACCAGCCCTGCGCGTGGATCGTTGGCAGCAAGAAATCTATGCCAAACTGGGCTCCGGCTCCGGACAGAACCTCAAGTACGACCAAGACAACGCAGCGTGGGCGCAGACGCCGGCTGACGTGTTTGAAGACATCGATCGCCAACTGGTCGACGAGCGACCGTGGTCTTGGACACGGGAAAACAGCCGCGTGCGCGTGCAGTTGCATGCGAATCCGAATGGGATCTGGCGGGGCGACCAACCGCTCAGCGTCGAAGTTGTCGGGGGACGCTTCGATTTCGACACAGTGTATGACGTGGGCCAACACGACAAGCCCTGGTTAGTGACAGAGGCCGGACTGCTCTCGCGTGAGGGAGCGCCGGGATTGGTCGGCATCAGCCCGCCCCAACCTTTTCAGCCGCAAGGGGCGGGCGAGAGGTCGCTGTTCAGCGTCACACTCGTCGCGACACCCGTGCTGTTCGCTCGTTCCGGCACCGACCTATTGGAATGCGGAAACAACGGCTGGGCAATCGTGAAGCCCGACCGTGCATCCGCCGTCTCGGATCTACTGCAGTTTCAGGAGGCCAGGAGCGGCTCTTACGATGTCGCGCGATCGCCGGACCGGCGGCTCGACATGGGTCTACATCTTCCGGAAGACCCTGCCGGATTGTACAAGCCGATCGAATTCGACCCGACATTGGGGCTGTTCACCTTCGACGACTTATCGCACGTCACGAGGCAGGCAGGAGGGGCGCCGGCGGTCCTGGCCGGCACGGCCGGCGGCATCGCCCGGTACGCCCTCGGACAACAGGACGAATCCTTATTGCGACGGCTTTTCTGCCACGCTCCGGTGGACGGGATCGGCCGAGTCAACGTAGATGGGCTGCTGCATGCCAAGCGTCTTCCCGTAAACCTGTTGATGGCGAGGTCAAGCGGCGAGAGCGGACCCAGGTATTACCGTTTGGACCAGGACCGATGGAACGAAGGGACGCCGCAAGAGCAGTTGGATCAGGCGTACACGCTGGAAGACATGACGCTCGCGTTTGACACTCAAGGCTGGCAAGTCCTCGATTTGTCGAAGCAGCAAAGCCCACCTGTCACCCGTCCGGTGTTCGATATGCGATTACGGGGACAGACGGTGCGATTGGCCAACCTGCAGCGGACCGGAGATGCCGCCACCAGCGTGACCCGGTTTGCGCACGATGTGCCGCTTTCAGTAGACGTGACCGATCAGGCGCTCTGGGTCGCCACGCGCGGCGGTATGGTGGCTTTCCGCATCCGTTCCGCGCCGGGAGGATCCTACCAGACCGACCCCGCCGACTTCGATCTGTACTCGGACGATGTCGTTGATCCTGCCGAACTCCGCGGCGCTGAGCCGGTGCAAGGCCTGGTGTTGGTCAAGGCCGGTGGGGGCGCAGCGGCGACGGTGTTCACCCGCCGCGCAGACGGCACGGTTCTGCAATCGGACACAGATGCGAACGGTCACTCGTGGGCCCCGATTGATTTGGACTCTCCAAGTTTCTTGACGGCCGCACGGGTCGCCGCCGATTCGGTGTGGCAGTGGGTCAAGGACGGTCGGAATTCTCTGGATGAAATCGAGTTGGTCGTGAATGAAGAGAGTGTCAAGGTTTTGGACGACTATCCTTGGCTGGTAAACGGGACATGGGCCTTTCTGGAGACGGGACACGTCCAGCGTGGCGACCCGCTACGCACCATGGTCTTCTACCGCAACCAGTTGTACATGGCGACCGCCGGTGGGGTGGCGCGATTCCCGTCACCGAGCGGTCAGGATCCAACGGAGCCCGACGCACCGATGGAGTTTGTTGACGCAATTTTCGCCGTCGCCCGCGACGGGTCAGTCGAAGTCCCGATGGTCGACGTCGTCCAACTGCACCATGAGGAGGACCAGGACCGACTGTACGCTCGCACATCGGACGACTGCAGTTACGTGCTAAATCCAAATGAAGAGTCATGGGAAACGTGCGCGGGCGACCCTCTGCAAAACGCGAGCGTTGTCGTAAACAACCCGCTGTTGCGGTGGATGGCGACCGACGACGGACTTCAACTTGACGTACCCCCACTACTGGCCGATATGCCTGACCAGTCGGACTACCCGCTGTTCAGCAAAGGGAAGTTCTCGTTCGATTATGTACGTCACTTCGCCGTGACCGATAGCGGAATATGGTTAGCGACTGACGGAGGAGTCTGTGAGTACGACCGCCACACGTTTTCGCCGGTGCGTTTCTTCGCGAGTTTTGTATCGGCAGAGGGCGCGTTGCCCTGCGTGAGGGAAATCGTGGCCACATCCGCAGATCCCGTTTGCGTGTTCTGCCGTACGCGGACGGATGACGGTTCTCTGTCGACCTTCGAATTCGACGGAGAAGAATGGACCAATAGCGCGAAGGAGCAGCCATTCCTGGACAAATACAAATGCGCTGAGGACAAGCTGATGCGGTTCTATCGTTATCCCGACGGTGTCTTGGAAGCACATTTGGAACATCCGAGCGATGCGGTGGTGCTGGGAACAGGTCGCGGGACAACGCCCTTCCCGTTGTTCGCGGCCGGTCGGTTCGCCTTCGACCATGTACGGTCAGCCGTATTAGCAGGCCACAAATTGTGGGCGGCAACCCCGGCCGGCGTGGTCGAGCATGAACTGGATTGGACAAAGGGAACGAAGGGAGCGGCAAAAATCGTCCGTTTTTACTGCTATCCGCAAGCCAAACGCAATCCGGCCATGGCTCATTTGGACCGCGTGACGCGCTTGCCCAACGGACGTCTGATTACCTGGAACGAAGCCAACGTGTTCGAGGCCACCTTCGGCAAGACGACATCCTTCTTGACCTGGAACGTCCTCCCGGAACTGCGCGGTCAAGATCTGAGCAAACGGATGCTGCTGCCCGATGACGATAAGAAGTGGTTGCTCGCGCGACTGCCCGAGAAGAAGCACGCGATGCGAGTCTACCGCTTAGAAGGAGATCAATGGGGACCCGCTACGAGTAATCGCGGCCGTTCTGTGGAAGCGTACCTGGAGTCGTATAGCTCACTTGACGTCTCCACTGCGATGATGGACGATGCCTGGATCTACCAGCCCGTGAAGGAGGGCGGCCTGATCCGCATTCACAAATCCTCCGTTGAATAATGAGGGCGAAGCGATGTCACCGCGGGCCGCGATGTGCCGCTGCGAGCACGTCACGGGGAAGGTGGTACCGTGGTCCGTACTGCGGACGAGCGGCAGATACTGGTGCGACGAGACGTTCGCGATCACGTCGTGGAAATATGCCAGTTTGTCTCCGACACGCCTGAAGTGGCGCTGTCGCTCGCCGATCTGGTAGGCAGATCTGAAGTCCCCGAGACGTACCGTCCAATTGACAAGAAATAACCGCGGCGAACGCGAAACCGGGTTGCCGTCGCCGAATCAAGCAGCCACGTCGCTCAAAGACAATGAGAACCATGGGAAACGCGGATCACGAAAAAGGCTCAGCGAACCTGACGGACCAAGAGGCGCCGAAGCTGTCCTGGCGACCTTTAGTCGTGATCATGCTAGTGGCGGTGCTCGCCGTATGGTTCTTGCGGCGACACCCTCTTTCCAGTAAATCGGCAAACGAGCTCACGTCGCAGACGCCCGAGGGCATTGCTGCCGATTCCCCCACCACAGCGTCTCCGCAGCCCGTGGAACAATCGCCTCGTCGAGAGCGGGAGGACAACGCGCCCCACGATCGGCCGGTTGCTGTTCCGCGGCCATCTTCCCCATCGGCAGCCAGGAAGCCCTCGTTGACCGCGTCCACTTCTGACCAACGAACACCATTCGGGAGCCAGAGTACACCGAGGCCGGAACGCACCTTACCGCCTGGCCCGGGAAGGCAAAAGGCGCCAGCTGATCTCGACCCAACATCTTCCATCTGGAGGCCTTCCTCGGAAGCGCCCACCAGTCCACGAAAGATACCGCTGAAACCGCCACTCGGCACACCAACTAGGACGCTCCCGTCGGTCTGGGAGCGGGATCTGGAAAGACTGGCGGGCGATTATAGCGTGGAGGTCGTTTGGCAGGACACGAATGCGGCGTCAGTCCTGAGCCGACGGCTCGGTGGGCAACTCCGATTTGCCAGCCGGTCACTCTTAGCGAAGTACGTTCCCGTTCTAGTTTCGGAATTCAGGGTCTACCCGGTCCAAGTGATCGAGAGAATGCCATTGAAGCGCATCGTGCTGTGTCGCGACCTGAACCTGGACCTTCAATCGCGAGCCGGATTGGCGATCCCCGACGAACAGACAATTGTCCTCGACGTGGCGTTCGGTAATCGCAATGAAGAATACGCGAGGCTGGCTTTTCACCATGAGATCTTCCATATGATCGACAAAGCCGACGATGGCAGTTCGGCTGATCCAGGATGGAATAAGTTGAACCCGACCGGTTTCCAGTACAAACGTGGGGCCGCGGGGGTGAGCGACGATCCAACCGTCCGGCTGTCCCGTGGGGCTCCATCCGGGTTCGCCAGTAAATACGCGACCGTAGCCACCAATGAAGACAAGGCCGAGACGTTCGCGCATTTATTGACCGATCCGGAAAATCTCGCGACAAGGCTCGCTGAAGATGACGTTTTGGCAAACAAGGTACGTTACGTGGAAGGCTTGCTGGCAGGATTCTTCGGCGCGGAGAAATTCTGGAAGACCCCCATACCGCCAGCCACCTCGGTTGCCCGATCCCGACGCCGGTCAGACAGCGCCGTCCCGAAAGATTGGCCACCCATCCGCCAGATATTGCCGAGCGGAAATCATGTTGTCCGCATCCGCAACCCCAACCGGGTCATAGTCAAAGTGGGACTGCGATCGGACGATGGCGGCGTAGATATTGACGTAGCCGCCCAGGGCATACGATCTATCGAGGTGCCTCCGGGCGTCTACGAGATGTTTTTCTGCTACGAAGACAACCCGGCGGAAGTATTCCAGGGGGACGGTGTGACGCTCAACCTTCCAGGCCAGGGAGTAGAAATCCGACTGGTTGCCGTCGTCGGCGGGAACTACAGGTTGCGACGCTACAAACAGCCCTGACTGGCTCGGATGACGTTGTCAATTAGTAGTCTTCGCCGTTCTCCTCGTCGTCGATTACCGAAAACACCTCGTTTGACTCTTGGACAAACGACAGCGGGTCGGATTCTCCTTCTGCCAGGATCTCCGTCAGCCTGACTGTGCCATCGGCAGCGCGAAGAATACTGTATCGGTCACCGATCTTCTCGTTGCCCGCGGGCAGAAAAATGTGCAGTGAGCCTTCGGGATGACGGATTTCCAGTTGGGGCGGATCGGACGGCGCAATAATCTCGTAAGTGACCAATCCGTCGATGATCGACGCATCCACTTCTTGTGCTTCCTTGCCCTTTCCAAAATGCGACACGCGCCACTGGGGATCGAATGCGATGACCTTCTCGCTCCCATCATCAGCCCTCCAAGTGCCGATGATCGCCTTCTGAACGAATTCACGGCTTTGCTCGTGCCATGGTTTTGGCGGCGTCACTTTTGTGGGCGTCACAGGTTCGGAGACCTTGGCGGTGGCGGCCTCACCATCGACGGAGAGAGAAACTTCCTCGATTGTCACCTCGTCTCGGCCGCAGCCGGCAGCAAGGCAAACGATGACAAGCAGAAACCAAAAGGACTTGACGGCACGAAACATGAGTGGTCCTCCCGATCGCGTGGGATGAGGGAAGAAGAGCTACCGCGCTTTCTTGCCGCGAGAATTCTGTTCCTCCCGTACTAACAACGTGCGACTCGGCTGCCACCAAAGCCGCCGGGTTGTCGATGTGCTCTGACGAGTGCTAGAAAGCGCACGCAATACTGACATCATCGAGCTGTCCGCTCTGAGCCAATGACTCCACTGCAAACTCTGTCACTTCCTCACAAAGACCATTGCCGGCGGACTCTGACGGAGCACCACCATCGTCCTGACCCAATCGATCCAATACCGTCGCGCCATGCAATCTCTGATCGTAAGTGCCATCCGTCGAAAGCAAGACCTCATTTCCTTTCACGCAGCGCCAGGCTAGTTGCTCGAACGCGATCGAGTCGTATTCAATGTTCCCCAGGAGGCAGCCGCCCAGTTGCTGCACGCGCACAAGCGGGGCCGTTCCATCCCGCAATAACAGCCTGACGTGGCCGGCCCCCAGCAAACGTCGCTATTCCGGAAGGCTCCAGCCGAAGCAGCGCTGCCTCCACGAAGAAGCCGTCCGGAAGATGCGGGCAGAGCTGCTGCTGAAGTTCGTGAAACAGACGCAAGCGTTTACCCTTGAGCTCTTCAGAGATCTCGTGCCACAGACAGGCAACACCTTGAATGACCATACGTGCCAGTTCTCCTTTGCCGCACCCATCGGCCATCAGCAACCAGAATCGGCCCCTGCGGAACGCCGCTTCGATCAAGTTACCCGATAACCGCAATTTGGGCTTTTGGAAAATGCGAACCTCGTAACCGCTGGCTTCTGGCAGACCGGTAACGGTGGGTAGCCCCTTGTCTTCGAAACTCAAGAAAAACCGAGTCTGCCGTTCATCTCGCGGTGATTTCCTCCAAATGGGTTGAGTCGCGATCGTCCAGATTCCAAAGCAACAAGCGGACCGCGCCGCTTACCACAAAGCACCGCAGCAGATCCCAACTTTGTTTTCCCGCCCGTTCAAGTTCGTCGATCACAGTGGTAGCACGCGTGATGAGAAACATCTCGCCCCAACGGAGCGTACGCACAATCAACTCCTCGTGATGGTTCCGCGAAACAGAGAACTTGAGGTATCGCGAAAGGTCTTCGCCGCAAAGTCCAGCCCACTCTCGGCGCGCCGACTCAGAGGCCGCACGCAGACCCTCGATGAGTTGTTAGGTGATTCATAGACCATCCCAGCACTCCGCAGGCTACTTGTACTGGTCCAACCCGGGATTGTCAAGGGACCCGTAGGGGCTGGTACGGGCTGGACAGCATAACCTGCTGAGCGGTATTCGAATCACTGCCGAGTGCTCACACAACTCGACGTGGGCTGCGGATGTAGGCAGTGAAGAAGTGGCGGGCGCATGGTCACCAGCGTCAGTGTCGGCAGCTTGTCGGTCACCGCCCGCAGATGACGTGGTGGCCGAATGTGAGCTCATTTGTCATGGCAGGGGAGTCCATGGCAAGCTTCGGCAGGTGATGCCGAGTGTATTCTACAAAGGACATTGAACGAAACCGTTTCGCGGTGGGTTGGCGTTGGCGACTTCTTCTTCGCGTTCGGGCGTTGTTGGTCGCCAAGGTTTCTTCTTCGTCACCCGCCTTTCGTGGCCAGATCGCATGTGTTCTACTCAGCCGCTTGTCCGTTCAAGCAAACCGAAAGGCTGCGCTCAAAAGAGTAAAGCCCGCTGGAGCGTCACAGGCTCCCAGCGGGCTCGTAACCACGTCGGAGTCAACGCAGGCTTACCGCTCCGCCTTCACAGGTGAAAGCCACGTGGGGCAAATCCATCTGGAAAATAGTGAACGGAAACTGCGTGTTTCCCGCTTCCGATCACCGCTGCCCGAAGCCTTAGGCCCCTTCGAGCTTTCGCTCATTGGACGATCCACTGAAGGCTTCCCCTTCGTCTGACTATGTTTCCCAGCACCGTTTGTCATCTTGCGGTCCTCCCCAAAAAAGTGTTTAGCAGCAGTGCTGCTCTGAAAGGAAACAAAAAGCGACTATCGCTTTCAAACTCTCTGTTGGACACGCAAGCGACAGAACCGAAAAACGACAATTGGATTTCTGCCAAGAGACAAAGGGAGCGTCGAAAACCAAGGCCGCTCGCCGAACCTCCGCGAAGAGGCACTGATGAACAGCACAAGGCCCGACGCTCCCGAACCGGAAGCGCAGTGCCAAGGTACTGCCTCATCAGTTCAAGAGCCATAAGGCTCAGGTTCGCGGTTTTCGGCAAAGCAGTTCTTGACGCTCGCGCGTCGAGTGAATTGTTGTAGCGGCTACCGGGCCGCCCGGCTTGGACTTATTTGGGCCCTCCACTTTGGGACTCGCTGGTTGATCTCCCGTTGACTAAGTGTATGCAGTGTCCACCTCAAAAACAAATCTATGGACCGTTTTATCTATTATTTACTTGAATTCCCGTTTGATGCTTGCCGATCTTGCTTTTCATCCGCTTCAAGGAGCTCCCCCGCCCTCCGGTAGTATTTGCGCAGTGCATTGCGAGAAGCCATCCAGAAAACGATTTCCAATGGCAAAAGGGCGAGAAGCACCCATGCCGAGCTCCAGCCTTTGGAGACAACGTACGAAGCGCACGCAAACGGAAGGGCGAGGGCGGAGTTAGCATAAAAGAGGTAGTAGTGATAATGGACTTCGATCAGCACGACGAAGGCCGCCGTACTGTCCTTTAGCTTCGAAAAATCAAACCTGGGCTTTCTTATGCCCGTTAGGTGGTGGATCGTATCGGCCACGGCCCAGCGGGCAGCGCTGACTGTCATTCCGCAGGCAAGCGATGCCAGAGTTGCATAAAGGAATCCGCCCACCGTCGCTGGTCGTGGCCCCTGCGGCGAGAGCCATCCGGCGACCGTCTTGGAAAAGAAGCTCAATCCAGAAAGCGTCACAAACCCAGGAAGCAAGTACGAGATTACGACGCCAAAGTTTCCGCTGTTTAGTTCCCGCATCAAGGACAAGTGAACCACGAAATCGGAACTTGCGCAAGCGAAATACTGCTCGCTACTCCCGCGTCCATGTCCCGACCGGATTTGACTGGCGCTGGGCACAGCAGCGAACAGCCCCCTCGCGCGTCATCGTCTACTGCTCGGTCGAAGGGCGTGCCGAAGCCTCTTTGACAATCTCGGCCAAAAGACGGTAGTCGCCTATCAACTTCCTGTACGTTACGCCAGGTTTGCAGAAGATATTGGCGTGAAACTCACCTCTATTGTAGACTTCGATCTCGACTTCGACATCCGTTGCGTAATCCTCGCTCTGATACAACGCGAAAGTGCGAAAGCGGGTGTGGAGCTTAGCGACCATTCCGACATCGCCCAACATACAGGCCACAGGCCAATCCAGAGTGGTGTCAGGAACCAACACCTTGGCGATACGTTTGTCGCGAAACTGCATCAACGTGACACTTGGTGACTCGGCATCCGTAGAAATGCCATCGGGAAAGAACCGAAGTTCGTAGAACGAAACCGGGTGCGGTTCTGGAAAAACAACTTCGTCATCCAACTGGACCATCGAATGAGTCGCCAAGATCACGTCCAGGTCAACGATCTCGTAAACCGTAAGTGACTTATCGGTCGTAGTCATGTGTAGCTCCCCAAAGGGTCCCACTGTTGAGGAAACGTGCATGAGAAAGTAGTCCGTAATCGTGGCGTTTCCTTTCTCAAGTTCATTGCACAGTCGCAGCACGACGTGAAGCTCTTTTGAATACTCGGATTCCAACGCATCCCACCAACGTTTGGTTGATTCCTCCGCTTCAGAGTACCCGATTCTCTCTCGCTCGCTATCTAGCAGTTTGCGGATTTCACCACGGCTCATTTCCTGATAAGCGTTCGACACCGTTGGGGAATCTGACATGGCTTTGGTTCCTTCTGGCCGGCTAAATGGCCGTGCGTGCACGCAGTACTGATGGTACACAAGCCCACGGGGCATGCTTGCCGTGGCTCGTGTGCGCCTCCAAGGCACATTCTAGATCTCACCGCATTTCAGTCCCATTTCCCATGCGTTTCAAAAGGAAGAAAGCCGTGCCCGTCCCACTGCAGCGTCTTGCGTATCAGCCGCGTTTCTTGCTTAAGATCCAAGATCGTGAAATCATGGATCCCAAAGGCCAGCGATGTAGCACCATTTTCCCGACGCCGTAGACCATCCCCTCTCGGCCCCGGGCAAAGCGGCCTCGCTCTTTCACTCCTTTGGCATCGGTAGACGAAGAAAACCACGGCTTCAAAGTCGGCCCGAAGGGTCCGCTCCGAAGCTGGTGGCGTAACCGGTTTTTAGGGTTTTCCGAGCGTTTCTTGCCTTTCACAAAGGAGGTATCCATGCACATCTTCTTCTTACGCGTTGGCGAAGCTACCAAAGGCTTGCCAGCGCGCCTGAACTCGCTTGACAGATGGTTTCGGCACACCAACCAGCGCGAATGCCATGAGGCAATCCACTCGGCCGCTAACGCCGAAATCCTTGAAACGGAGGCCCTGGCATGAAAGCACAGATTCGTCTTGCCTGTCTCTACTGCCACACCGACGAATGTGACGGGATCGCGGCGATTCCAGTCAACTGGCACGATGTCGATGAATTCCAGTCCTACGAGGAGTCCATCAAAGAAATCGCCGCGGATGATACGCAGCGATCGCCAACTGAGTGGTACACGCACCTTGGTGTCTGTCCAGAATGCGCAAAGATCTACTGCTGTTCCGAACGGGATAGCGGAAAGGAGCCGCACCATGAAGACTTGCCTTACAGGCCGTGAAGTTCGAACGCTTATGCGAAAGCACAAAGTCACGATCCGGGCTCTCGCAAAGCAGATGCAGATTACGATGAAGCGAGTCCGC
>CAZLEO010000038.1:0-43488 GCA_964558555.1 uncultured Rickettsiales bacterium | reverse complement strand
CATGCCAGATCTGTCGCTCAGACGTGCAAATCGGCCAACTCAAACACCTGACATGCCAGATCTGTCGCTCAGACGTGCAAATCGGCCAACTCAAACACCTGACATGGCGGATCTGGCGCTCTGACGTGCAAATCGGCCAACTCAAACACCTGACATGGGCAGAATGGGTCTGGATGAGCGGCTGCCTGTCTCCGAACCTGGACTCCGCAACGCTGCCGACGTAGATCCCCCCCATGCAGATCCACGCGCTCAAGTACGGCGACCTGATGGGCTCGCCCGACACCAAGGACATCCTGCTGGCAGCGGGCCCGGGATCGGACGCGTCGCACCAGGAGTGGCTGGCCATGGCCGAGGCCAAGCTGGCGCTCGGCTGGAGCGGCCAGGCGACGTCGGTCCTGCTCCTCGAGCCGGATCACCCCAAGGGCTTCCCGGCGTGGCTGGACCCCTCGTTCATCTCACCGGACCCGGCCACACACGGTCCGGCCGCCGTGGACCGCGCCGTGCAGGCGCTGGCCGACGCGGATCTCGAACCCGCGGACATCCGGACGGTCCTGGTCACCCACGATCACGGTGACCACGTGGATGCGCGCGTGCTGGAGTTGCTCCCCAACGCGACGGTGTTCGCCCCCGAGGGCTCATCGGTCCCCGGCGCCGTCCCCTTCGATGCCGACCACCTCGCCGGCCGGGTCACCCACCTCGACACCCCGGGCCACTGGGGCCCTCACAGCTCCTACGTCGTCGACCTCCCCGGCCTCGACGTCTCCATCTGTCTCGCCGGCGATCTGGCGATGAGCCACGCCCACCTCCTCTCCCTGGACCACCCCCTCGCCTTCGCCGACCACGACGCCGGCCGCGACTCCCTGCGGCGCGTGTTCGCCGAACTCGACGCCAGGCCCGCGCGTTTGAAGATGATCATGCCGGGGCACGACCGACCGATCTTCGTCACGGAGCGGCTGCGGGAGCTGGTGGGCTGAACCGCCGCGCGCGGGCCCTACTCGAACCGCACCACGAACACGAAATCCGCCTCCTCGGCGGTCGAATCCGGTCGCTCGTGCCACAGCTTCACCACCAGCCGCGCGGGGAGCTGCTCGATGCGGATGTCGTCGATCTCGCGCTGGTAGGGGCTGCCGTTGTTGCACCCGCCCTCGTGGCCGCAGCTGCTGCCGCGGTGGAGGAAGTCGCGGATGAGCGTGGGGTCGGGGGTGTGGTGGTCCTGGGTGATGTGCTCGGAGGCGTCGAGGTCGAGGTGGAGGTAGTCGAAGCCCAGATCGCGGGCGTTGAGGGTGTGGAGGTTGGTGCCCTCGAGGGGCAGGGCCGGCGGTGGGATGGCAAAGGGGCTGACGCTGTCGACGAGGGCGGTGACGTCGTACACGACCTCTCCGCGGGACTGTTCAGGCCACCAGGTCAGGTCGGTGGGCGGCGGTGTCAGGATCAATTCGGCCTCGGCGGCGGGATTTTCGGCCAGGGCGTCGCGGTCCCAGCGGAAGCCGCCCCAGATGCTGGCCTCGAAGATGTCCACGCCCGCGAGCAGGAAGGGGTTGAGCACGAAGCGGGCCTCCTCGGAGGGGCCCGCGATGCTGTCGTGGCCCGGGCCGTCGAGGAACTGGCCCTCGATGCCCCACCACGGGGCACCGCTGGAGATCGATCCAAAGACGGCGCCGCTGGGGTGGTAGTCGCGCACGAGCTCGGGGTGCTCGGCCACGGCCTGGGAGCGGACCTCGTAGACCTGCCGGCGGGTCATGCCGTCGAGGTCGATCGGGGGGTGCAGGCGGATGTCCACGGGGCCGGCGGCCCCGGCGAGGTCACCGACCAGGAGCACGAGCGGGGCGGCGGGCGCAGGAGGCGGAGGCTCGGGGGGCGCCCAGGACTGGCGGAAGTCGCGGACGCGCGCGAAGAGGATGGCGACGAAGACCAGCAGGAGCAGCAGCAGCAGGGCGCGACGATAGTCGGGGCCCCGCTTCACGTCAGTCCACCTGAATGCGGTCCCGCTGCAGGACGCTGCGGACGGTGTCGCGGGCGAACTCGCCGTAGAAGCGGGCGACCTTGCGGTAGCGAGGGGCGGGGCGGGACACGGCCCACAGGGCGGCGCGGCCGGCGGCGTGGGCGCCGGTGAGCGCGGCCACGCCAGCGTAGTAGCGCCAGCGGGAGATGGGCCGGCCGAGGGGCTCGTGGTTGCAGCAGCCCATCAGACGGCCTCCCCGCCCACGCGCCGGGGGAGGCCGGCGACCTCGCAGCGGCGCTCGATGTACTGGCGGGCCGCGGCGGTCTTCTCGGAGAGGAACTGCGAGACCTGGTCGGGGTCATGCAGCGGCGGCTGGTCCAGCAGCAAGAACGGCAGGTAGTACAGCTCGCCGGGGTGGCACTTGGGCTGCACGCCGAGGAAGCGGTCGCGGATGCGCAGGCCCATGCGGAAGCCGCGGCGTCTCAGGTCGGCGATCTCCTGCTCGCGGGGCAGCTGGTACACGGGCACGCGGAACTCGATGCCGAAGCCGGCGTAGAAGTCGCGGAAGCGGAACAGGGACGAGGGCATCTGCTCGACCATCTCCGACGTGGCGTGGGAGGACCCGTCGGCCATCACGTCGATGCCGTGGCGCAGGTTGTACAGCACCGAGGCGGTGTGCATGGCGAGCTTGCACGACAGACACCAGATGAACCCGGATCGCCAGCGGCGGTACTCGGCGAGCAGGTCGTCCACCAGCAGCTCCTCGAACAGCGCCTGCACCGGGGCGATCTGGTGGACCAGCGGCGTGGACGTGTGACGCCGCAGCTCCTCGACCCGCCTGCGTGTGCGCCCCAGCCGGTAGTGGCCGTAGCCGTTGCGCCAGGTCAGCAGGTGCACCTCGTCGTACTCGTCGGCGAGGCGCAGGGCCGCGGTGGTGGAGTCCACGCCGCCGGAGAACATCAGTGAGGCGCGGCGGGTTGCCATGGAGTGGAGGATAGCAGCGGTCGGGAGGGGGTCCAAACGAAGCGTGGATGTCAGCCGCCCCGGCCCGACACCCGCCGCAGGCCCAGCCGCGCCAGCTCGGCACCCGCGCCCACGGCGGCGCGCACCGGCGAGCCGACCACCCGGGGGTACGCCTCGCACGGGGTGAAGCAGCCGCCGCACCCCAGCCGCCCCACATCCCGCCGGGCCGACGCCACGTCCGGGTGATGCCACACGGCGCGCACGTCCATGCCGACCTCGCGCAGGTCCGCCAGGGGGCGGTCGTAGAGGTGGCAGGGGTACAGCCGCCCGTCCGCGGACACGAAGCAGGTGGTGTCCAGGGCGGCGCAGGGTGCGGTCACCGCGCGACCGCCGAGGTGGGCGTGGAGCTGGGCCAGGAAGGCGACCTCCATGACCTCCATGGCGCCGCGCGGCGGCAGCCGGCGGCGCAGCTGCCGCCTCACGAACGCCCGGTCGCCACGCCCGTCCAGGCGGGGGGCGAGGTCGTCGTTGCCGTAGAAGTGGCTCGAGATCTGGCAGAGGTTGAGGTGCCAATGCCGGTCGTCGAACCCCGGCAGATCACGCCGCAGGCTCTCCCGCGTCCGTTCCAGGGCGTCGCGGTTGTCCGGCCCCACGGTCGTACCGATCACCACGTCCACGCCGTCCACCTCGCGCAGGGATCGGTAGGTGTCCAGGGCCCTGACGTAGGCCCCCTCGCGACCGCGGAGCCGGTCGTTGAGCGCTGGCGGCCCGTCCACGCTCACCGTGACCACGAGCACCACGTCGGGCCGGCGCTCGCGCACGAGCCGCGCCGCCTCGACGGCGCGCTCGCCGAACCAGCCGTTGGTGGGGAAGTGCAGCACGGCCAGCGCTGGTGTGTGGGCCAGGACTTGCTCGAGCACCTCGCGCACGTCCCCACGGATCAGCGGCTCGCCCCCGGTGAGGTCGAGCCAGGTCAGCGAGGGCATGCCGTCGCACAGCCGCCCGATCTCCGTGGGGGTCAGCTCATCCCCCGGCTCCATCGCGTGGCTGCGGCAGGTGGCGCACCCGAAGTTGCACCGCCGGGTCAGGGCCACCACGGCGCGCACCGGACCGTCCGGCCGGCGCACCCACGTGGGCGCGTAGTGGCGGGTCAGGCGGACCAGCGGCCCGGACCAGGCGGCGCTCACGGCCGTCGCACCCGGCCCGCGACCATCTTGGCCAGGACGCGAACGCCGTCGTACGCCGTGGCAAAACCCGACGCTCCATGGGGGCGGGCGCTGCGGGTGACGGGCACCTCGACCACCTTTCCCCCGCGGCGCAGCACGTGCAGGGTCAGCTCGGTCTCGATCTCGTAGCGCACGGCGCGCAGCCGCGGCAGGTCCAGGGCATCGCGCCGTACCACGCGAAAGCCCGCCTGTGTGTCGGTCAGGCGCGACCCGTACAGCAGGTTGAACACGCCGGTGAGCGCGCGGTTGCCCACCCGGTGGCTCGGCGTGATGGAGCCGTCGCGCAGCGTGCCCAGGAACCGCGATCCCAGCACCATGGCCACGCCCGGCTCCAGGGCCCGCAGCAGCAGCGGGATCTCCGCGGGGTCGTCCTGGCCGTCCGCGTCGATGAACAGCAGCAGGTCGTGGCGCGCCTCGGCGATGCCACGCCGCAGGGCGACCCCCTTGCCCTGGTTGGGCCACAACCGCACCACCCGCACGCCGGCTCGGGCCGCCGCCTCGGCCGTGCCGTCGGCAGAGCCGTCGTCCACCACCAGCACCTCGGCGTCCGCGGGCAGCGCCGCCCGCGTGGCCTCGACCACCTCGGCGATGGTGCCCTCCTCGTCGTGCGCGGGGATCACCGCGCTGACCGCGGGCAGGGGATTGGCTGGACTCATCCGCTCCTCACCGCGCTATCGACACCCTCCGATTGAACATCTACAGTCGGAGGGCGATTGTCCGCCAGCGCCATGACCACGCCAAGCCCCATTCGCGATCTCCCTGCCGACCCCGGCGCCGGCTTCTCGCCGCGCCGCCAGTGGATCGTCCTGGGGCTGACCGCCGGGGTGCTGCTGTTCTCGGCGCTGCGCTACGACGGCCCCAGCCGCGGATACTGGGACACCTACATCTCGGTGCCGGCCATGTTCATGACCGGCCAGCCGGTGGACCTGCACCGCATCGACGGCACGCCCCGCTACACCTACGAGCTGCGCGGCCGCATCCCCGACGACACCTACGATCCCACGCCGGGCAGCTTCGGCATCGCCTCGGCCGACCGCCGCATCGGCACGGCGATCCTGTTCGCCGCGCCGTTCGCCCTGGGCAACCTCGCCGCCTTCCGCTGGGGGTACGCCGCGGCGTGGGCCCTGACGTTCCTGTTCGCGCTGCTGTGCCTGCGCCGGCTGACCCCGGGCTTCTGGGTGCCCCTGGCCGGCGCGCTGTGGCTGGTGTTCAACCCGTTCTCGCTGTCCCTGGACCGCCTCAACGGCAACGTGTTCTGCCTCGGCGTGCTGATCGGGCTGTGGTTCCTCATGACGAGCCGCCGCCCTGCCTGGTGGCTGGTCGGGCTGGTGTACGGCGTGGTCGGCGGCATCCGCAGCGAGGCCATCATCTTCGGGCCCCTGTTCCTGGCGTTCATGTGGGTCGCCCACGGCGGATGGCGGGGCCGGCTGACACGCCTGGCGTCGTTCACCGCCGCGGCGTTCGCCGGCATCTTCCCGGTGCTGGCGTGGAACCAGTACGCATACGGCCACCCCCTGATGCACCCGTCGCAGGTGAGCCACCTCGAGGGACACCGGCCCACCTTCGAGCACTCGCTGTTCGGCGCCGAGTTCCAGTTCAACGGCCTGCTCAACGTGCCGTTCCACGACGAGCTGATCCGCACCCCCCACTACGCCTTCCCCACGTTCCTCACCTGGCCCCTGGTCACGGTGACGAGCTTCGGGCTGGTGCTCAGCGCGGCCACCCTGGTGGGCGCGTGGGTGATGCTGCGCCGCCAGCGCTTCGCGTGGGCCATGCTGGTGTACTGGTACGGGATCGTCGCGCTGCTGTTCGCGTTCCAGGAGAACTGGGAGGCGCTCAAGCAGACGTTCATGGCCCTGCACCTGTTCCCCCTGGTGGCGTTCTGCACGTTGGGGCTGCGCGAGTGGGTCGACCAGCGGCGCCGGCCCGCGACCTGGATCACGGCGGCGGCCCTGTGCGCCGTGCTCGCCGCGGGGCTGCTCTCGGCCCGCGCGATCCGCGTGCCCGCCGACGAGCGCTGGTACGAGCGCTTCCCCCACGCCGCGGCCAACGACACGGGCCTCGACGGCCTGCCCGAAGGCCTGCGCAAGGAGTGGCAGTACTTCTACACGCGCGAGACCCCCGCCGAGGTGGAGCGGGAGCGGCGCCACATGACGCGCGTCCGCCCGTGGCCGTCGCGCTACCGCCCCGCCCACGTGCCCGACGGCGAGGACCTGGCCCGCATCGCCCGCGAACCGCGCGAGCATCAGCTGCGCACCCTGGCGGTGTGGAGCTACATCTATGAGTGACCCCGGCGACCGCGGCGCGGCCCTGACCGTGACCATGGTCCGCTGTTCGACCCTGCTGCTGCGCGGCGCCGGGGTGAGCCTGCTCACCGATCCCTGGTTCGGCCGTCACCTGCGGGGCCTGCCCTGCCTGCGCCGGCCCGGGCTTCGACCGGCGGAGATCCCCCCCCTGGACGCCCTGGTGGTGTCCCACATGCACCCCGATCACTTCGACGCGCGCGCGGTCCAGCGCCTGCTGCCCGCCCCGCGCGCGGGGTTCTTCCCGCCCGGTGCGTTCGCCCGACTGCGTCACCCGCCGGCCCCGGGCTGGCACGAGCTGGCCCCGTGGCGGACCGCCCGCGTCGGTGACGTGGAGATCCTCGCAGTGCCGGCCCGCCACACGGGACCAGGACCCGACGAGGTCAACCACGTCCTGCGGTTCCCCGGGTTCGGCGCGGTGTTCTTCGGCGGGGACGCGCGGTTCGACGCGGACATCCTCGCCGAGGTCCGCCGGCGATGCGGTGCGATGCGGCTGGCGCTGCTGCCGGTGGGGGGGACCCGTATCTTCGGCCGGCGCACCGTGATGGGTCCGGACGACGCCGAGCGCGCCGCCGACCTGCTGGAGGCGACCACGGTCGTGCCCATCCACGAGGGCGGGATCTGGCTGAGTGTCCCCCCCGTCTCCCTCCATCCCGGCCGGGCGCGTCACCTCCTCGACCGCATGCAACGGCGCGGCCAGGCCGACCGCGTCGCCGTCCTCGCCGAAGGCGAGTCCGTCACCCTCGAGTGAGCAGGAACGGCCCCAGGGCCAGCGCGTCCACTCGGCCCTGCCGATACAGCCGCAGCGCGTCCTGAGGAGTACAGGCGATGGGTTCGCCGTGGGTGTTGAACGAGGTGTTGACCACGCTGGGCACGCCGGTGGCCTCGTACACCCGCGAGAGGATGCGGTGGAATCCGGGCGACACCGCCTCGTGCACCACCTGAGGCCGCGCCGTCCCGTCCACGTGAACCACCGCCGGGGAGTGCTGTCGCATGGCGTCGGTACAGCGCAGGGTCACGGTCATGAACCGGGTGGTCAGGTCCACCCCGGGCCCGTAGTCGGCATAACAGTCCGCGGCACGCTCGGCCAGGGTCGCCGGCGCGAACGGCATGAACTCGGACCTGTCCAGGCGCCGGTTGACGCGCTCGTTGATGGCCGGATCCGCGGTGGAAGCCAGCACGCTGCGGTGGCCCAGGGCGCGGGGGCCGTACTCCATGCGGCCGGCGACGCGCGCGACGATGCGGCCCTGCACGATCAGGTCGGCCACCCGCGCGTCCACGTCGTCGCACCGCTCGGCGGGTTGACGACGCCGTTCCAGCAGCCGTCCCACCTCCTCCTCGTCGAACTCCGGGCCCAGGTAGACGTCCTGGATCGCCTCCACCGGGCCGCCGCCGTCCTCGGCCCAGCTCGCCAGGGCCGCGCCCGCTGCGATGCCCTGGTCGCTCATGGCCGGGTGGACGAACAGGGAGTCCACGTCGGGCAGGTCCCACAGCCGGTGGTTGAGCAGCACGTTGGCGAACACGCCGCCGGCCAGCACCAGGTGGCGATCGCCGGTCTCGGCCAGCGCCCGGCGCACGTAGGCCACGACCACGTCCTCGAGCCGCCGCTGGGCGGCCGCGGCCACGTCCTCGCGACCCATCTGCGCCAGCTCGGCGAAGGCGCCGCGCCCGCGCCCCTTGGGCCACAGCCGGGTCATGCGGAAGTCGGTGTCGTCTCGCTGCAGGCCGAACAGCCGCTCCATGATCGGGTAGACCCGGCGCGGGTTCCCCCGCGCGGCCAGGCCGGTGACCTTGCCCGCGTCGAGCAGGTGGAAGCCCAGCAGCTGGGTGATCTCGGCGTAGAACTGCCCTGGCGAGTTCTTCGCGCGCGAACCCCACAGCTCCTCGCAGCGACCGCCGCGGCAGGCGAACACCTTCGCGGCGAACCCGTCGCCCATGTTGTCGATGCTCACCGCCAGCGCCGCTTCATGACCCGACGTGAGGTAGGCGGAGTAGGCGTGCGCCGTGTGGTGGTCGATCAGCTCCACCGACCGGCCGAAGCGCCGGGCCAGCGCGCCGCGGTTGAACCGCAGCGCCGACCGCGCCGTCAGCCCGCCGCGGCCGAGGTGGTGCTGGGCCTGCAGCCAGCCCTTGTGGAGCACCCCGAACACGTCGTGGTCCCCCTCGATGGGGGCCGTGCCCAGCAGCCGCGGCAGGAAGTGGTAGCGGTTGCCAGCCACCACCCGGTCCACCTGGTCGAGGGTCACGCCCCCGCAGCGGAGCACCTCGTCCACCGCGCGCGCCGGGAACCCGGGCTGGAACCGGCGTCGGGTCAGCCGCTCCTCGGCCACGGCCGCGACGATCCGCGGCCCGCGCAGCAGCGCAGCGTTGGCGTTGGTGTCCTCGTGGACCGCGAGGATCAGCGGATCGCTCAACGGGCACCTCGCCGCGATCGCAGCCACCACACCGCCGCCCCGGCCGCGTTGAACAGCGTGGCGACGCCGATCACCAGCCACGGCCCCACGCTGGTGCCCAGGAGCCAGGCCGCGCCGAAGCTCGCCGTGGGCACCACCAGCGCCCCGAGCCCGAATCCGAGCGCGCCCCGCACGAGCCAGGACCACTCCTCGTCCAGCTGGGCGGCCACCAGCAGACCGGGGAGGGCGAAGCAGTAGGCCACAGCGAGCAGCTGCGCCAGGGGGACGAGCACCGTCACCCGGTCACTTTCCCCCACGCCTCGCCTCGGCGCAACCGTCACCCGGCCGGGCGGCGCGCTGCCTTGTACTACAATGGCCCCCATGACCCGCGTCGCCCTGGTCAACCTCCCCTTTCAGGAGCGCGTCGCCGCCGTGGCCCAGACCTCGGTGGGGCCGCCCATGGGGCTGGCCTCCCTCGCTGCCGTGCTGCTCGCGGCGGGTCACGACGTCGACCTGATCGACGCCAACGCCCGCGGCCTGGACCTGGACACCGTGGCGCGGCGGCTGCGCCTCCTCGAGCCCGACGTGGTCGGCACCACGGCGGCCACCCCGTCCATCCACCTCGCCGCGCGGCTGGGCGAGCAGGTCGACGCCCCGCTGGTGGTGGGCGGCCCCCACACCTCGGCGATCCCCCTGCAGACCCTGCGCGACCACCCCGCCATCGATGTGGCCGTGGTCGGCGAGGCCGAGGGATTCGTGGACCCCCTCGTGCGGTCCCTGGCCGGCGAGGGCTCCCTCGATGACGTGCCCTCCATCGCGCACCGCGGCCCGAGTGGCCCTGTCCTCACCGGCCCACCCAGCCCCCCGGCAGACCTGGACGACCTCCCCCTGCCCGCCAGACGTCTGCTCCCCAACGCGCGGTACCGCACCATCGACGCCAGCCCCATGACCTGCGTCGTGGCCATGCGCGGATGTCCGGCCGGTTGCACCTACTGCAGCGTGCCCGAGCTCGCCGGCACCGCCGTCCGGCGGCGATCCCCCGAGCACGTGGCCGCGGAGATGGAGCGGGCGCTGACCCGGTACGGCGTGGGCTACGTGTCGTTCCTCGACGACACCTTCACCACGTCGCGCGCCTGGGTGCTGGAGCTGTGCGAGGCCATGCGCGCCGCCCGCCTGCCCGGCCGCGTGGCCTGGTCCTGCCTGACGCGTCCCGACCGGGTGGACCGCGACCTGATGGCCGAGATGAAGGCCGCGGGCATGACCCGCATCGAGCTGGGTATCGAGAGCGGCGCGCCCGAGATCCTGGAGCGGCTGGGCAAGGGGGTGACGCTGGCGCAGATCCGCGGCGCCTTTGCCGCGGCCCGCCAGCTGGACCTCGCCACCGTGGGCTTCGCCATGATCAACACCCCCGGGGAGACCCCGCAGCAGCTGCAGCAGACCGCTGAAGAGGTGCTGCGGCTGGACCCGGACTTCCTGCAGCTGAGCTTCTGCACCCCCTACCCCGGCACCGCCCTGTACGACGAGTGCGACCGCCGCGATCTGCTGACCACCCGCGACTGGGCCGACTATCGCTTCTTGCGCACGCCGGTGATCCGCAACGACCACCTCACCGCCGCGGAGCTGTCGCTGCATCACGCCGCGATGCTGCGGCGGTTCTACCTGCGGCCCGGCAAGGCCGCGCGGTATGCACGGCTCGTCGCGTCCCGCCCTGCCATGGCGCGATCCCTCGCAGGAACGGCTGCGCGCGCGCTGGGCCACCTGGCCGGGGGCCGCCGTCGCTGACCGCAGCGGGCGCGGGTGGTGAGATATTCGGGCCGATGGCTTACCCTGGACCCCATGCTGCGCCGCGACGCCCTGGGCCGATGGCTTGCCTCCGCCGACGTGGTCCGGGACGACGGAAAGGTCCTGTGGTGGTTCAACCCCCGTCACCGCGGATACCCCTACCCCGTGGCCGCCGGGGTGTGGCTGTCGTGGGCGGCGTGGCGCCGCGGCGCCGGCCTGGACGTCCCCCCTGACGCCCGCGTGCGTGCCGTGGCCGACCGCCTCGTCCAGGACCTCGACGAGGGCCCTGGGGTGGGCCGCGACGGCGCGCTGTACCTCTTCGACACCTGCGTGGCCCTGGACGCGCTCGCGCGGGCCGCGGACGGCGGCCTGGCCGACCTGGACGCCGGGGCGGTCCTCGCGCGCCAGGTGCCGGCGCTGGATCGCTTCGCCGAGGCGGACGCGCCGGTGCGATCCTCCCGGCCGGTGCAGCCCCGCTGGTCCACGTCGTGGAGCCCGCACATCCGACGGGCCGCGGCCCTGCTGCTCAGGGCCGGGCGGGGCGCCGCGAACGAAGACGTGGTCGGCCTGGCCCGCCGCCTGCGCGGGCGGTCCGATCGCCGGCCCCGGCGGGTTCTCACCCATGCGCACGCGTACTTCCTCGAAGGGGAGCTGCTGTTCGACGCGCTGGGCGAGCCCGCCGTCGACGTGGACGTGGCCCGGGAGGCCCGGCGGCTCGCCGCCTTGCAGCGCCCCGACGGTGGTCTGCCCGCGTGGCTGGACGGAGGCGGACCCTCGCGCGCCGACGCCACGGCCCAGGCCGCGCGCATCTGGTCCGCTGTCGCGCCCGATACGTTCGCGGCGCCGGTGCGGGGCGCGTTGACCTTCCTGCGCGGGCTGCAAGACGGCTGCGGCGGCCTCGCCTACGAACCCGACAGCGCCGACGTGAACACCTGGGTGTCGATCTTCGCCGACCAGGCCGACCACTGGGCTCCCGGGTCGGCGGACCGCGCAGCGTGGATCTGACCCGCGCGCGAGGGGTGCTGGGGCTGTGGGACGGCCACGACGCCGGCGCCGCCCTGGTGGCCGACGGCCGGCTGGTCTTCGCGCTCTCCGAGGAGCGCCCCACCCGCCGCAAGCGATACTCCGGCCACCCGTGGCGTGCCCTGGAGCTGTGCGTCGCCTGGGCCCGCGATCACGGCGTGCCCATCGACCTCGTGGCCGCCGCCGGGCCAGCCGGACGTGCCCCCCACCGGCTCGCCGGGTCCCTCTACGCGGCGAGCCCGCCCCATCGCCAGCCCCTGGGTCTCGCGGGCCGCGCCGCCATGCGCTGGGAGGGCGTCGTCGCCTCGACGCCGGGTCTGCGCGCCGCCGAGCGAACCGCAGGGGGGGCCACGCTGCGCCGCCGCCTCCGTCAGGTCCTCGATCCGGCGCCACCTGTCGTGTGGGTCGGCCACCACGAGGCCCACGCATTCAGCGCCCTGCTGCTTCAGCCGCGCGAGGGCGCCCGCGTGGTCACCTGGGACGCCTTTGGCGGGCGGACCATGGCCACGCTGCGCCGCGCAGACACCCCCACCGAGGTCCGGCTCCGCGCGCGGGCGCCGTGGGGGCTCGCGCTGCTGTACGGCGCCGTGACCGTGGAACTGGGCTTCCGAGAGGGGGACGAGGGCAAGGTCACCGGCCTGGCCGCGGCAGGGGAGCCGGACCTGCTGGCCCCGCGCATCCTGGCGATGTTTCGCGACGACCCCGGCCCGCCCGCGCTGAGGCGGCCCCTCCGGCGGTCTGCCGTGGCGGATCTCGTCGCCAGCGCGTCGCGCGAGGACGTGGCCGCCGGCCTGCAGGCGGCCGCCGAGGCCCTGGGTGAGCGGTGGCTGGGGCCGGTGATGCGCGCCGATCCCGGGCCCTTGCTGGCCGCGGGCGGGGTGTTCGCCAACGTGGCGCTGAACCGCACACTGGCGAGGCTGCCCGGCCTGGACCCGCTGTCCGTGTTCCCCCACATGGGCGACGGCGGGCTCGCCGCGGGCGCGGCGCACCGGATCTGGTACGACCGCGCCGGCGCGCTTGCCGATCCGCTGACCGACCTCGCGCTGGGCCCCGAACCCGACATGGGCGGCGTCGCGGATCGGCTCGATCGCGCCGGCCTACCCCACCGCCGGATCGCTGCCCCCGCCGCGGCCGCGGCCGAGCACCTGCTGGCGGGCCGCGTCGTGTGTCGCTTCTCCGGTCGCGACGAGCTCGGGCCCCGCGCCCTGGGCAACCGCTCGATCCTGTTCCCTGCCACCGATCCCGCCCTGGCGCGGCGGGTCAACCGCGCCCTGCGCCGCGACGGGTTCATGCCCTTCGGACCCGTGATCCGGGAGGAGGATCGCGATGCTGTCCTGCAACCCTCCTCGGCCGACCTGAGGTTCATGACCGCGGCCGCAGGGGCCACCACGCTGCTGACGCGCCAGGGCCCGGCTGCGGTCCACCTCGACGGCACGGTCCGACCGCAGCTCGTCGGCCCCTCCCACCCCCTGCACGCCGTGCTCACCGCCTACATCGACCGCGGCGGTCCCCCGGCGTTGATCCACACGAGCTTCAACCTGCACGGCGATCCCATCGTCCACGCCGCCGCCGAGGCGGTGGACACCTTCGTCGAGTCCGGGCTGGACGTGCTGTTCATCGGCGATCGGGAGGTGGGGCCGGGAAGGTGCTCGGGTACGACGGCCTAGCGGTCCATTCCGATCCCCTTGTGGTTGTCGGTGTTGGTGCCGTCGCCGATGGGCTCGTTGTACCAGACGGCGTCGTTGGTGACGTACTCGTGGGTGGTGTTGTAGGTGTCGTCGCCGCCACCCAGATCCATGAACACGCCGATGTGGGCGCGCGACGAGTACCCGCCGTCGACGATGCCGAAGTGGGGCGATCCCTGCTGCGAGCCGTCGTTGTAGATGTCGTCGCCGCCGGTGTTGATCATGAAGGTCATGGACCACGAGTAGGCGCGGCCGTAGTTGAACTGGCCCGAGTAGATGTCGTCGCCGGCGTTGTCCAGGGTCCAGCCGATGGACCAGTCGTAGCCGTAGCCGCCGGACAGGGCGATGACGTGGATGTCGTCGTTGCCCCCCTCCTCCACGAAGAGGTTGGTACCCATGTGGGGTGACGCGGCCGGGCCCCACCAGAAGGTGCGGTAGATGTCGTCGCCGCCGCCGTCGTACAGCAGGCCGTAGCCGTACACGAAGCCGTGGCCCTGGGACATGCAGTCGGCGTAGTGCTGGTCGTCCCCCTCGCCCAGGTCGATCAGGGCGCCGTAGCCGCCGGCGCGGTTGGTGCCGTCGTCCATCCAGTCGCCGCGGAAGCCCCAGCCCACCCCCTGGCAGATGCTCATGTAGTGGGGCTTGCCCTCGTCGTCGGAGTAGGGCCAGGTGAAGCCGAGGCCGTGGTAGTTGTTGTACCCGGGGGCGGGCAGCCAGTCCTGGTAGTCGTTGTAGTAGCCGATGTAGGTGTCGTGGCCGTCGAGGTCGAGCAGCAGGCCGTGGCCGCGGGGTTTCCCGGCCCCCTGGCCCATGGTGTACACGCCGTAGTAGTCGTCTCCGGCGCCGTCCACGAGCATGCCCAGACCCCAGTAGCCGGTGCCCTGGCCCGTGGTGCCGAGGCGGTAGATGTCGTTGCCGTCGCGATCGAACAGCACCCCCACGCCGAACGCGCCGTTGCCCTGGGCGTGGGTGGTGGCGGTGTAGACGTCGTCGCCGCCGCCGTCCACGAGCACGCCCACCCCGAACAGGCCGCAGCCCTGGGTGAAGCCGCCGTCGGCGTCGAAGGCCTCGAGATCCGACGTCTCGTCCGACTCGATGTCGGCCACGTCCGGCGAGTACAGGTCGTTGCCCGAGGCGTCCACCAGCACACCCGCGCTCATCCAGAACTCGTGGGTGGCGGCGTAGCGGCCGTGGTAGACGTCGTCGCCGCCCAGATCCACGACGATGGCGGCGTCGGCGAGCTGCTCGCGGGTCCAGGTGGTGTCACCACCGCTGGTGTCCACGAGGATGCGGCCTTGGGGGGTCATCACGTCGATGCCGGGCGAGTCGAAGGGCTCGGTGCCGTCCAGGACGACCCGCAGCGCGTCCGCCGCGCCGGAGACGCGCAGCCCGGCGCCGTACATCTTGCGCTCGGCCAGGGCGTCCTTGGTGGCCTCCACGTCCTCGAAGAACGTGCCGCCCACCGGGCCCATCATGGCCGAAGTCTGGGTGCGCCACATCTCGACCTGGAACTGGTCGAACATGCGCTCGAAGTCCTCCCAGGCGCCGTCCTCGAACGTCTTGACCTTGAGCAGGTACGCTTCGCCCACGGCCAGCACCAGATCGGCGAGGGCCGCGGAAAGCTCGGGGGAGTAGTCCGCGGTGGCGACCAGCAGATCCTCCTGCAGCTGCTCGCTCCACCCGTCCCCGTCGGGCGCGCCCGGGATCTCGTTGTCCAGCTCCACCAGCCCGCGCACCGCGCGCATGACCACCATGGGCACGTCCAGGTCCACCTCGTCGGGGGTGTAGCGGTCGCGCGACAGCTCGTCGTAGTAGTCCCAGGGGTGGCCGAAGGCGGTCATCTCCTCCAGCGACCACTCGACCACTTCGGCGCCCGCCGCCGCACCCTCGCTGGCCTCGACGAGCCGGTTGACGTGGCAATAGCCGGCCTCGGGCACCAGCCAGGGGCGGATGCGCAGGCTCGCGCCCTCGTCGTAGTTGTCCGAGATCCAGTCGGTCTTCTCGGTGGTGGGGACGGACCACGCCCCCTGGAACGTCAGGTCGTCGAGCTCCCAGCCGTGGTAGCCCAGCCCCTCCTCGCCGGTGAACTCCTCGGGCAGGGTGTACTCGCCGGTGCAGTCCAGATCCACCGCCTCGATCTCGCCACGGGACGGCTCCAGGCCGTCCTCGCTGGGCGCGGCCGTGGTGTCGTCGTCGTCGTCGTCCGCAGGGGCGGAGGAGTCGTCGTCGCCCTCGTCGGGGCAGGCCACGAGCAATCCGAGGCACGACAACCCCAGGATCAGAAAGAGTGCGCGTGAGGTCATGGGTCCCTCCGGGAGCTAGAATATCGCTCTTCTATATCAAGCGCCCCATCGGGGCGAAGGGATTCGACGATGCGCGCCTGGCTGCTCTGCCTCCTCGCCTGCCTGACCACGCAAGCCGCGGCCGCGGAGCCGACCCTGCTGCTGCGCTCGCCGTCGGTCAGCGGGGACCACGTCGCATTCGTGTACGCCGGCGACGTGTGGGTCGCCGACCGCGACGGGGCGCACCCGCGGCGCCTGACCATCCACCCGGGCGTGGAGAGCGATCCCTTCCTGTCGCCCGATGGCGGGCACGTGGCCTTCACCGGCCACTACGACGGCAACGCGGACGTGTACGTGGTGTCCACGGCCGGCGGCCAGCCCGAGCGCCTGACGTTCCACCCGACCGACGACGCCGTGCGTGGGTGGACCCCCGACGGCGACGCAGTGCTGTTCCGCTCGGGGCGGCTGACCCAGTCGCGCCGCGACTACCGGATCTTCACCGTGCCGGTCACCGGCGGCATGCCCGAAGCCATGGTCATGCCCACCGCCGACCGCGCCGCCATCTCCCCGGACGGCGGTCGGGTCGCCTACGTGCCCTTCCGGGAGGCCTTCCAGACCTGGAAGCGCTACCGCGGCGGCCGCCTCACCCGGATCTGGATCCTCGACCTGGCCACGAACGACCACGTGGAGATCCCCCGCGAGGACGGCTCGGACGCGCGCCCCCTGTGGGCGGGTGACGAGGTGGTGTTCCTGTCCGACCGCGCCGCCACCATGAATCTCTACGCGTATGGCATCGACGGCGCCGTGCGCCAGCTCACCGACCACGACGATCTCGACGTCAAGGACGCCGCCGTCCACGGCCGCACCGTCGTGTACGAGCAGTCCGGTCGCCTCCACGAGCTGGACCTGGACTCGGGCCAGCAACGCACCCTGGACATCCACATCTCCCCCGACCTGCCCCACATGCGCCCCCACCGCGAGGACGCGGCGCCGTTCATCCGCTCCATGGACATCTCACCCACGGGCGTGCGCGCGCTCTTCGGCGCCCGTGGCGAGGTCCTCACCGTGCCCGCCGAGGACGGCGACGTGCGCAACCTCACCCGCACGGTGGGCGTGCACGAGCGATACCCCGCGTGGTCCCCCGACGGCGCCCACGTGGCCTACCTGTCCGACGCGAGCGGGGAGTACGAGCTGGTCATCGCCGACCAGGACGGCCTGGGGGAATCCCGGACCCTGGCCCTGGGCGACCCGACCTTCTACTACGGCGTGGCCTGGTCGCCGGACAGCGAGCGCATCGCCTACACGGACAAGCGCCTGAACCTGTGGGTGATGGATCTGGACGCGGGCAAACCCGTGCTCGTGGACACGGACACCTACGATCACCCACCCCGTAGCATCGAGCCGGTGTGGTCCCCGGACGGCCAGTGGATCGCCTACGCCCGCCGCCTGGACAACCACCTGCGCGCGGTGTTCCTGTACGACGTCGAGGCCGGGAAGACCCACCAGATCACCGACGGCATGAGCGACGCGACCTCGCCCACCTTCAGCCGCGACGGCAAGCTGCTGTACTTCGCCGCCTCCACCAACTTCGCCCTGCGCACCGGCTGGCTGGACATGACCTCGTACGAGCGGCCCCAGCGCCGGGCGCTGTACGTGGTGGTGCTGGACGAGGAAGAGCCGTCGCCGTTGTTGCCGGAGGCGGGGGACGAGGCGGTGGAGCCGGAAGAAGAAGAAGAGGAGGAGGAGGAGGTCGTGGTGGTGGTCGATCTCGAAGGGATCGACCAGCGCATCCTGGCGCTGCCCGTCGAGGAGGGGGACTACCGCGATCTGCGCGCCGTGGAGGGCGGCAAGCTGCTGTACGTCGATCAGCTCGACGCCGGCCCGGTCCTCAGGCGCTTCGACCTCGAGGAGCAGGAGGCGACCGAGTTCCTCGACGGAGTCACTCACTACGTGGTCTCCGCGGACGGCAACAAGGTGCTGTACGCCAACGGCGACCGCCAGTTCGGCATCGTCGCGGCAGGCGAGGACGCCCCGGACGACGGCGGCGTGCTCGACCTGTCGGGCCTGCGCGTCCAGGTGGATCCGCGGGCCGAGGCCGTCCAGATCTTCGAGGACGCCTGGCGCATCCAGCGCGACTTCTTCTACGACCCGGGCATGCACGGCATCGACTGGGAGGCCATGGGCGAACGCTACCGCCCCTGGGTGGCCCACGTGGGCCACCGCGACGACCTCAACTACCTGCTCGGCGAGCTCATCGGCGAGCTCGTGGTAGGCCACGCCTACCGCTGGGGCGGCGACTACCCGGACGTGTCCGGTCCCGGCGGCGGCCTGCTGGGCGCGGACATCGAGGTCGTCGACGGCCACGTGCGCATCGCTCGCATCCTCGGCGGGCTGAACTGGAACCCCGAGATGCGCGCGCCGCTGACCGAGCCCGGGGTGGACGTGGACGAGGGCGACTACCTGCTGGCGGTCAACGGCGTCCCCGTGGGCGCCAACCCTTACGCCGCCCTCGAGGGCACCGCTGGCGTGCAGACCGTCTTGACCGTGAACGCCCGGCCCATTGCCAGGGGGGCGCGCGAGGTCACCGTCGTGCCCATCGGCGACGAGACCGCCCTGCGCCACCGCGACTGGGTCGAGGCCAACCGCCGCGCCGTGGACCGCATGACCGACGGCCGCGTCGCCTACGTGTACCTGCCCAACACCGCGTGGCAGGGCTACACCTCGTTCAACCGCTACTTCTACGCCCAGCTCGACCGCGAGGCCGTGATCATCGACGAGCGCTACAACGGCGGTGGCTCCGTGGCCGACTACATCGTCGACATGCTCGGCCGCACGGTGATCAACTACAACGCCACGCGCGAGGGGGCGGACTACCCCAGCCCGCTGGCCGTCATCGACGGACCCATGGTGATGATCGTCAACCAGGACGCCGGCAGCGGGGGCGACTGCCTGCCCCACTACTTCCGCAGCCGCGGCCTGGGCAAGCTGGTGGGCACCCGCACGTGGGGCGGCCTCATCGGCATCTACGACTACCCCGCGCTCATCGACGGCGGCATGGTCACGGCGCCCCGGATCGCCTTCTACGGTCCGGACGGGACCTGGACGGCCGAGAACGTGGGCATCTATCCTGACATCGAGGTCGAGATGACCCCCCGGGAGGTCATCGAGGGCCGCGACCCCCAGCTGGAGGCGGCCGTGGAGCAGGTGATGATCGAGCTGAAGGAGCGCGACACCGGCGGGCCGGAGCGCCCCGAGTACCCCGACTACTCGAAGTGAGCCCGAGCGAGGACAGGACCATGGCCGACACCCCGACCACGCCGCCGCTGTTTCGCAAGCTGCTCGTCGCCGCCATCGCCGCGGCCGTGCTGGCGGCGGGCACCTTCCTGTACACGCGATCCCTCGACACCGCGATCGACGACTGCCATGGATGGGTCGAGGTGTTGCGCAGCGCGCGGTTCATGGTCCCGTCCCAACCCCCCTTCCCCGACCACGACGCCCTGAAGGGCACCCTGCACTCGCTGGAGGTGGCCCTTCCCGAGATCGAGGCCGCCGAGGTCACCCGCCTGACCACCGTGCGCGACTGCACCGAGGCGGCTCTCAAGGTGGTCAACACCTCCATGAACGACAGTCCCCGCCGCCACCTGCGCGAGGAGGCCCTGGGCGAGCTCGCCGCCACCCTCGACGCCCTGATCCCCGAGGTGGAGGCCGGCGCCGCGGCCCTGGCCGCGCGGCGGTCGATGGTGACCTGGGTGATGCTGGCGCTGGGCCTGCTCACCGTGGGGCTGGCGGTCGGGTGCCTGGTGGTGGGGATCCGGGCGAAGAAGTAGGGATCAGAGGTACTCGTCGAGCAGCTGACCCAGCTCGGGCTCCAGCTCGCGGGCCATCTGCTGCATGACCTCGGCGCTCTGGTCCAGCAGCGTCAGCACCGCCTCCCCCTCGACCTCCTGGGCGTCGAGCGCCTTGCGCGCCACGGCGATCTCTACCGCCTGCATGAGGGTCGATGTGGACGATCCGACGGGGTTCATGGGCTACCTCTGCACTCAGTTTTACCGGATTTCTGGCCGCCGTCCACGATAGGATTCTCCTCGATGCTGCGCTTCCTGCCCGTGCTGTGTTCCCTCGCCCTGGTGGGTTGCGTGCTGCCGGCCTGGCCGCCTCCGTGGGCCGACGACGACACGGTGGCGGACGACGACACCACGGCCGGCGACGACGACGACGACATCACGGCCGACGACGACGACGACATCACGGCCGACGACGACGACGACACGCTCGCCATCCCGCTCGAGTGGGTCCCCATCCCGGGCAGCTCCTTCGACATGGGCAGCGAGGACGGCGATCACGACGAGACGCCCGTCCACCCGGTGGACGTACCGGCCTTCGAGATGATGCGCGAGGAGGTCACCAACGCCGAGTACGCGGCCTGCGTGGACGCCGGCGGCTGCACCCTGCCCGAGGCACAGAGCGGCGGATGCGAGGGGATGTTCGAGCGGGGCGACGACTACCCGGTCAGCTGCGCCACGTGGCAGCAGGCCCACGAGTTCTGTACGTGGCGGGACGGGCGCCTCCCCAGCGAGGCCGAGTGGGAGTACGCCGCGCGCAGCGGCGGCCGGGACATCGACTACCCCTGGGGCGACGAGCAGGCCACCTGCGTCTACGCCATCATGCACGACGACGACATGGGGGGGAGCGCCTGCGGCCTGGACCTGGCGTGGGAGGGATGCAACCGCAGCCCCACCGGGGATACGGACCAGGGGCTGTGCGACATGTCCGGCAACCTCTGGGAGTGGGTCCACGACTGGTATCATTCCACCTACATCGACGCCCCCGCGGACGGCTCCCCGTGGGTGGACGGCGGCGGCTCCGCGAGGGTCACCCGCGGGGGGAGCTGCGGCAACAACCACTCCAACCTCAGGGCCGCGAACCGGGACTACTCCAGCGAGGACTCCACCATCCCCGGGCTGGGGTTCCGCTGCGCGCGAGATCCCTGAATCCGGGCTATTTCCCCATCAACGCAGCGCAAGACCGCTTGCACCCCTCGCCGCCGACGGCGCAGGGCACGATGTATCGACACCGCTCGTCGTACACCCCGTCGTTCTGCCAGTCGTGCTCCGAGGCGGTGATCAGGCCGAGGTCGTCGTAGGTGTAGGCCGAACGCTGGTCGGGGCAACCGTTGCCGTCCATGTCGCGGGTCACGACGCTGCCGCGCTCGTCGCACGAGCACGTGGCGGGCGGTGGACACTCCACGCTGGCGGGGCACGGCCCGGCGGTGGAGCAGTCGGTCAGCGAGGCGCTCAGGCCGTCGAACCCCGCGTCGAAGTCGGTGCCGAAGACGTCGGACACCACGCTGAGCTCCGTGCCGCCCCCCGCGGTCCCGAGGATCTCGAGCGCCGAGGATCGAGACGAGCGCGCACCCCAGGCGGCCATGTCGCCGCGCAGGCCCACCGCGCCGGCCAGCGGATCGGTCCCGGCCTCGTACACCACCAGCGAGGCGCCGCCGAGGAGCCAGCAGTCGTCGAGGTTGTCCACCGTGTACAGCACCGACGAGTCCGCGGGCAGGACCTCCTCGGGGCCGCCCAGGACCAGCTCCGCCGGCACCTCGCCGCCGCCTTCGTCCAGGCAAGCCAGGGCCATGCGATCGCGCTCGACGATGGCGATGGGGAAGGTCCCCCACAGGGCGCGCAGGCCGGCCTCGCTCACGTCCACCTCCTGCAGCGGCGACGCCACCTCGAACCAGTCCGCGGGCTCGCCGCGGACCTGCACGGGGAAGGTGACCTCGGACAGGCGAGCGTCCCACAGGGCGCGGCTGGCCGTGATCAGGTCCGGCGAACTCGCCACGACCCGCGCGGCCTCCTGGGCCACCCGCGCGTGTCCCCACTCGCGCTGGAGCTGCTCCATGTCGGGGAGGGGCTCGGCGGCCGGAGCGAGGGGGCTGCGGCTCTGGACCACCTGGGGCGGCTCCCCCGCGCTGGCGCTCAGGGCGACCGCGGTCGCCAAGCCCATCAGCACGATTCGCATGAACTCCATGGTTCCTCCGGCGGCCCTCATCGATGCCCGCCCCTGAGGCCTTCCATCGCGACCTGCAGCGCCTCGAAGCCCTCGTCGCCCAGCATCTCGATCAGCTCGGCGTCCCGCTCCTGGGCCACCCGGTCGCGCTCGGCGCGCATCTCCTCGGCGGTCACCTCGCCGTCCATCATCTCGCTGCGCAGCGCGTGGCGCTCCTCGGTCGCGGCCAGCATCAGCGCCAGCAGCTGCTCCATGGACTCGTCGTCCAGGCCCTGCTCGTCGGCGAAGGTCTCGATGACCTCGCTGACGCGGTCGTTGATGTACTCCTCGCGGCGGGCGCGTCGCTCCTCCCGCTCGGCCAGGGAGTAGTCCGCCACCACGTCCTCGATCACCTGTCGTGCCTCGGGCGCTGCCAGGGATTCGGCCACGACCTCCTCGTCCACGGCCGTCGGCCAGGTCTGGTGCGGGCGGGCGGACCCGGCGCCCCGGCCGGACGATCCGCGCGCGCGCCCCTCCCCCCGGCCCGGGCCGCGGTTCGGCGCCGCCTCCAGCGAGGCGAGCCGCCCCTCGAGATCGTCCACCCGCTGCGCGAGCCGGTGATCCCGCCACAGCAGGGCCACCACACACAGCGCCAGGACCCCGGCTGCGAGGCCCAGCGCCAGGGTCGTTCGGTCCGTTGGAATCGCTGTCATGTCCGCAGGTTGCCCCAATCTGTGACGCGCAACAACCTGTTAGACTCCAGCCCGTGCCAGGTATTTCACGCACCCTATCCATCGCCCTGCCCATCCTCGCAGCCGTAGCGCTCGCCGGGGTCCTGGGGTCGCGCGACTTCGTGCCTGCGGGTCCCACCGCCGAGGACCCGGGGTACGGCCCCGGCGCGGACTGGGACGTGCAGTGGGAGATGGCGGGGGTGGCCGAGGCGCACCGCCGCGAGGGACTGGTCCCCCACTGGGATACGTTCTCCCAGTACGGCGTCCCCCAGCTGGCCAACCCCGAGTCGTACACCCTGCACCCGGCGTTCCTGATCGGGTCGCGGCTGAGTACGCGCACCGGCCTCAAGGCCCTGTACACGTTCCAGTGCCTGGTGTTCTTCCTGGGCCTGTGGTGGCTGGGCCGCCGCCTGCGGGTGCCGTGGTTCCTGGCCATGGCCGCGGGCACGGCGCTGGTGGTGTCGCCCGAGTGGAGCGACCGCATCCTCGCCGGGCACATCATGTTCCTCGGCGTGTGCGCCTGGCCGGCCGTGCTGGCCGCGATGCTGGCCGCCCTGGACGCCGGCCAGCGGGCGCACCCCTGGCGGCAGGTGCTGCTGGGCGCGGCGGCCGGTGCCGCGCTGGCCCTGGCCAACCTCGGCGGCGGCCACTACCCCACGGCGCTGGGCCTGACCGCGGCGGTGACCCTGGCCTGGGCCGTTGCGGCGCCACCGCGCGTCCTGATCGGCCTGCTGGTGGTCCTGGCGATCCCCCTGGCGCTGCCCGGAGTGCCGACCTGGTCACGATTCCCGTTGGTGGCCGTGGGCGCCGGGCTGATCCTCTGGGGGTTCTGGCGCAGCGACATCAAGGGCGTGCAGGTGCGTTCCCTGGGCGGCGTGGCGCTGGGGGTGCTGGCCGTGGCCGGGTTCCGCATCCTCCCCCAGGGCGTGGTGGTGGCCATGTCGGCCCGGGCGCTGACCCCGGCGCGCGGTGTTCCGCTGGTGGACGTGCTACCGCTGCACCTGCCGTGGACCGATCCCTGGCACGGACTCGAGGGTTACCTGTACTACCCGTGGCCGGGCTGGTTGGCGCTGCTGCTGCTGGGTCTGCTGGCCCTCGCGCGAGCCCACCGCGGGCTGGCCTTCTTGACCGCATCGTTTTTGTTGCTGGCCTGGACCGCCGGCCGCCCGGCCCAGCCATGGGAGCTCGTGGGCGTGCTCCCGGGCATGTCCGCGGTCAACTACCCCATGCGCCTCCAGTGGATGCTGCCCTTGCTGGCGCCCCTGGGCGTGGCTGCGGTGGCGTTCGGAGAGGTCCGGGATCGTCTCGGCCGCCCCTGGGCCCTGGGCCTCGCCCTGGTCCTGACCGCGCTGGCCGGGGCGGGCCTCGCGCGGCACCTGGCCCACGTCTACCCCAGCGAACCGCAGGGAGAGGACGTCGTCTTCGCCTCGCAGACCGAGGTCCGGGGCATCACCCCGGATCCCTCGAACGACCCGCTGGCCTCCGCTGCAGCGGTGGGATTGATCCATCCCCGCTTTGGCACGGCCCTGGCTTTCGGCTCCTTGATCCACCCCGAAGACCTGCAGGGCTACCTCGGCTGGGTGGAGACGTCGTGCGGCGAGACGCCCGATACGGCCACGGCGCGGGTCACCGCCACCCTGGCCGGCTGGGAGATCACCGCACCCGCCGGCACCACCGTCACCCTGGCACAGCGCGACCTCGCCGGCTGGCGCATCGACGGCGGCGAGCGGATCGAGGGCTGGTGCGACGACAGCCCCGACGGCCTGCGCCCCGCCGGCCGCGGGCACCGCTGGTTGCGCGTGATCGTCGGCGACACCGGCCGCGCCCACTGCCGCTGGCGCTCCCCAGGCCTGGCCGCCGGGATCGTCCTGCAGCTGCTGGCCCTGGCCGGGCTCGGCCTCGCCGCGTTCCGGTCCTCCAGATGACCCGCGCCGTTCTCGTCCTGCTCGTCGCGGCGGGCTGTCTCGCCCCCGTCGGCGGCGGCCATGCAGCCCCGGGTCAGGTGCGCTGGATGCTGGACCTGGACGGCGGTGAACGGTTCTTCGACCTGCCGTTCCCCTCGGAGCTGCAGCGGCGTGACGACGGCACGCTGCGAGTAGGCGAGCTGGCCTTCCCGCTGGGGCCGCGGCTGATGGCGCGGACCCTCGAGGGCATCGAGCGGGGGTACGGATACAGCACGGCGACGGCCGTCTACTTCCGCTTCGACGGCGCCGTGGACGCGCAGCAGTTGCCCGCGCCAGAGGACGCCGCGGGCCTCGACTCGCCCATCTTCCTGATCGACGTGGATCCCGACTCGCCCGAGTTCGGAAAGCGGTTCTACCTGTCGTCGGGGTTCTACCCGCGGCCCATGCGGGACCTGCCGACCGCGCCGTCCAACGTGCTGGCGATGATGCCGCTGCCCGGGTTCCCCCTGCGCCCCGACACCCTCTACGCGGCCGGGGTCGAGCGGAGCCTGGGGGACCGGAGAGGACGACCTCTCGCCCCCAGCGACGACCTGGCGGCCATCGCCCGCGGAGAGACGCCGGCCGGCGACCTGGGCCGGGCCGCGGCGCAGGTCTACGGGCCGGTCCTGACGACGCTCGCCCGGATGGGCGTGGCGACCGACGAGATCGCGGCGCTGACCGTGTTCCGCACCGGCGACCCGCTGCAGCGGCCCCACGCGCTGTTCGATGCCCTGGAGGACATCCCTCCCCTGGAATGGGAGCAGCCGCCGCAACCCATCCAGCAGTACGACGAATTCGTGGTCCTGGAGGGGACCGTCCGCATGCCCCAGTTCCAGGACGGCACGCCACCGTACAGCAAGGGGAAGGGGGGGGCGGCTGCAGTTCGACGAGCAGGGGCAGCTGGTCGTGCAGCGCACCGAGACCGTGCCCGTCCACCTGGCCATCCCGCGGGGCGAGATGCCGGCCGGCGGCTTCCCGGTGCTGATCTACATCCACGGCACGGGCGGGATCTCCACGCAGGTGCTGGACCGGGGCGTGATCACCGGCACCGAGAAGGAGCTGATCTGGCCGCCACCCGGGACTGGACCGGCCAGGGTCCTGGCCCACCGGGGGATCGCCTCGGTCGGCGCGGCTCAGCCCCAGAACGAACAGCGGGGCGGCGATCCCTCCATGTCGGCGTTCTACAACCTGTGGTCCCCCGAGGCCCTGCGGGACAACATCCTCCAGGCCTCGGCCGAGGCCGCCCTGCTCCTGCGGGCGATCCAGCAGCTGGAGATCGACCCGATCCACTGCGACGGCGTGGAGACCGCCGGCCGGCCGGTGCGCTTCGATCCCGACCTGGTGTTCGGCATGGGCCAGAGCCTGGGCAGCGCCATCCTGACCACCTGGGCCTCGGTGGAGCCCGACCTCGATGCCGTGATACCGACCGGAGCCGGCGCCTACTACGTCCTCTTCGCCGCCGAGAGCAACCCGGCCAACCGCAAGCGGCTCCGCGGCAAGGACGTCGGCATGGGCGAGCGCATGGGCATCCACCGCCACCATCCCCTGCTCACCCTGACCTGCACGGTCCTGGCCCCGGCGGACTCGATGGCCCACATGCCCCGCCTCGCCGTCGATCCCCTGCCCGGCCGATCCCCCAAGCACGTCCTCATGCCGGCGGGCATCCACGATCACTACTACCACCCGGTCTCCCAGAACGCCGCCATGGCGGTCGCCGGGCTCGACCTCGTGGGGCCGGCACTGCACCCGGACACGATCCCGCTGCTGGATCTGGCGGCGCAGGAGCACCTCGACTACCCGGTCACCCTCAACCGGGACACGCCGGGCGGTCCGGTCACCGCGGTGGCGGTCCAGGCCCTGCAGCAGCCCCCGCTGGACGGGCACCACGTCGCGTTCCAGCGGGACGACCTGCGTTATCAGTACGGGTGCTTCCTGGAGAGCCTCGTGCGAGACGGGGTGCCCACGTTGTACGAGCCAGGGGAGGCGTGGGACGAGGGGTGCGGGCGGTAGCCCCCGCCAGGGCTCGCGCGCGTGCAGGTTTTATTGTCGAGTCCAGGCGCTGGCCCTATGCTGTGGGGAGGGAGAGGCCCCTGAACCGACACCTACCGTGGATGCTGCTCGTGATGCTGCTGGCCGCGGCCGGCTGCAACGGCGATGACGACGACGACGACACCACCGGGAGCGGGTACGCCTTCGAGGCGCTGCGCGGCGCCGGGGGGGTGGCCCTGTTCGTGGACCCCCTGCCCCCCGGCACCGCGTCGGTGAATGCCACGGCCCTGGACGGCGCCACCTACACCGTGCCGCTGGGCGGCGACGGTGTGGTCGTGGACTCGCGGGGCGTCACGGGCACCCAGTACGCCCTGCTCGACGGCGACGACGAGCTCGCGCGCACCGACGTGGCCTCCCTGGACGTCACCCACGTCAGCGATCCCGGGCCGCCGGTGCTGCTCGACGGGGAGCTGCTGCAGCTCCAGCTGACCCTGCTCGCGGGGGATCTGACGCTCCCGCAGGGCGATCTGGTGCTACGCCGCCACATCCTGCCCGGCGGCGACACCACCTACCTCGACCCCGCGTGCCTGGACGCGGCAGACCTCACCGAGGACTGCTGGACCGAGACCCCGGAGGCCTTGATCGAGGACCTGGCCGTGGCCGACGTTCAGGGCGCGCTGGTGCTGCCCGACCACGACCCGGCGCCCGAGGGGGCGCAGGTGGAGGAGCTGCACCTGCTGCTGCGGGTGGTGGACGGCGACGGCGACGAGGTGCTCGCCGGCGGCGGCGTGCGCGCCGTGTTCCTGGGCACGCACCTCAAGTGGGGCGACCCCCACGCCCACTCCAACCTCTCCCACGACGGCTGCGAGGATCCCGACGCCGAATGCGGCAACCGCGGCGCCTACCCGGGCGAGGACCACTTCGCCAACGCGGTGGACGCGGGCCTGGACTTCGCCGCCACCACCGACCACGGGGAGTGGTACGAGATCCGCGTCGACGGCGAGCCGACCTGGGTGATCTGGGAAGAGACCCTCGCCCAGGTCCAGGACGCCCTGATCTACGAGGCCGACGGATTCATCCCGCTGCTGGGCTACGAGTGGACCAACTTCGTCAACCAATTCGACATCCTCGAGGAGGGGGACGACGCCGAGGATTTCGACGAGGACTTCGACCGCGGCCACAAGACCGTCCTGTTCCGCAACACCGACGTGTGCGAACGGTACCGCATCGGCGCGCAGACCTTCACCGACACCTTCCCCAAGGGGGACTCCGGCCTGGTCTACCGTCTGGCCGAGGACCGCCCCATCGCCACGACCGTGGACGATCTGCTGATCCACTTCATCGTGGCCGAGGACGAGTGCGGCGCCGAGGACCTGCTGACGTTCTTCCACCACTCCGCCTACAAGTTCCCCAACCCGGTCAGCTGGGCCCTGGAGACCAACATCCCCGACCCGGACGTGGAGATGCTGGTGGAGGTGGCCAGCGAGCACGGCAGCTCCGAATGCCGCGACCCCGGCCAGGACGGCTGCGACTTCTGGATCAACGAGGAGCACGAGGCCGAGCACATCTGGTGGGGCTCCATCCAGGAGGCCCTCACCCAGGGTCATCGGCTGGGCTTCCTCGGCGGCTCCGACAGCCACGACGGCCGGCCCGGCAGCCTGGACGAGGCCTCCACCGTCGGCGCGTTCTGGGACGCGGACGGCGACGGCGAGCCCGACACGCCGTACCAGCAGTTCGCCACCGGCGCGATCACGGGCGTATGGGTCGAGGGGGACTTCGACCGCGACACCCTGTGGGAGGGGCTGACGTCCCGCCGCACCATGGCCACCACGGGCCCCCGCGGCCGGGTGGCGATGGTGGCCCTGGATCAGGACGGCGCGCTGTACCTGCCCGGCGCGGTGGTCCCCGCAACCCGCTTCCCGCTGCAGCTGACCGTGGTGGTGGAGCCCGGCGGCGACTGGGAGGTGGACGTCATCGAGGTGGTGGAGCCCGACGGCGGCGACGTGATCGCCGAGGCCGAGGCCACGTCCCTGGAGGTGGGGCTGGCCGATCCGGGCACACACGCGTTCTACGTCAGGGCCCGGATCTGGGAGGGGGACACCGAGCACCGCGTCTGGCTGTCACCCCTGTTCATCGAACGATGACCCCCAGGCAGGCCCTGGCGCTGCTGCCGGTCTGGGCCTTGCTCTTCGGCTGCACCGATCCCGATCAGGACGACGACACGGTTGGCGACGACGACACCACGGCCGCGGACGACGACGACGACTCGAGCGGACCAGGCGACGACGACGACGACACCGCCGCCCCTCCCCAGCTGTGGGACCACCCGATGGGCATGGCATTCGGCGACGAGGAGTACCGCGGTCAGGCCTTCCTCGACGACCTCCACGCCCTGGGCACCCCCCGCATCCAGAACAACATCTGGTGGTGTCAGATCGAGCCGGTGGATGACGAGTGGCACTACACCCTCATCGACAGCTTCGTGGCGGAGATCGACGACGACACCCCCGCGCTGCTGCGCATCAACGCCCGCGGCTGCCACTGGCCCACCACCGAGGAGTCGAGCCACACCGTGCCCGCCGACCTGACCGTGGGCGGCGACTACTACGAGTACGTGTACGAGGTCGTGGCCCGCACCGGGGGCGCGGTCTCGCTGTTCGAGAGCGACTGGGAGGTGGACGAGCTGGTCAACTGGGAGGGCACACCGGCCGAGTACGCCGAGCTCCTGCGCACCTTCCACCGCGCCGTCCTCGACGCCGATCCCGACGCCACGGTGATCTGCGGCGGCAGCTGGGCCGACGACGACCCCGAGGACCAGCTGTTCTTCCACGAGGTGTTCGAGGATCTGGACGCCGACGGCCAGGAGCTGCCCTTCCACGCCTTCGACATCCACCCCTACCAGGACCCCCACCTCGTGCCCCAGCTACTCGCCACCATGCGCGCCACCCTCGACAGCCACCCCGAGACCGCGGGCATCCCCATGCTCGCGTCCGAGTTCGGCGGCCCCACCCCGCCCGAGTACCGAGACCGCGACCCCGATCTCTACGACCAGCTCATCGACGAGATGCGCGACGACATCACCCTGCTCGCCGGCGACCTGTCCAGCACACCTCTGGAGCCGGACGGTTACCCCGACTACCTGCGCATGTTCGCGTTCGGCCTGGGTGACGAGTCCGACCTCGACGCCCGCCGGGACCGCATCCAGGTACGCCAGCTCGTCCAGCGCGCCCTGGTGGGCATGGCCGGCGGCCTCGCGGCCCAGCACTGGTGGAACCTCGTCGCCGAGCAGGTCGAGGAGAGCGTCGCCTTGGGGGTGTACTTCCGCCACTTCACCTTCGGCAAGCTCACCCTCAACACCACCGACCCCGACCCCGGCGGCATGGAGTTCTCCCCCCAGCCCGTACACGCCGACTTCGCCCGCAACGTCGCCTGGCTCGACGGCTGCGCCTGGGCCCGCCGCGTCCCCACCGGCCGCGACGAGACCTGGCTGTACGAGGTGGGCCGCACCGACGGCTCCACCGCCTTCGTGGTGTGGGATCAGCGCGATTCGTTCTCGGGCGAGGACGAGCCCGCGATGGAGCTCTCCTTCGACGTTCCCTGGGAGACGGCCGAGGGCCGGGACGTGTTCGACGAGGCGGTGGCCGTGGTCGTGGACGGGGGGGTGGCGAGCTTGCCGATCACGGACACGCCGGTGTACGTCACCCCTTGACCGCCGCCCACACCTGCTAGAATTCGATCTCTCGTCGGGGAGGAACCGGGTTGCAACCCCTGATCCAGCTGCTGGTCGTCGTGCTGATCCTCGCGCCCACGGGCGCCGAGGCGCGGGAGCTGCTCGCCGCGGCGCTGGCGGGGCGGCCGGACAAGATCCGCGAGCTCATCGACTCGCTCATGCCGGTGGTGGTGGTGCGCGTGCGCCGTGTGCTCGCGCGCAACCCCGCGCGCGTTCCATGCCTGAACCAGGACGTGGACGAGGTGGTGCAGGAGACGTTCCTGGTGCTGTTCGCGAAGGACTCGCGGCTGCTGCGCAACTACGACGCGGAGCGGGGCATGTCCGTGGCCAACTACGTGGGCCAGATCGCCGAGCGTGAGGCGGGCCGGGTGATCCGGGCGCGCAGCGCGGACAAGCGGCGCGGCGAGACCCTGGTCGCGCCGGACGATCTGAAGATGGCCCACGCGCCCGACGGTGGCGAGGGCTCCGAGGAGCAGCTGGTCCGCCAGGAGCGGGCGCGGGAGCTGCTGGCGCGGCTGCGCGAGCGGCTGACCCCCGAGAGCTTCCTGGTGTTCGAGCTGATGTACGTGCGGTTGCTGCCGGCGCCCGAGGTGGCGGCCATGCTCGGCTGTGAGGTCCAGGCGGTGTACACGCGCAAGAGCCGCATCCGCACCACCTTGCGCAAGGTGGTCGAGGAGTTCGAACAGGAGACCGGCGACGCATGAGACGCGCGTTGATCCTCGCCTCGCTCGCCATTGTCGTCGCGATCTCGGTGGCGGGCTGCCGCCGCCCGGCGCCCCCCGAGATCGACGTCCAGATACAGGGTTTCCGCGGCCTCGAGGACGACGGGACCGGCGTCCGCATCCCCGTATTCGTCACCGGCGAACCCGCGGTGTTCCTCGTCCGCGGCGGCGACACCACCGCGGAGCTGCGGCTCGCCGCCTGGATCGCCGATCCGGCGCTGGAGGGACACACGCCCCACCTGCTGCGGTATCCCGGCGCCGACGACACCCTGCCGCCCACCCGGCTCCACGACGACGTGCTGCTCACCGTCGTGCCCACGGACGAACTCCCCATCGGGGTGCCGATCACGGTGATCGTGGCGGCCTGGGAGGGTGAGCCCAGGGGTGTGACGGAGTGGATCGGCGGGGACGCACCGCCGACCGAGGCGCACCGATCCGCCGCCTGGCTCACCCGGACCCTCATCGTGGACGCGAAGGACCGCCGCACGCGCGACATCTCCCCGCCCGTGGTCGACTGCCGCGCCGCGTACAAGCAACGCGCCGAGGACACCGGCGACCTGTGCCGGGCCGCGCTGGTCGGCGCGCCGGCCCGCGACCGCATGCTGACCCTGGAGCGGCTGGGCTTCCTCGCGCGCCGCGAGGGCCGCCTGGACGACGCGGCCGGCCGCTTCGAGGAGGCCGCCGCGGCCGCGGTCGAGGCCGACCTGCCCGCCGAGGAGACCACCTACCTGCGGCTCGCCGCCCACAACCGCGGTGAGGCCGGCGACTATGTCGCCGCGCACACCCTGGCGAGCCGCGCCCTGGACATCGACCTCGAGCTCGGCCACCTGGCCTGGCAGGCCCGCGACCGCGCCAACCTCGGCTTCTTCGCCGCCCGCCTCGGCGCCGGCCCGGACGCCCTGGACCACCTGCGCCGCGCCCGGGAGCTCGCCCGCCTGCTGCACCGGCCCGGCGACGAGGCCAACGCGCTGCTCGCCCTGGCCGCGGTCCACCAGTCCGCGGGCCGGTATGAGCAGGCCCTGGCGTCGCTGGAGGACGCGCGCCCCCTGCTGGCCGTGGGCGACGATCCCGCCCCCCACGAGCTCGAGGCCTGGAGCACCTTCCAGACCAACCTGGGCTGGACCCTGCTGATGGCGCGCCGCCGCGGCCTGGCCGACGCAGACGCGTCCGTCATCGAGGCGGCCTTCGAGGAGGCCCTGGCCATCCACCGGCGCCAGGAGCTGCCCGCGTGGGAGGCCAACGCCCGGATGAACCTCGCAGCGCTCGACCTGGCCGAGGGGCGCCTCGATCGGGCCCAGGAGCGGATCGACGCCGCCGACGCCGGGCTCGCCGACACCTCCTCCTTCGAGCACGACGCCTACCTGACGTCCCTGCGCGGGGAGCTCGCCCTGCAGCGCGGCGATCACGTCGCCGCGCTGGCCGAGTACGAGCGGCTCGCCGACGCCGAGGGGGAGTGGGCTGCTCGGTGGTGGGCCGACCACGGCCGCGCGAGGGCCCTGGCCGCAGCCGGCCGTCACGAGGACGCCATCGTCGCTTTCGAGCGGTCGCTACGGTCCATCGAAGGCGACGCCGCGCTACTGGATCCCCTCGTGGACCGCCCGTACTTCCTCGGCGATCGCGACGAGGTCTTCGACGCCTACGTGACCCTGCTGGTGGATCTGGGCCGCCCCGACGACGCATTCGCCGTGGCCGAGCGGGGCAGGCAGCGGTCCGCGCAGGCGAACCGCGGCGTGGTCCTCGACGACGGCGACGTACTCCAGCGCATGGCCGCCGTGTCCACAGCCCAGCTCCAGCTCCAGTCCCACGAGGAGGAGGAGGCGTTCCTGCTGCCCCACCAGCGCGGTGCCTGGGAGAGCCGCCGCGGCGAGCTCGTGGACGACCTCGTTCGCGCCCAGTCCGCCCTGGTCCAGGGCCGGCCCGACGATGACGGCGCCGCGACCGCAGAGGACCTGCGCGCCTCCCTGCCCGCGGACGCCACCGCCGTGGCCTACCACACGACACGGGACGAGGTGCTGGCGTTCGTGGTGCGCGCCGGCGAACCGACGCGCGTCCTGCGCCGGCCCCTGGGCCGGATCGAGCTGGCGCGGATCGTGAGGGAGCACCGCGCCGAGATCGACGCGGGCGGCCCTGCCCCCGCCCCCCGGACCCTGGACGAGGCCCTGCTCCCCGCCGAACTGGAGCTGCTCCCGGACACCGCCCTGATCGTGTTCCCCCACGGGCCGCTGCGCGACCTGCCGTTTTGCACGCTGGGCCGTGAGGGCGGCCGGCTCGTCGAGCACGTGCGCCTCGCCGCGGCCCCCAGCGCCGGCGCGTTCGTCACCGCCCGACAGCCCGCCCCGCGCGGCCGAGGTGCAGTGGTCCTGGGTGATCCCACCGGCGATCTGCGCGGCGCCCGGGACGAGGCCCAGGCCGTGGCCGAGCTCCTCCCCGAGGCGGCCCTGCTCACCGGGCCCCAGGCCACGGCCGCGGCCTTCGAGGACGCCGCCACGTCGGCCGCCCTGCTCCACTTCGCCGGCCACGGCGTGGTCGACGCCGAGATCCCGCCGTTCTCCCACCTGCGGCTGGCCGGCGGCGACCGCGTGACCTGGATGGACCTGCAGTCCCTGGCCGCCGTCACCGAGCTGGCCGTGCTGTCGGGGTGCGACACCGGCAAGGACGCCGCACCGTCCGCCGGCCAGGGCTGGGGGCTGGCCACCGGCCTGCTCGACGCGGGCTCCTCGGCGGTGATCGGCGCGGGCTGGCGCGTGGACGACGCCGCGGCGCGGGACCTGATGACCCGGCTGTACGACAACGGCCGCACCATGGCCCCGGCCGAGGCCCTCCGGCAGGCCCAGATCGCGCTGATTCGTGGCGACGCGGGAGAGACGTCCTCGCTTCCCGAGGCCTGGGGCGCTTTTGTGTTGTTTGGTTGGGGATCCGATGTAATCGTAAGAAATTGAAGATTACGCGCGGTGGGTGCGTAAGAACTCCTGGGTAGTCCGTGTATTCCGGATCATTAACCGGACGGGCCGCCCGGGAGCGGCGTTTCGAGGCACTTTGGGAGGCATTGAATGGGGTTTGTATCCAGGGGTGTGTTCGCGTTCTTCCTTCTCTCCATTCCGACTCTGGCTCAGGCACAGGACACCAGCTGGTGTACGACGTGGCTGCCCGACGGCACCTGGGAGGTGTACCCGGGCAACGTCCCCACCCTGGACGCCGACGTGTGCGAGCCCGGCGTACTGGTGGTGAAGTTCGCCGCGGGTCGGGCCGACGAGGGCGCCGACCGGGCGCGCAACTTCTTCGCCAACGAGTTCGGCCTGTGGGTCGACGCGGAGCGGCTCTACCCCGATCACCTGATCCACCCGGACAGCCGGGCGACGGATCCGAGAGGTCTGTCGCAGTACGTGCGGATCTCCGGGATCGGCCTGGAAGGCGACGTGGCCCTGGCGGAGCTACGCTGGGAGCTGGCGTCCCTGGGGCTGATCGCCGGCGACGACGACGTGGTCCTGGACTGCACGGTCCTGGCCCTGGCCGACGGGCTGCCCGACGCGGTGGCCAACGGCTGGAACCACGCGTTCCTGCGCATCGACCGCAACGACGTGGCCCGCATGACCCCGCGCATCGCGGTGCTGGACACGGGCGTGGATGCGTCACACCCGATCTTCGACCGGGGCGTGGACGTACCCTCGGGCTACAACCACGTCGCGGACAACACGGACCTCGACGACCACAACGGTCACGGGACCCACGTGGCCGGCATCATCGCCAGCGTGGCCCCCGGCGCCGAGATCGTCCCGTTCAAGGTGCTCGACGACAACGGCAGCGGCCACTGGTCGTCGGTGGGCCGCGGCCTGCTGCACGCGGCCGCCGTCGACGCCGACGTGATCAACATGAGCCTGGGCAGCTCGCGGATGATGCCGGAGTTCGTCCAGGCAGCCGTCGAGGAGGTCGCCGCGGCCTACGACGCGGTGATGGTCGCCGCCGCCGGCCACAGCTGTGAGTCCGGCGACGCCTGCATGGACGTCTTCGCGCCGGCGGTGCACATCGACGTGCTCAGCGTGGGCGCCCTGGATCAGGTCGGCTTCTCCGAGGATCGCGCGGCCGGCGACCGGCTCGACCTGCTCGCCCCCGGCGTGCACGTGTGCTCGGCCTGGCCCATCGCCCAGACCGACCCGGGCGCCGCGCCCTATCGCCCCTGGTCCGGCAGCTCCATGGCCTCGGCCCACGCCGCCGCGGTGGCCGGGCTCGTGCGCCATGAGATTCCCGAGCTGAACCAGGCCGACGTCCGCGGCCACCTGGTGGACACGGCGGACTGGACCACCACGACATTCAACTGTCCTGGCGAGCCCGGCCTGCTCGACGCCTGCGCGGCCCTCGGCTGGGAGCACTGCACCGACCGCTGGGCGTTCGTGGATCACCCGGTCGACCTCGCTTGTGGGGACCCCACGCCCCAGCCTCCCTACGTCCCCCTGGACCTGACCTCCACCAACACGGGGGCCGCGGTCGCCTGTCCCAACGTCACGACGGTCACGGACAGCTTCATCCCGGGTGATCCCGGCTCCACCAACACCCCGCCGTCGTTCTGCCCCGACCAGACCGCGGCGCTGTCGCTGCGCTGCTCCGCCACCGTCACCGGGCTGCCGCTGAAGAGCCCCTGCACCGACTGCGATCTGGAGATCGTCAACGACCAGGTGCTGCGGGTGCGGCTGCAGCTCGAGGCTGCCAACCTGAGCCAGTTCCACAGCTACATGGTCCGCATCAAGACCTTCTCCGGCCAGGTCCACGTGTACTCGCTGGGCATCCCCACCCAGACCGGGACCAAGGCCCACGTGCGCTACCAGATCGAGGTGGGGGCCGGAAAGAACCTCGAAAACGATGTACAGTCCGCCGCACTGGTATCCCAGTACACTGGGAACGGGCGGCAGGCCTGGGTGGCCGATCCACTCCAGATCGTCGCCGCCGACTGACCCACCCTTGCCGAGGGGAGGCCACCGTGGACCGCGACGAGCGGCCAGACCGGGACGACGCCGACGATCGTCTCCTCGCCTCCCTCGCCCAGCACCTCGAGACCGGCGACGCCTCCCGCGGTGAACTCGACGAGATCGCGATCCAGCGCCTGCGCAAGGGGGATCTGTCCGACGAGGAGCGGGACGCCCTCCTGGCTCGCCTCGCCGACGACGTGGACGCGCGACAGGCCTGGGCGGAGTCGGCGAAGCCCATGGTGGACGGGGACCTGACCGATCGAGTCACCCGCGCCGTGCTGGATCAGCGGGAGGCCGAAGGCCTGCCCGTGGTCGAGCCCCGGCCCCGCCGGACCGTCTACCTGACCTGGGCTGCGGTCGCCGCCGGCGTGCTCATCGGATTGCTGGTCCTCCCGCGCCTGTTCGACCGGACCGGCCCCTTGCCCCCCGTCTACGACGCCGAGTTCAGCGGCTACATGCTGGACGTCCGCGGGGACGACGACCCCCCTCCCGACGTCCCCACCTACGCCGCCACGTCTCGGCTGGAGATCTCGTTGCGCCCCGCCTCCCCCGCCGAGAGCGAGGTGGCCCTGACCGCCTGGGGTATCGACCCTTCCGGGGATGTCGTGGCCCTGCCCGGGCTGACCACGGACGAGCGCAACGGCGTGTTCGTCGTCCGCGGCCAGGCCGTCGAGGTCCTCGGACAGGCGGCCGGCACGTGGCGCCTGGTGTTCGTGCTGTCCCCCGAGCCGCCGGGCCCCGCCCTGAGCTGGGTGACAAACCAGTTCTCGGCCGACGATCCCGACGGCGTGAGCGAGCTGCCCGGCTCCCAGCGCGCCGTGATCCGGACCGTGATCTACCAGCCCTGAGCCCCCTCGCCGCAGCCCGTGTAAGAAAGCCCCCTTCCACCGTGTAGCCCCCTTTCGAACGGACGCCGTGTCCGGGGATGTCCCCCGCAGCTCGCGCGTCCCGGAGGGAACCCACGATGAGACGATCCAACCCCAACCGCTGGCTCCCCGGGCTCGTGTCCGGCATCGCACTGACGGCTGCCGCGCTGATCGCGCCGTCGCCGGCAGAAGCAGCCAGCGACGGCTGCAGGCTCTACGAACACGTCAACTTCCTCGGCGACCAGTACGACATCCCCCTGCACGACTGGGACGTGAGCAAGGTCGGCTCCGAACAATGGGGTTCCAACAGCGAGCGGCGGTCGGGCGACCTCCTCGCGACCCAGGCCATGACCGGCTCGGTGGACTATCCGGGCGCCTGGGTCGACAACTTCTCCAGCGCCAAGATCTACGCCGGCGACACGGACATCACCCTGTACATGTACACGGGCCACTATTTCGACGGCGAGGTCGTGGCGTGGACGTGCCAGAAGGGCCAGACCTGCACGCTGGCCCACCTGCAGGCGTTCAACGACCGGGTGCATTCGCTGATCTGCCAGCGCGAGTTCCCGGCCCAGTGGTGGGAGAACCAGGGGTTCATCCCCGACGTGCTCGAGATCCCCACCAAGGGCATCGCCGAGGACGCCTACTATTCCACGGCAAGCCGCCTATCCGACCTGTACTGGGACGACGAGATCGACCTGTACGGCATGCCGGAGACCTCCGTGACCTGGACCACGTCCGACTCCAAGTGCAAGACCCACGACTGGGGATCCGAGGGGGTCCCCTGCTCCACGCTCCCGCGGGAGCTGTACAAGGAGGAGCTGAAGATCCACCAGGAGTTCGAGATCTGGCCCCTGGATCTCGTCTGCGAGATCCACGACGTCGAGACGGACGTCTACGTGCGCCCGGTCAACTTCAACGGGCAGTTCGAGTTCCGCACCACCGGCCACTGGTGGATCTGGGTGGAGTCCGGCGCCTGTGCCGGCTGGGTCGTCGACCTGATCGACCCGATCCTCGAGGACCAGTTCGTGCGCGTGGACGACGAGGGCCGGCCCATGACCACCGTGGCCGACCGGGCCAACCCGCAGAACTTCCCCTGGCTCAAGATCGAGCACGATCTCACCTACGGCCTCCACCACGACCTCGGCATGCAGGCGGCCGGTGAGGGCCTGTACAACGCCGGGATGACGGCCTGCATGTCCTCGGCCTCCCTGCACGGCGACGCCATCGCCGCCTACGACCCGGCCACCGGCTGCGCAGCCTCCGGCGCGTGCTGCCAGTACAAGGTCCTGGCCGACATCTACCCGATCGTCATGAACCTGGGCCGCGCCTTCACCAACCACCGCGGACGACTGCAGATGACCCACACCTTCTCCCACGACGACCAGTTCGTGCCGCAAGCGGGCTACCCCGACGTGGCCGGTGAGAGCCCCTGCATCACCAACGTCGCCGAGCGCGCCTACGCCCCCATCATCCGCCTCAACAAGTCCCGCGCATGGCCGGGTGAGGTGACCATGGACGTCCTGGGCGCGACCCCGGAGATCTTCACCGCCGCGGTCGACCTCGAGCAGTCCTCGAACACGCTGGCCGATATCGTCCCCACGCCCCGCGACCTCGACGGCGTGCCCGAGCTGCAGGACGAGCAGACGGCTCCCCCGCTGGATCTGCCGCCGTCCGCCATCGCCGACCTGCCCGTGACCGAGCCCATCGACCCGGACGAGGCGCTGACCGCCGCTTCCGAAGACGTCGACTCGTGTCAGGACCAGCTGATGCAGCTGCACGTGCCCTACCTCGAGGAGCTGTCTGCCAGCAGACTGGAGCCGCACGAGGCGGACATCGACGACAACAGCTGGGCCTACGCCGAAGGCTTCGAGCCCACTCACGACCTCGACGAGGTCACGGCCGAGCTCGAGATCGTCGAGCGATAGGAGGACGTCATGAGCTTGCTGAACAAGACGTACGTGGCGCTGGTCGCGGTCCTGGTCTTGCTGGCCGGAGCGTTCGTCGCCATCCCGATCCCCGAGCCACCGCCAGGCGAACTCACGGTGAGCCGGACACCTCTGGCGGCCGACGGCTCCCAGGGTATCTCCGACGAGGACGCGGCCGAGGCCCGACGGTCCCTGCAGCACGCTCGACAGGAACTCCGCCAGCGCTCCGAGCAGCAGGAGGCCACCCGCGTCCCCGACCCGACCGCGTTCGGCTACGAGACCCTCGACGCCATGAAGCAGGCCGTCCGCGAGCAGCTCGGCGTGCCCGACGAGTTCGAGATCGTGCTGGTCCACGAGGTCCGCGACGGCCGAGAAGGCCTCGGCATCGGCATCGGCCCGCGCGGCATCTGAGCCCCCACCATCTCATTCCTCCGGTCTCGCCAGTCGCCTCACCCCGGGATGCCGGTTCGCCTCGCAGTGGGCCTCGGCCTCGGCGGCGTCGGGGACATAACCCTCGATGCAGGCCTGCGGCAGATCTCCACCGCTCTCGATCTCGTCCATGATGTCGTCGAGGTCGGTGCGGTCGCCGCGGTCGCCCACGCCGGCGGCGTTGTCGTGGTGGTAGCAGGCCTCGGCGTTGGCCATGTCCACCCGCTGGTTGTGGTCGCGCCAGTGGTCGCGCACGGCCTGGTAGCCGCGCACCGGGATGGAGACGATGGCCTCACCCGCGGCCTGGGGGATACCGCGGACGTAGGTCTCCGCGCCGGAGGCTTCCCCGGCCACCGTGCCGGCCACGTCCCCGGCGGTCTCGCCGGCGATCGGGGTCACCGCCTCGCGGACCAGCCTGCCGTCTCGGCGGCGGGCCTCGTGGGCCACGCGGGCGAGGCGGTCCGTGGCGCTCTCGTTGACCTCGGTGGTCTCGCCGGCGGCGCCGCGGGCGGCGTTGCGGTGGACCACCTCCTCGGTGAGCATCCCGGTCTCGGCGGACATCTCGTCGCCCGCGCGGCCAATGCCGTAGCCGATGCCCGCCCCGCCCGCGGCCACGGCCACGGGGGCGGCCGCGGCGCACCCACCGGCCGCGACCAGGGTCGCGGTTCCGGAGACCACTCGCGTGCCGCCGTTGGCGATCAGGTCGGCCTGCTCGAGGCCGTCGTTCTCGCCGGCGGCGTCGTGCAGCATGGTCATGCCCGAGGCGATGGACACGGGCGCCGTGGCCACGGCAATGGGTCCCGGTGTACCCACGGCCTGACCGCCACGCGACACCAGGCTGGCGACCGCGTTGGTTCGCGAGCCCAGGTAGTGGCCGGCGTGCAAGGCGTCGTCTACACCGGGGCCGTCGTACTCGCGATCGGCGTCGGCCTCAGGGGCCGGCACGGCCGCGCCATCGTCCTCCTCGAGCAGGTGCTCCCAGCTGTAGGGATCCGACTGGCAGCCGTTCATCTGCACGGCGTCGCCGCCGCCCGCGCCGGGCGCCATGGTGTCGAGCAAGCCCTCGGCCGATTCGCCGCGAGCCACCGCGTCGGCTACCGCGTCGGCGTGGCGCTCGTAGCGATCGCCGGACCGCCCCACCCCCCCATCGAGCTGGACCCCGGCCCGCTGCTGGACCACATGCGCAGCCTCGTGGGCGGCCGTGTGCAGGTCGGGGGTGCCGCCGAATGCCACGTCGCTGCCCGAGGCGAATGCCGTGGCGCCCATGGCCTGGCAGGCCTCGGCCGCGTCGCCACCGGCGTGGGCCGTGACGTCGCTGACGTCGTGGTGTCCGAAGGCCTCCTGGATCGAGTCGGCGTGGGGCAGCGCCGAGCCGCCGCCGCGCACGCCTGCGGCCGCGGCGCGCAGGGGATCGCAGAGGGGATCACACAGCGAGTCGCGGAGCTGCAGCGGGGCGAGGGGATCGGCCAGGCCGCTCGAGGCCGGGGCTTCGGTCGTGTTCTCCGGGGCGTTGTCGTGTGGATTGCGGGCCTTGATCGCCGACATGGCAGCCTCCGGTGTTTGCCCCGGGGCGCCCCGGTTGGGGGGCGCCGCCGCGAGGCCTGTACCCACCGTATCCACCTGACGCGCGATTCTGCGTTACGCAGGCGTTACGCCGCGCGGTTCATCGAGGATGGATCGAGTGCGTCGAGGTCAGCGGGCGGGCGGGGCACCGGAGAGTGGATCAAATCCCCCCACGGCGGCTTCGAGCTGGTGAGCCAGCGACAGGATACGTGCGTCGTCTTGCCTGGCCCCCACGAGCTGCGCACCGATCGGCAAGCCCGCGGTCGTGTGGCCGGCCGGGACCGACACGGCCGGGTTGCCGTTGACGTTGAAGCCCGCCGTGAAGACCCCGATCGGGCGAATCGCCTCCCAGAGATCCTCGGGTTCGAGGGCGGCGAACTCGCCGATGGCGGGGGCGGGGATGGCGGTGGTCGCCGTGAGCAGCACGTCGGTGTCGCGCAGCCAGCGCTCGATGGGCTCGGCCATCCTGCCGTGCGCCTCGGCGGCGTCTCGCTTGGAGTAGCCGCGTCCCCTCTCCCGCATCCAGCGCGTGATCGGCTGGAGCTTCGAGTCGGCGAGTACGGGGATGCTCGCGAAGAGGCGCGCGTAGATCGGGAGGAAATCCGACGGCGACACCTCGGGCGGCTCCACCTCCCGGACCTCGTGGCCCAGGTCGCGAAGCGTCGCGGCGATCCGGTGGACCCCGGCGGACACCTCCGGGTCGATGTCGCCGACAGCGGGCTGCTCGCACAGCGAGATACGCAGCTGGATCGGAGGCGTCTCCAGGACGCTCGTGAACGATCCGGGAGAGGCGGGATCCCGCCGCAGCATGACGTCGAGCAACGCCGCGGCGTCGGGCACCGTGCGGGCGATGGGTCCGAGGCACGCCAGGCCGTTGGGATCCGCGAAGTCGGGAGCCGCCTTGAGCAGGCCCCTCGTGGGCTTGCAACCGAACAGCCCGCAGAACGCCGACGGGATACGGATCGATCCCGCGCCGTCGCTGCCCGGGGCGACGGGCAGCATGCCGCTGGCCACGGCCGCCGCCGAACCGCCGCTCGAGCCCCCCGCGGTGTGGGCGTCATCGACCGGGTTCCGGGTCGGTGGGTGGATGTCCGGCTCGACCACCGGCAACAGCCCCAGCTCCGACGTGGAGAGCTTGCCCACGACCACGAACCCGGCGCTGCGCAGCGCGCCGACCATGTTGTCGTCCACGGGCGTGAACAGCCACCGGCAGCTGCGGGAGCCCATCCGGGTGACCGACCAGCGCACGGCGTGCAGGTCCTTGATCCCGATGGGGACCCCGTGGAAGGGCGGCAGATCGCCACGCCGGGTGCGGCGGTCCCTGGCCCGCGCCGTGGCCAGCGCGCGGCGTCGGAAGACCGAGACGAACGCGTTCAGCCGGGGGTTGTCCGCCTCGATGCGGTCCAGGCTACGACGGACCGCCTCCTCGGACGACTCGTCCCCGGAACGGATCCGCGCCGCCTGCTCGAGCGCCGTCGGGTGGTCGGTACTCATGAATCGAGAAGCTATCACGGACGGACCCGCAGCCTCGGACCGGATCAGGTCATGGCCCGGTAACGGCGGCCCGGGCGGCCCCACGCTACAGTGGTTGTGTGTCCGGACCATCTCCAGGTCGCAGCGCCGTGCACGTGGTCGCTGTCCTGCTCGCGACGCTTCCCCTGCTGGGTGGCGGCTGTGCACACCGCAAGGCACAGATCACCTACTCCACCGACGCCGAGGACGTCCGCGGGCACGAGTTGCGGGAGTTGCGGCTGTCGCTGAGCGACTTCGGACTGGACCGCTGGCGCATGCCGATGAACCCGCGGCGGTACGTCACCGGCTCCCCCTTCGGCCCGCGAGTCGACCCGATCACCGGCGAGGCCGGGCGGATGCACCACGGCCAGGACATCGGGTGCCGGCCCGGCGTGCCGATCTTCGCCGCGGCTGCGGGGACCGTGGTGATCAGCGAACGCTCGAAGTCCGCGGGCCGTTGGATCGTCATCGACCACGGCGAGTGGGACGGTCACCAGCTGCAGACGCGGTACCTGCACCTCAGCGCCCGGTTCGTCCGGGTGGGGCACGAGGTCCGTCGGGGCACCATCATCGGCGCGTGCGGCAACTCGGGGCGCTCGACGAGCCCCCACCTCCACTTCGGCGTGTACGTGGACGGCGAGCCGGTCCCGCCGGTGTCGATCCAGATCGCCCCCTCCGCGACCACCCCCTGAGACCCACCCGAACGATCCGAAATCCGGATCGAATCGACGAGTCTATGGCCCCTTCGCGGTGCGCCCCTTCGCCCGTCGAGGTGCCAAGAGGAAAGAGGGAAAGGGCAGGAGAAGACAAAGGCAAGGAGCCCCCTCTCCTGCCTTCCTTTCCTGCCTTCCTGCCTTCCTTAGAAGAGATCCCGATCCTCTCCGGCCGACCCAGCCCCTCGCGCGAAGCGCGCCGACCTGTCCTTCCCCGAAGCCTCTGCACTTCTGCGTCGAATCTGGAGGGCTCCCATCCATACGAAGCCGCCCGCAGGCTGCCGGTCCGTCGGCGCTCGTGCCGTTGCAGTGGTGGATCGGGTGAGGAGAGACTGGCGAATGTTGCAGCGTTTGGATCAGCTATATAGCTCGCTGAACCACCGTTCGGCCCTCGCCGAGCTGGTGTGCTACCTGACCGACACGGGCGACGACCAGGCCCGTCGCATCGCGAATGCGGGCCCACCCTTCGACCGGACCGCGCAGCGCCAGGCCGTGATCGCACAGAGCGACGGTCGGATTTCCGGAGCCACGACCTCCGGCATAGGGGGCGGCGTCTTCCTCGGGACCGCCTGAGAATTGAATATTCGCACTTTATCGTGGGCACCTGAAGCTCGTCCAAAGAGCTTGTCGCCTAATTAGCATGTATACTGTGCGACTACGTTCTGATATGATCTCTGAATACTCGCCGGCGCACCGCCGCATGGAGATCCCAACATGGACAATACCCAGCAAGCCCGACGTTTACACGAGAGCCTCGCCACTGCAGTGCGCGCCTCACGCCAGTGTATGCGGGATGTCGCCCACGGCCTCGCCGAGA